>VTPE01000097.1 GCA_008638005.1 Pelagibacteraceae bacterium | reverse complement strand
AAGAAATAGATTTTTTTTTTAAAGAAATTTGTCCATGGGAATGGCATATTCAGCAAGATTTAGTTTATGATACAAAGCCTGCAACTATTGAAAGAGTAAAAAAATTCCCAGATTACAAAGAGGCAATCGAAGCCTTTTATGGACGTTTTCAAGAAATGATAACGGGAACTTATGATGATAATATTGAAATTGCATTAGGCTTAAAGGATAAAAAAATTCCAATCTATATATTAAGTAATTTTCCAGGTGATCAGTTTGATATTTATAAATCCAAAAATCCTTTTATTGAGAAATTTGATGATATGATTATTTCGGGAAAAGTTAATTTAAAAAAACCTGATAAAAAAATATATGAATTAGCTAAAGAAAAATTTAATTGTGATCCCAAAAAAACTCTTTTTATTGATGATAGACCGGAAAATACACTTTCAGCCTCAGAGCTTGGATTTAAAACGATTACTCTTCATAAGCCAGAAGAATTAAAAAACGAGATAAAAAATTTTATTTTTTAAGATCATGTTTATGATCAATATCAAAAAGTATTGATTTTGATTTAACTAAGATTTTTTTAAACTTGCATTGTTTCAAAACTTTTTTAGCACCTTGATCTCCATTAATTTTCATTAATTTTGTTTTAAGTTTTATAGGAAAACAAACAGGATTTCCTTGTTTTGAAAAATTATAAGGAACCATTGGATAATTTTTAATTTTTTTAAATTTAGATATTATTTGATCATAAACTTTGGTCGAAATTTTAGGCATATCTCCTAAACAAATCATAAAACCTTTTGTTTTTTTATTCATATTTTTCAAACCGAGCTTAATTGAAGAAGACATGCCTTTATTAAAGTTTTTATTAAATAAAAATTTAATATTTGAATACTTTTTAAATTGATTTTGAATTTTGTTATTTTGATAACCTGTAACAAGTAGTACTTCATCAACTTTGCTTTTTAGAATTTTATTTAATGTGTAATTGAGAACCGGATTTTTTTTATAAGAAGCTAATAATTTATTACTCTTGCCAAATCTTTTTGATTTTCCAGCTGCTAATACAATCGCAGTAATCACTGTTTATAGATTTCTGTCATTAATTGAAAAATAATAGATAATGCAATCTCAGGTGCTGATCTGCCCCCGAATTTAATACCAATGGGTCCAAATATTTTTTGAGTTTGACTTTCATTAAAACCATTTTCCATTAATCGTTTACATCTATTCTCATGTGTTTTTTTGCTTCCAAGAGCCCCGATATAAAAACATTTTTGTTTTAAACCTTCTTGAATCGCTGGATCGTCGATTTTGGGGTCATGTGTTAGTGCAATAAGAGCAGTATTGTCATCCAACGGACAATATTGAAATGCCTCTTTGGGCCAAAGATTAATTATATTTGCAGTGGGAAATCTTTTATCTGAAGCAAAATAACCTCTCGGGTCTATTATATAAATATCTAGATTTAAGTGTCTAGCATATTCAACAAAAAACTGTGCAATATGTACAGCTCCTATAACAACTACTTTAATAGGTCTGTGATAATTTTTTACAAAAAGATCCGAACCTTTAATCATACCATCCCGCCTTGAAAGATAGGATTGTTTAATTTGTTCTTCTAAATTTTTTATGTCTTCGTCTAAGGTTTTGTCGATAAAAAATATATAACTTTTTCCTGTTTTTAAATTAGTGATAACTGAAAATTCTTTTTTTGAATTTTTTAAACTAATAATTTCTTTTAAAATTTTAAGCTGCATCTTCTAATTTTTCTAGAAAGATTGCTATTTCACCACCACAAGCTAAGCCAACATTCCATGCACTTTCATTTGAAACTTTAAATTCTATTTTTTTAAATTTCTTTTCCTCCTGGATAAGATCCAAACACTGCCTTACAACCTCTCCTTCAACACAACCTCCTGATACTGAACCAGAAAAATCGCCAGAATCATTGACAATCATTAAACTTCCCGTGGGTCGTGGTGAAGATCCCCAGGTTTGTACAACTGTTGCTAATATAACTTTTTTATTTTGCTCTAACCACTGATCAGCTTCGTCTAATATTTTTTCATCAAAAGCATTCTTCATTCGAATACTTTAACAGAAATTAAATAGAAAATTAAACTATTTACAATTTGCAACAGCTTTTTGAGCGGCTGAAACAATCAAACTCGCTCTATATTCAGCTGATGCATGTATATCGGAGTTCATCTCACTAGAGTCTAAATTAAGATCATTTAAAGACTCCGGTGAAAAATTGTCACTTAATAACTTTTCAATTTCTTTACATCTATAAACGACAGGTTGAGCACCTGTAATAGCACAAATAATCTCGCTCTTATGTTTAGCAATGTAAACTCCAACCATTGCATATCTTGATGCTGGATTTGGAATTTTTACATAAGATGAGGTTTCCGGAATCATAAAATCAACTCCTTTGACTAATTCATCTTTTTTTAAAGCGGTCTCAAACATACCTTTGAAAAATTTTTGTGCTTCAATTTTTTTATCAGAAGTATGAATTGTTGCATTTAATGCAATGCAAGCTGAAGGGTAACACGCACTAGGATCATTGTTTGCAATTGATCCACCTAAGGTTCCTCTATTTCTAACTTGTAAATCTCCAATATGGCCCGCTAAGGAAGCTAAAGAGGGTATTGCTTTTTTAATATCTTTTGAGTCTGCAACTTCAGCATGTTTAGTTGCCGCCCCAATGTAAACG
>VTPE01000025.1 GCA_008638005.1 Pelagibacteraceae bacterium | reverse complement strand
AATGGATCACATTGGTCCATTAACATTTACATCAGCAAGACTTTTTTTAGGCTTTCTGACCTTACTGCCTTTTTTTTTATATTTTGATTTAAAAAAAATAAAACAGGGAAATTATAATTTAAAAAAAATTTTAGTTTATTTAATTTTCATAGGATTTTTAATTGCTTATGGAAATGCACTACAACAATATGCTTTGTTATATACCGATGTTGCAAATACTGCTGTATTTACAGTTTTATATGTAGTTTTTGTTCCATTTGTTTCCTATTTCTTCTTTTCAAAAAACATTCACTGGTCCGTATGGCCTTCAATTTTAATGTGTTTATTAGGAGGTTTTTGTTTAACAGAAATTAATAATGTTACTGTCAGGTTAGGAGATAGTATTGCTTTATTAAATGCAATTTTTTGGTCCTTTCATATTGTTTTTATTTCAAAACTATTAAAAGAATTTAATTTTCCATTAACCATTGCAGCTTTTCAATGTCTTATAGGGTCAATATTAACTTTTGTTCCAGCTTTAATTACTGAAGAAGTGATTATTTCAAATATATTATTGGAGTATAAAGAGATCTTGTATGTTGGGATTTTATCAAGTGGCTTTGCTTTTTTGCTTCAAGTTTTTAGTCAGCAAAATCTTGGTCCAGCACCGGTAGCTATCATTTTTTCATTAGAAGGGGCAATTGCAGCAATAGCTGGATGGCTAATATTAAATCAGTTTTTAAATGAAATTAAAGTTTTTGGTATATTCCTTATTATATTTGCGGTTATTTTTTCTCAGATTGTACCGTTCTATAAAAAAAATTGACATGTTAATAGGTATGATAAAATTTATTGATGAAATTTTTAATCATTTATTTATTTTTGTTTACAAACCTAGTCTTTGCCGAACCAATTTATCATGAAAAAAAATATCCTAAAGGAAACGGCCCATTTCCGGCTGTAATACTGTTACATAGCAGTGGTGGCTTTAAGTCAGATTATATTATGGATTATATAGGAAAAGATTATTTAAATGAAGGTTTTGCATTATATGGACCGAATTTTTTTGAGCGTCACGGAATAACGTCAAAAACGCGAAAGAAAACTTGGACAACTTTTAGAGAACCAATCGAAAAAGAGCTTTCAGAGATTGTTAGTATTGTAAAAAAAGATCCAAAAATTGATCCTAAAAATGTATTTGCAGTTGGATTTTCAAATGGTGGATATTGGGCAACTTATTTAGCAGGCACAAAGCAAGTAAACGCCGCATCAAGTCATTATGGGGTATGGACGTTCAAAGGAGGATTAAATGGTTATCCTGTTAAATATGTAAATAAAGATTGCAATCCATTATTAGTCCTGCATCCGAAAAAAGATAGGGTTCAAAAACTTGAATATGTAAAATCTCATATTTCAAAATCTGAAAAAAAATGTTCTGCAGTAAAAATTCATTATTATGATGAGGGAGGACATGCCTGGGAGTCAACTAAATATCAAGGTGGAGTGGGTTATAATAAAAAAGTTTGGAAAGATGCTACAAAAAGAACAATAGATTTTTTTAATGAAAATAAAAAATAACTTTATCTGTCTTTTAATTCTCTAACTCTTCTATGATCTGCGCCATTATAAGCTGAAAGCGGTCTAATTAATCTGTTATTAGCAAATTGTTCTATTATATGAGCTGTCCATCCAGTGATTCTTGAAACAACAAATATTGGTGTAAAAAAATCTATGTCAAATCCCATCAAGTAATAAGTTGGCCCAGCTGGAAAATCTAGATTTGGATAAATGTTTTTTTCTCTAATCATTACATCTCTTAAAATTTGAGAGGTTTTAGGCAGTTTTTCATTTTTAAAAAATGCAGCTGTTTTTTCATAGTATTTTGTCATAGTGGGAACTCTTGAGTCTCCTTTTTTATAAACTCTATGACCAAAGCCCATAACCAAACCTTTGTTTTTAATTTTATTCATCATCCATTCTTCAGCTTGATCTGGTCCTTTAATTTCATTTAACATATGCATCACAGCTTCATTTGCACCTCCATGCAATGGCCCTTTTAAACTCGCAACAGCCCCAACAACCGCTCCATGCATATCGGATAGGGAGCTTGCAATAACTCTAGATGTAAATGTTGATGCGTTGAAACTATGCTCGGCATATAAAATCATTGATACATCAAAAGCTTTTACAACTTCCTGGCTTGGGATTTTACCAAAGCACATATGAAAAAAATTTTCAGAAAAAGATAAATTTTTATCAGGGTCAATTATTTCTTGCCCTTTTCTACACCTAAAGTTTGCAGCAACGGCAGTAGATATTTTTGATAATAATCTTACAGCTTTTCTATAGTTTGCTTCTTTTGAATTATCTTCTGTCTCAGGATCTTCTAGGCCCATATGGCTAATCGATGTCCTAGTCGTATCCATTGGGTGAGCATTTTTTGGATAATTTTTAATAATATTTTTTAAATTTTCAGAAATATCTCTTTCTGATTTTTCCTCTTCAGTAAAATTTTCTAATTCTTTTATAGTTGGAAGCTCGCCATTTAATAATAAATAAGCAACTTCTTCAAATGAACAAATTTCCGCTAAGTCTTGAACCGCATAACCTCTGTAAGTTAATGAATTAATATCAGCCATCACTTTTGAAACTTTAGTTTCATCAGAAATAACTCCAACTAAACCTTTTTTAATTTCATCACTCATTAATCATGTCCTTTTTGAGAAAAGTTAAAAATGGATTGATCAAACTCACCGTATTTTTCATAATCAACAATTTCATATAACCTTTTTCTTGTTTGCATTTTATCAATCACATTATTTTGATGACCTTCTTCAAAAATTTGTCTTAAACCATCTTCCACATTTTTCATTGCCAGTCTTTGCGTGGTAACTGGATATATAACAAGATTGTAACCTAAATTTTCCAATTCTTCTTTTGTTAAAAGTTTTGATTTTCCAAACTCAGTCATATTAGCTAATAGATAGCAGCTGAGTTCTTTTCTCATTTTTTCAAACTCACTCTCATCCTTCATAGCTTCTGGAAAAATCATATCCGCTCCAGCATCAACGTATGCTTTGCATCTATCAATAGTTTTATCCAAACCTTCAACTGCATTTGCATCAGTTCTTGCTATAATTAAAAAGTTTTTATCAACCCTTGCGTCTGTTGCTGCTTTAATTTTTTTTACCATGTCTTGAGTTGAAACAAGTTCCTTGTTATCTAAATGGCCACATCTTTTTGGGTTAGTCTGATCTTCAATATGACAACCGGAAATCCCCAATGTTTCAATGGTTTGAATGGTTCTTGAAACATTCATAGCTTCACCAAATCCTGTATCAATATCTATTATTGTTGGAAGATTAGTAACCCTTGCGATTTGATGCGAGCGATTAGCTACATCATTCAATGTTGTTAAACCAATATCAGGAAATCCAAGATCATTAGCCATGACACCACCCGAAACATAAATACCGTCATAACCAATCTGCTCAATTAATTTAGCAACTAAGGGATTGTAGGCTCCTGGAAATCTAAGTAATTTTCCGCTTTTAAGCTTTTTTGCAAATTCTGACTTTTTCTCAGCAGGGCTTTTTTCTACAAAATGCATAAAGGACTTATATAACAATAATAATTTATTTAATTATCAAATATTAAGATAATTTGACGCTATCTCTTTTACATTTTCAAAGTCATCAATCAAATGGTCATGATAAATGTTATCTAAACTTTTTTCGGTATATCCATCTTTAATAAGAACGAAATGTACCTTTGCTGCTTTTGCAGTATTTGCATCGGTTTCAGAGTCTCCTAGCATAATAGAATTTTTTTTATCAATTTGAAGAATGTCTAGTATTTCAGTTAAATGCTTTGGATCAGGTTTTCTAAAATCAAAAGTATCTGCACCCGCAATAAAATCAAAATATTTATATATATTAATTTCTTTTAATAATTTTATAGCAAGGTCTTCTCTTTTATTTGTACAGACAGCACAAATGATTTCTTTTTCCTTACACCAATCTAATAATGAGATTACATTTTTTCTTAATTTTGAATGACCAGATATATTTTGCCTGTAGTAATTTATAAAGTCATCAGTCATTTGTTGATGGGTATTGGCATCAATAGGATTGTTTTTAATTAAGTTGCCTTGCGAGTCTATTGAACGAATGAGCATTGCTGCTGCACCTCGACCCGCTAAATGTCTTATACTTTCTATTGGTTTTTCCTTATAACCATATTTTTTCATAACATAGTTATGTGCCATCATTAAATCTGGGGCGGTATCAACTAAAGTGCCATCAAGATCAAAAACTAAACAATTTTTCATTAAATATAAAAGTAATAATTTGTGAATTAATACTGACTCGTATTAGTATATTACGAGATTAAAGATGGCAAATAATCTTAAAATTTTAATCCTTGCTGCTGGCAAGGGAACTAGAATGAACTCTTCTTTGCCAAAAGTTTTGCACCATTTAAATGATAAATCAATGTTAGAACATGTTTTGGAGCAATCCAAATTATTAAAACCAAAAAAAATTTTTGTACTCATTAATAAAGAAATGCGTTTTGTTACAAAATTGTTTCCAAAAGAAAATTTTTTAATTCAACAGCCCCAATTAGGCACAGGTCATGCAGTAATGACTTTTTTAAACAAAGTTAAAATTAGTGATAATGAAAAGCTACTTGTTTTGTACGGAGATAATCCATTGATTGAAAAAAAAGATATTCAATTAATGTTCGAAAAGATTAAAAAAAATAATTTAGTTTTACTGGGTTTTAAAAAAATTAATAATCAATCATATGGTATTATCGTCAAAAATAATAAAGGAATTGATAAAATTGTTGAGTTTAAAGAAGCAAGTAAAAAAGAAAGAAAAATAAATATTTGCAATTCAGGAATGATGGCTTTTGACAACAAGGCCTTGAAGTTAATCAAAAATATTAAAAACAATAACAAGAAGAAAGAGTATTATTTGACGGATATTGTTGAAATATCAAAAAAAAATGGCCTTAAAATTAACTTAGTTTTATCTGATAGTGAGAAAAATGCAGTTGGCGTTAATAGTCAAATTGAATTAATAGAAGCTGAACAAATTATGCAAGAACGACTAAGAAAAAAATTTATCAAACAAGGTGTAAAATTTATTGATCCAAATACCGTATACTTTTCTAGTGATACTAAGATTGGAAAAAATGTAAAAATTGAACCATTTGTTGTTATTGGAAAAAAAGTTAAAATTGGTGATAATGTAGTCATAAAATCATTTAGTCACATTGAAGAAGCGGTAATTAAAAACAAAGTTGAAATTGGACCATTTGCCAGGATAAGACCCGGTTCTAATTTAGAAGAGGGTGTTAAAATTGGAAACTTTGTTGAAGTTAAAAAATCAAAAATAGAAAAGGGTTCAAAAGTTAACCACCTTTCTTATATAGGGGATGCTTCTATTGGAAAAAATGTAAATATCGGTGCAGGTACTATTACTTGTAATTATGATGGGAAAAATAAATCTAAAACTATAATTAAGGATAATGCCTTTATTGGCTCAAATACGTCATTAATAGCCCCTGTTATAATTGGAAAAAATTCTTTAGTTGGAGCGGGCTCGTCAATCAGTAAAAATGTTAAAGATAATAATTTAGCTCTAACAAGAGCAGTACAAAAAAGTTTTAAAAAAAATAAATAAAAAATGTGTGGAATAGTTGGGATTAATAGCAGTAAACCTGTAACTGGCGTAATCATAAATTCTTTAAAGAAATTAGAATATAGAGGATATGACTCAGCTGGTGTTGCAGTTTTAAATGATGGTTTAATTAACGAAACTAAATGCGAGGGACGAGTTGAGAATTTAGAAAATATTTTTTTAAAAAATAAAAATGATGGCCCTGTAGGAATTGGACATGTGAGATGGGCAACTCATGGTATTCCTAGCCAATTAAATGCCCATCCGCATTCTTCTGAAAGTGTATCTGTTGTTCATAATGGAATTATTGAAAATTCAACTATATTAAAAAAACATTTAATAAGAGCGGGTCATCAATTTAAATCACAAACTGATACAGAGGTTATTACTCATTTGATATCAGAGTATTTAAAAAAAAATGATCTCAAAACCTCGATCCTAAAAATGTTAAAACGTCTTCATGGAAGTTTTGCAATTGGTATAATATTAAAAAATTTTCCTGATGTTGTCGTAGGAGTTAGAAGGGGATCACCTTTAGCCGTTGGTTATGGGCCTAATGAAAATTATCTTGGATCAGATTCTTATGCGTTAAAAACAATGACGAATAAAGTTACTTATTTAGATGATGATGAGTTTTGTTTTATTTATAAAGATCATGTTGAATTTTACAGTGCTGATGGTGAAAAAATTAATAAAGAAATTATTGAAGTATCATCAGAGCAAAGTGATTATGATAAGGGAAATTTTAAACACTACATGGCAAAAGAAATTCATGAACAGCCCGTTACAATTAAAGCCTGTTTAAAAGAATATATCGATCAGATAAATCAAAATATAAATATTATAAATTTTCCTTGGGATATTAATGAGATTGAAAATATAAAACTTATTGGATGTGGTACCGCATATCATTCTTGTTTAACTGCAAAATATTGGATTGAGCAATTAACAAATATAGAAGTAGAAACGGATATTGCATCTGAATTTAGATACAGAAAAAATAGATTTAAAAAATCACAACTTTATATTTTTGTTTCACAATCTGGAGAAACTGCCGATACTTATGCAGCTTTAGATTTGTGTAAAAAAAATAATATGAAAACGTGTTCTATCGTTAATGTAATTGAAAGTTCAATTGCAAGAGACTCTGATTATGTGCTTCCGATTCATTGTGGACCCGAGGTAGGAGTTGCTTCAACTAAAGCATTTCTTGGACAGTTACTGGTTTTATATTTATTGACTCTTAAATTATCAGTAGAGAGAAAAGATGTTTCTCAAGCTAAATATAAAGAGAAAATTAAAAGTGTTTTAATGTTACCTAAATTAATCAAAGAAACACTTTCAACTGAAAATGAAATTCAGGAAGCTGCCAAAGATTTTGCTCATGCAAAAGGATCAATGTTTCTTGGCAGGGGTTATTCATTCCCAATTGCTCTTGAAGGTGCATTAAAATTAAAGGAACTTGCTTACGTTCATGCTGAAGGTTACCCGGCTGGTGAAATGAAACATGGCCCTCTAGCTCTTATTGAACAGGGTATGCCAGTTGTTGTTATTGCTCCAAGAGATGAGTTTTACAAAAAAACAGTTTCAAACATGCAAGAAGTAATATCAAGAGGAGGAAAGGTGTTATTGATTTCAAACAAAAGTACAGATGAAATTAGTTCAGAAAATCTATGGAAAAAAATAGATGTTGAAACTGTAAATGATGATTTACTTCCTTTTTTAACTACAATTCCTTTGCAGTTATTAGCTTATTACGCAGCACATATTCTTGGTTATGATATCGACAAACCGAGGAATTTAGCAAAGTCAGTCACTGTAGAATAAAATACACTTGTTAAATAGGCCTTAGAGATTATAAACCTATAGTTGTATGAATAATTGGAAACTAAATAGCTGGAGAGAAAAACCTGTAAAGCATCAGCCTGTTTATGCAGATCAAGGTAAAGTTGATAGCGTTTTAAAAGAATTGTCAAATTTTCCACCACTAGTTTTTGCAGGTGAGTCTAGATCTTTAAAGGAAAAGTTAGGGGAAGTTTCTCAAGGAAAAGCGTTTTTGTTACAAGGAGGTGATTGTGCCGAAAGCTTTTTAGAATTTCATCCAAATAATATAAGAGATTTTTTCAAAGTCGTTTTACAAATGTCTTTGATACTTACTGTTTCATCAAAACTTCCAGTAATAAAAGTTGGAAGAGTTGCGGGTCAATTTTCTAAACCAAGAAGCGCTCCAACGGAGGTTAAAGATGGTCAGGAATTACCAAGCTACCTTGGTGACAACATAAATTCTATGGATTTTACAAAAGAGGGAAGAGAACCTCAACCTGAAAGACTGTTAAAAGCTTACTCACAGTCGGCAGCAACAATCAATTTATTAAGAGCATTTTCACAAGGTGGATTTGCAGATTTAAATAAAGTTCACTTATGGAATATGTCTTTTGTTAACGATACTGCACAAAAAAAATACAAGGAGATTGCTGAAAAAGTAAGTGATGCATTAGCTTTTATGGAAGCTTGTGGAATTAATTCAGTAAACAATAGAAGGCTTAGAACTGTTAATTTTTATACAAGTCATGAAGCATTATTATTACCGGTAGAAGAAGCAATGACGAGAGTAGACTCGACGACTGGTGAGTATCATAATACTTCTGCACATTTTTTATGGATTGGTGATAGAACTAGACAACTTGATGGTGCGCACGTTGAATATTGCAGAGGTATTAAAAACCCACTTGGAATTAAGTGTGGACCAACATCAGATCCAAAAGAGATTGTTAAATTAACTGAAGTTTTAAACCCAGATAATGAAGCAGGAAGAATAACGTTAATTGCAAGATTTGGCCATGATCAAGTCACTAAATTTTTACCAGGCTTGATTAAAGAAATTAAAAAATCTGGAAGAAATGTAATTTGGTCTTGTGACCCAATGCATGGAAATACTATTAAATCTTCAACAGGATTTAAAACACGACCGTTTGATAACGTTTTGAATGAAGTGAAAAACTTTTTCAAAGTACATCAAAACGAAGGTACATTTGGAGGTGGGTTGCATATAGAGATGACCGGTCAAAATGTTACCGAGTGTACAGGTGGAGCTCAGAATATTACTGATCAGGATCTATCAAGTCGTTACCATACGCACTGTGATCCTAGATTAAATGCTAATCAAGCTTTAGAATTAGCTTTCTTAATATCAGAGGAAATTAAGAAAAATGCTAACTTTTCTAAAAATAGCATACAAGAAGCGTCATAACTGCATTTGTAGTTTGTTTTTATATTGATAATTTCCATTTATGGACCCAAAAAAAAGAATTGAGATTATTCAAAATTGGATTTCAGATTATATAAATGAGATGCCTAAAAAAGCTCAATCGCTAGTCGTTGGGGTTTCGGGCGGCATTGATTCAGCGGTTGTAAGCACTATTTCAGCAATGACCGGGATTAAGACAATAGTTTTATCTATGCCTATAAAACAAATTAAAGACCAGGATGATTTGAGCAAACTTCATTGCAACTGGTTGCAAAAAAATTTTAAAAATACCAAATATTTAAATATTAATCTTGATGAAACATTCTCAAAGTTTGAAGATGCGTTAGGAAAAAATGATAACGAACATGCATTCGCCAATTCTAGAGCCAGACTTAGAATGACAACCTTGTACCAGGTTGCGGGCTCTAATCACGGGATAGTAGTTGGAACTGGAAATAAAGTTGAGGATTTTGGTGTAGGTTTTTATACAAAATATGGAGATGGTGGTGTTGATATCTCTCCGATAGCCGATTGTACCAAAACACAAGTTTGGGAAATGGGTCGATATTTAAAAATAGATCAGAAAATTATTGATGCACCTCCTACAGATGGTTTGTGGGTTGATGGAAGAAATGATGAGGATCAATTGGGAATGACATATCAAGAATTAGAAGAAGCAATGGAAAATCCACAATCTAAAAATTACGAAAAATATTTAAAAATTAGAGAAAATAACCTTCATAAAATGAAGGAAATACCAGTTTGTAAATTTAACTAATACGAGTATTAATAAAAAATGCTCTTGAAGTTAACAAACACACTCACAAGAAATAAAGAACCGTTCACCCCAATAGATCCAGCAAACATAAAAATGTATGTTTGTGGCCCTACCGTTTATGATTATCCACATGTAGGTAATGCTAGACCTTTAATCGTTTTCGATATTTTGTTCAGATTATTAAAAAAAGTTTTTACAAATTCTAATATTACTTATGTAAGGAATATTACAGATATTGATGATAAAATTATAGAAGCTTCAATATCAAAAAACATCTCTATAGATCAGCTTACTAGCAAAGTAACAAAAGACTTTCATGATGATTGCAAATATCTCGGCTGTTTAAATCCGACTTTTGAACCAAAGGCTACAGAACATATTCATGAAATGATCGAGTTAATTAATAAACTCATTAAAAATGGTTTTGCTTATGAAAAAGGAAATCATATCTATTTTGATGTTAATAAATTTAGTGAATATGGAAAGTTATCAAATAAAAAAATAGAAGATTTGATTTCAGGAGCAAGAGTAGAAGTTTCTAAAAATAAAAAATCAGCAGCAGACTTTGTTTTATGGAAACCTAGCAATGAAAATGAACCAAGTTGGGCCTCGCCCTTCGGTAAAGGAAGGCCTGGATGGCATTTAGAATGTTCAGCAATGTCACAGAAATATTTGGGGCCACATTTTGATATCCATGGTGGTGGTCTTGATTTAATTTTTCCACATCATGAAAATGAAATTGCACAATCTGTTTGTGCGAACCAAAATCAAAAATTTTCTAATTACTGGTTACATAATGGATATG
>VTPE01000096.1 GCA_008638005.1 Pelagibacteraceae bacterium | reverse complement strand
AATCTTCTATTTGCTCAACTAAGTTTTCTAATTTATTTTTCATTACATTACCTCATCAGTCATTTTATACACAGGCTCTTCAGAGAGCATAATCTCAGTCTCTAAAGATATTTCTTTAATAATAGTTATTAAGTCTTCGCATGGATTTCCCGCTTCACCTTTTACCATACTTCTTAAGCGACTAATTTCATTCATAAAAGCATTATAAGTCTCCAATGGTTTTCTATTTACTACATTCATTATAGCAACGTCATAATAACTTAACTCAGTTTTATCTTCACACATTTCCGCTAGCCTCCATTTTGGTTGCTTGCTTAGATTCAAGTCGTTTAATAATTGCATTGTATTTTACCTCTTTAATTTGATTTAAACTTTCCACTTTCATGGCATTACATATAACATCAATATCGACCCCAACCTCTTTAGCTTTATTTGTGATTAACTTAACTTGATTATCATTTAAAAAATTAGTTTGCTCAACCTCAACGCTGCTATCCATGCTATCAGCATCTTTGTTGTCATCAATGCAAAACAAGCCACTAAGTGCATATTTACGAGCATAAGAAGAAGTAGCACCAGTAATTTGCGCAGCATCCATACCTTTTTTTTGTTCTGGCTCTCGTGCATATGCGGGCGCGCTTATTTCACCTCCCTGATTATCTTTTAATGTTGCAGTAGCTTTTACATAAAATCTATCTCCTATACAGACTAGCTCATCAGATATAATTAATGCTAAGTCAGAGTCTTTTAGATATGGTTTAACAGCCTCTAAAATACCCTCGCAAGATCTGTGTGCGTAGCCTCCAAATGAGTTGTAAAGGTTTTTATGCGCCTTAAGATTTGTTTGTATGTAACTTAATGTTTGCACTAAGCTTGGTGTTTGTTCGTTATCCATATTATATAATAATAAGTTATATAAGTAGTTATAAAAAAACTTTATAAAAGGTCAAGAAAATTTTACATAAATACGAAAATTCTTGTTTTTATATTTATTCTAGTTATACAGGCTTTTTTAAATAAAATTATGAACGAAATACAAAAAGACCTAAATAATTTAAATATAAGGATAGAAAGAATAGGGTTAAAGAAAGCTACATTTGCCGATGATCTTAATATAACACATAGTTATTTAAGTAGGGTGTTAAGCTCTGAAAAAAGCCCTAGTAAAAGATTATTGAGAGACATGGAGTTTGTGCTTAAAGCTTACGAAGATACAAAAAAAATCATAAAAGAATTTATAGTTTAAATTGATTTATGTATTTTGTTGCTTGTGTTTTTACTTAACCAATATAAACCTTATTAGAAGCACGCACACATATCATAGAGGACGTTTACGTAGCGTCCTCGCTTACACATCTTGACTCTAGCTATAAAAACATTATAAAAAAAATTGAATTGTCCAACGGCTCATATCTCTCTCTAAAAATCTATTGGATGATTTTGGTTTTTGTTGTTAAGCGTTCATTTAAAAGTGGACGCTTTTCATATTGATATTTTAAAAAAAATTATATATATTAATGATAATTTTCCTTTTGTATGATTGCATTTAGTTAGTTACAAATTGATTGTTATCAAAGATCTATAAGGCTGTCTCTGGGCGGCCTTTTTAGATTATACACCTACTTCACAAGCCGCACTTATAATTATAATCTAGCACGTGACTTTTTGTCACAAACTTAACCGCTGGATTTTGTTTGCCCTTATCAGTTTTTTTATTTGTTGAAATTTAATATATTTTAATATATTTAAACATTAGATCTTTTTTTTGAAAGGTTAAATTTTTATTCTATAAAGGCCGTAAAGGCCTTTACTTCTTTATCTACCAATAGAAAACTTTTGGCTAAGATTGCTTGATAAATCTTTTAAATAATTACAGTTATCAAATCTGCTTGCCCTTTTGCTTGCCTTTTTGCTTGTCCTTTTGTTTGTTATTCTGTTTGTTATTCTGTTTGTTAATTTGTTTGTTATTTTGACAAAAAGGAAAGCGTAAAAACCCTTATAAACAAAGCAATAACTAAGTTAATTTTGTTTGTTATTCTGCTTGTTATTTTGTTTGTTAATTTGCTTGTTGTTTTGCCTGGGATTTTGCCTGGGATTTTGCCTGGGATTTTGCCTGGGATTTTGCTTGGGATTTTGCTTGGGATAGTTAAAAACTTAAAGCACTTAAAAGCCTTATAAAGCAATTAATTTCAAAGATTTTTTGCTTGGGATTTTGCTTGGGATTCTGTTTGGGATTCTGTTTGGGATTCTGCTTGGGATTCTGCTTGGGATTCTGCTTGGGATTTATAAAAGGCTAAATGAATAATACTGCTTATAAAAAACTTGTTGACTTATAAATAATTAAATTTAAAAGGTTGCAAAGATGTAAACCTATAAACAGGCTACATTAAAAATAATATAATACAACTTATAGTTTAATTATCATGATAAAAATTACAAAAAAACAACTTGAAGAGAGATATAGAACAGAAAACGTGCGCAACTTAGCAAAAGAATTTGGCGTAAGCGTAGTTACTTTAATGAAAGTTTTAAAAGAAAATGGGATTGCTTTGAAAGCCCCTAAAAACAAAATTGAAATATTGAAATAAGCTTATTTACAAACATACAAATATTAAAATGAAAAATGGTTTTATAAAAATAGATAAGAGAATCATGGATTGGGGCTGGTATTCTGATACAAATACAAAAAGTCTTTTTTTGCATTTATTATTAAAGGCAAATTGGAAAGATAAAAAATTTAAAGATTTTGTTGTGAAACG
>VTPE01000095.1 GCA_008638005.1 Pelagibacteraceae bacterium | reverse complement strand
CATTGCTACAAGTAAAATTAAACCTGATATTTGAAAATAATGAACAAAATCTGTGTACAATACGTTTCCAAGGGCTTCGGTATTACTAAGATTTTTTGAAACTTTTATCTCTGAAGTTTTAATAAAACTATCTTTATATTTCCAAGTACCAATCATTAACCCGATTTCGGTTAACATCACAACACCAATTAAAGTACCAAAAGGAAGATAGCTTAAAAAACCTGTTCTTAAATTTTTAAAATTAACATTAAGCATCATGACAACGAACAAAAATAATACAGCAACTGCTCCTACATAAACAATCAATGTAAGCATACCAAGATATTCGGCACCCATCATAATAAAGAGACATGAAATGCTAACAAAATCCAAAATTAAAAAGAATACTGCATGAACTGTGTTTTTTGCTGAGATAACCATTAAAGAAGACGCAATAGTTATGAATGAGAAAAAATAAAAAACTAATGCGTGAGCTAACATTTAAAACTACCTGTATTGTTTATCTAATTTAATATTATTTGCGATTTCAGATTCCCATCTGTCACCATTCTCAAGCAGTTTTTCTTTTGTATAATAAAGTTCTTCTCGAGTTTCAGTCGTAAATTCAAAATTAGGTCCTTGCACAATAGCATCCACTGGACAAGCTTCTTGGCATAAACCACAATAAATACATTTAACCATATCAATATCGTATCTTGTTGTTTTTCTGGAACCATCATCTTTTGGTTCAGACTCAATGGTTATCGCTTGAGCAGGACATGCAGCTTCACAAAGCTTACAAGCAATGCATCTCTCTTCACCATTTGGATATCTTCTTAAAGCGTGCTCACCTCTAAACCTTGGGCTAATTGGACCTTTTTCAAATGGATAATTAACTGTGGCTTTAGGTTTAAACATAAATTTAATCGCAAGATACAAACCTTTTACAAACTCACTTAAAAAAATTGTTTTTATTAATCTATTAAATTTCATTTTTATTTTACCGGTAACATTTCAAAATAAACTAAAAAACCTGATACGATAATTACCCAAACCAAAGAAATGGGTAAAAAAACCTTCCAACCTAATCTCATCAGTTGATCGTAACGATATCTTGGCACGATTGCTTTTATTAAAGCAAAAACAAAAAATAATAATAAGATTTTAAAAATTAACCATAACGCAGAGGGTATAGCGTTAAGTGGATAAATATCGATTGGTGGTAACCAGCCACCTAAAAATAATATGGAACCCATTGCACACATTAAAAGAATATTTGCATACTCTCCTAACCAAAACAGTGCATACATCATTCCTGAATACTCAGTTTGATAACCTGAAACCAATTCTGCTTCTGCTTCTGGTAAATCAAATGGAGGTCTATTTGTTTCGGCTAAGGCTGAAATAAAAAAAATAACAAACATTGGAAATAAAGGGATGGCAAACCATAGTTTTTTTTGAGCTACAACAATATCGATTAAATTTAATGATCCCACGCAAAGTAAAACCGTGACTATCACAAAGCCAATAGATACTTCATAAGAAACCATCTGTGCCGCTGATCTTAAAGCTCCTAAAAATGGATACTTAGAATTTGATGACCAGCCAGCCATGATAATTCCATAAACACCCAAAGATGATACGGCAAAAAGATACAAAATCCCTACATTGATATTCGTTACATATAAATTTTCTCCAAAAGGAATAACGGCCCAAGCCAATAGAGCTAATGACATGGTTACAACTGGGGCCAAAATAAATGTAATTTTATTAGCTCCAGCTGGAATAATAATTTCTTTAAAAATATATTTTAATGCATCTGCCCCTGTTTGAAGCAAACCAAAAGGACCAACAACATTAGGTCCTCTTCTTAATTGAACCAAACCCCAAACTCTTCGGTCAACCCAAACGATCATAGCAACAGAGATTAGAACTGGTATTAATAATGCCATTATTTTTAAAATGTCAAAAAATACTAAATTAAAATATTCGCTCATCATTAATTTTCAGTACCTGTTTTTTTATTTAATGTTTTTGAATTTTTACATTCAGACATCGTCGTTGATGCTCTAGCGATAATATTAGATTGATAATAATCAATTAAATCAATATCAACTTTAAAATCTTTTTTAACATGACGATCAATTTTAATTGTATCTAAATCAGTTTCTGGCAGTTGATCATAATTACCTAATCTGCTGTGCTCTTTTAGCATCAATTCTCTTAAACTTTCAAATGAGTCAAAGCCAAGATTAATATTTTTGTAATTTGAAATTTCTAAAAATATCTCCCAATCTTCTTTGGCAAATCCTGGCGGATAACTAGCTTTAAATGATTTTTGAACCCTACCCTCTAAATTAACAAAAGACCCGTTTTTTTCTGAGTAAGCCGCACCAGGTAAAACAACATCGGCAATTTGTGAACTTTCACCACCGTGGGTCCCTTGATATATGACAAATTTATTTTTTAATTTCTTTGGATCAATCTCATCAGCATTGAGTAAATATAAAACTTCTGAAGAATAAATTTTTTCAATTTCATTTGATTGAAGACCTAAAATTAAATTTCCAACAGACGAGGCTGATTGATGCAATATATTAAACCCATCAAGTTTATTAATGTTTTTTAAAAGAGATTTGACTGAATTGGTAACAGATAAAGATACTTCGGGTTTTAAAACGCTTTCGCCAATAATTATAGCTGGGTTTTTAGCTTCTTTTAAAATTTTAGATTCTGAAATATTTCCATTAATTAAATCATCTAAAATGGAAATATTATTTCCTATAACTTTATAATTATAATGAAGCTCTCCAGGATCGCCAATTGAAAATACTTTGCAACCCTTTTTAACTGCCTTTCTAATTCTTGTATTGATTATTGTTGCTTCATGT
>VTPE01000094.1 GCA_008638005.1 Pelagibacteraceae bacterium | reverse complement strand
GGAGTTTTAAATCCAGACTTACCAAATTTCTCAGCAACTACCGTTGCATAAGGGTATACTGTAGATGAACCAACAATTTTGATTTGATCTCTAGCTGAAGCAGCACCAGAAATAGCAACCGCAACTAATAGAGATAATACAAAGTTAAGTTTTTTCATTTTTCTTCCTTTAATTAAAGTTTAAATGTGCGGGACTTATAATTTCAAGCAGTGGCACTAATATTAAGAAATTGTTACAGTTTTATTAAAATGCTCACTGTTTGGTTGAATCATGGACAATTTTTATACTATCAACCTCATCAGATAAGTTACCAATACAAGATATTGGCCCAACTGAGCTAGATAATGCATACTTATTTGTTGGTCGCAGAACAATCTCTAGTAATACCAATTTCACAAGAGATTTTCTGTAATCTTCCGGAAGCGTCCAAGGCTGATTCGATGGAGGATAAAATCGCTCAACTAAATATGAGGCAACTTGTGAAACTGAAAGTGTAGACTCCGGTTGTTTTCTGAGAAGAGTAAATCGCAAGTGATCAAAAATTTCTCTACATCGGTTACTTGTGCTTAAATAATCATCGACAGATAGACCTTTTGAAATAGGTATCGATAAAGATGCAATAACTGCAGTCTTTCTCCAGTTATAAACGACGGACATTTCAAACTCTTCCACTCTGTCTCGAAATAAATTGGTAAGCGATGGTGAAGTGTATTTTGAAATTATTCGATCAACTGACCTTTCCATATCTTTTTCTAAATTTATGATACCAAGATCAAGATAATTCAAAGGTCTTTGCATTAAGTTGATGACTACTTCTTTTTCGCTGGCTTTTAAGGATAAATGAAAAAATAAAATACTTACTACTAAACAAAAAACATTAACTAGATGTTTCATATATTGGTAAGTGAATTATAAACTCACTTCCTTCGTTAAGTCTACTATTTATTTCTAATTCACCTCGGTGCTGATTTACAATATGCTTAACAATTGCTAACCCCAAACCTGTACCTTGAATTAAATTCTTTTTAGCATTTGAAGTACGATAAAATCTTTCTGTTACTCGGTGAATTTCATCTTTTGCAATTCCAATACCCTCGTCTTTAATTGACAAAGATACCGCTCCATTTAGAAGTTTTGTGTTGTTCTTTTTTAAAGTTATACTTATAGTTGTTTTTTCTTTTGTGTATTTAATTGCATTATCATAAATATTTTGCACAACTTCACTCAACTTTTCATAATTACCACGTACAAGAGGTAAATGATCTTCGATATTTGAATTTATTTTAATATTTTTTTTATTTAAAGTTTTGTTTGGAATATTTTGAATGCTATCAATAATTTCCTTCATATTAACTTTTCCATCAGGTTGAATATGTTCTTGCATCTCAATTCTACTCAATGACATTAAATCCAAAATTAAAATTTCCATTTTATTAGCTTGCTCTTGCATTATTTTTATAAATTTTTCTTGAGCTTTTGGATCGTCCTTTGCAGAATTAGAAATGGTCTCTAAAAACCCTTTGATTGAAACAAGCGGAGTTTTGAGTTCATGACTAACATTAGCGACAAAGTCTGATCTTAACTGCTCAGATTTTTTTACATCTGTATAATCTTTAATGACAATTAAAACATTTTTTTGACTTAAAGGAACAATTGTTAACCTAAAGAAACTGTAGGTTGGAAGATTAATTTCAAACTCTAAATATTCATTTTTTCTTTCATTCTTACATTTCTCAATTTTATCAAGTAAATCAGGCGCTCTTAAAAAGCTTGATAAATTTTTTCCAATAATATCTCCATAATAACTCTTTGCTGCTTTATTGGCGGCTGAAATCACATTGAAAGAATTTATAAATAAAATGTAATCTTCGATCTCATTAATTAACTGATTCTCAATATCTTCAGATGAATAGGATTTTGATGAAACAACTGTCTGATTAGGATTGTTTTTTTTTAAACTTGATTCGTATTGATTGTTTTTTTTTAAAAAAAACAAAACTAAAACAACTGTATTGATAATGAAAAGAATGGATAAGGCTGTAAAATTAATATGTTGAATTTGATGTAAAACAACAAAAACCAAATAATTAAAAAATAATAAAAATTCCATTTTCTTTAGCTTTTATAGCATTTTAACCACAGTCATAATACTGAAACATATTCGTCATTTTACTGAAATGAAATCAGACTAATAGGCAATCCATGTCAGCAGAATTATTAACCAAAGTTCCTTTCGCTAAAAAAGTCAATATCATAACTTCAAACTTTTTTGTTCCAAAACTTGATTGTTATTTTGCTGAAAATCAAAAAGAAATTAAACTGGCACAACGCCTACGATACAAAGTGTTTTTCTCAGAGCGTGATCGAAAACTTTTAACGTTAAAATATTTTAAGCGAGATTCTGATCGATTTGATCCATTTGCTGATCACCTAATTGTTACCCATAAAAAAAGTAAATTTTCAAAAACAAAAGTTGTTGGAACCTATAGATTATTAAATAGTGCTTCAGCACAAAAATGTGGCTTTTATTCTAAAGAAGAGTTTCATATTGATAAAATGATCAATAACCATGATGGACAGAATTTGCTTGAACTGAGTAGATCGTGCATTCATCAAAATTTCAGAAAAAAAAATGTCTTACAATTTATGTGGAAAAAAATTCATCATTACATCTTGGAAAATAACATTGATGTTTTATTTGGAATGGCAAGTTTTTTAAATGATCAACCTGAAGCTATTAAAACAGAATTAACATATCTATATCAAAAATTTTTAATGGATGAAAATATTAGAGTCTCAGCGCTCGACCATCATAAAGTTGATATGAATATTGCAAGTTTAGAAAATATTTCAGAACTATCTATCGTTAAAAATCTGCC
>VTPE01000093.1 GCA_008638005.1 Pelagibacteraceae bacterium | reverse complement strand
TTAATCTAATATCTTCAGAGTAGTCCTCTTCTAAAAATACCGGTAAAGGCAATTCTTTTGCAGCGCCCAATATATCTAAATTTTGAATTGAAACTTCAATAGAGCCAGTACTTAATTCTTTATTAATCGTTTCTTCAGATCTTTGCAAAACTATACCGTCAATTTTAACAACTGTTTCTAAGGAAATTTTTTCAACTATTGAAAA
Organism: Pelagibacteraceae bacterium; assembly: GCA_008638005.1. Lineage (GTDB taxonomy): Bacteria > Pseudomonadota > Alphaproteobacteria > Pelagibacterales > Pelagibacteraceae > HIMB114. Next base: position 2,717 of record VTPE01000093.1, on the reverse strand, counting down.
TGATTTATGACTTTTTTCTATCACACACTGAGTAATCCCATAATGATCTCTTAAATCTAGGAATAATAAGTTTCCATGGTCTCTTTTTTTATGTACCCAGCCAGATAAAATGACATTATTATCTTTATGATTTTTATTTAAATCACCACAAGTGTGTGTCCTATATGTAATCATGAAAACTACTTGCTAATATATACAAAGATTGCAAAAAACAAGACATTATAATGATAGTAAATAACCAAAAAAAATTAGATTTAGCAGAAAAGGCTTTTTTAAGAAAAAAATATTTTTATTTAGACACTGAGTTTGAAAGGAAAAATACTTTTTTTTCAAAATTATCAATCGTAACAATAAGTAATGGAAAAAATATTTTTATTTTTGATATCATAAAATATCCAGAACATTTAAACTTTTTAAAAAAACTTTTTAAAAATAAAACTAGAACAAAAATCATACATGGTGGACAACAGGATATAGAAATATTTTTAAACTATAATCTTAATATCGAACCCTTTTATGATACTCAGCTTGCTAGTGGATTTCTAGGATTTGATAAAAATATTTCCTATGCAAATTTAGTTAAAAAATATTTTAATATTAATTTAAATAAAAAACATCAAAATGAAAATTGGTTAAAAAGACCATTATCAAAGACCCAAATAGAATATCTTAAAAATGACGTAAAATATTTGAGTAAAATATATAAGCTTCAAATTAAAATCTTACAAAAACAAAAAAAAATAAACTTTGTAAAAGAAGAAACTAAATTGATTTTACAGAAAATAAAAAATAACAAGGGTTTAAACTCCAAATTTAAAAAAAAACTTGATCCAAAAATTTATAACAGCTTACCCTTTATCAATTTTTTAAAAATTAGAGATAACAAGGCTAAAATTGAAAATCTTCCAAAAAATTGGGTACTTAAAGATGAAGAAATAATTTCAATTATCAAGACTAAAGATAACTCAAAAATAAGAAAAAATAAATTTTTTACAAAAATAGAAAAAAAAGAATTAATTAATAATTTAAAAAAAATTTATAAAATAACATTTAAGCAAAAAAATAATGAAATAGAGTTAAAGTCTTTAGAATTTTTTAAGTACTTAATTTCAAAAAAATATAAAATTGACCCAAATTTAATTGCATCAAAGTTCGATTTTATTGAATACAAAAAAAATAAAACTCAAAAAAATTGGAGATTCAAAATATTTTATAATGATTATGAGAAATTTGTTTCTGGAAAAAAAAGGTTTAAATTAAAAGATTTCACTCCATTGCATCGATAATTTCATTAATAAGCTTAAAATCTATTTTCTTTTTTCTTTCTATGCTCAAATCATTTAGTTTAACTAAAAATTGATTTATTCTAGGATAAGATCTGTCAATCTTTTTCACGATAAATTCTATTAATTCTTTTTTAATTATCACCTGATTATCTGAGAAAAATTTTAAAATAAGTGAATAAATTAATTGATCACTGGGTATATCAATATTTAAAATGTAAAACTGTTTAATTCTAGATTTTAAGTCTGGCAAACTTAAATTTAATTGTGTTAACGGAACTAATGATGTGACGACAAGAAATTTATCATTAATAATACAATGATTAAGTATTGAAAAAAATTTTAGTTCATCAAATTCATTAACATCTAATAAAAGTCTCTCAAAATTAAACAGTTTATCAAATTCTTCATTATTTTCAGGAAAAGTATTTAAATAATAAAAATCATTTTTTTTATTTAAAATCTTTAACAAAAAAGTCTTTCCTGACTTTTCGCTACCAACAAGATTTATAAGTTTATTTTCCCAGTCAGGAAATTTATTAAAAAAAAGTAGAGCTTTCTCATTAGAAGAATCTAATATAAAATCTTTTTCATTATAACTATTATCAAATTTAAAATTTAAAACTTTTTGCTGGTTCATTTCTTTTCTAAAGTGAATTTCCTATCCACATTATTATTTAAAATTAAACCTTGCTGATTTAAACTTTCTTTAAAAACCTCTAGATTAGTTGATAAATATACTTTGGCCAAATATTTTTGATTTGTAATTTCAAGGTCTTCAATGAAAATAATGTTTTTGTTATTTTTTAATAGTTGATTGATTTCAATATAATCATTTAAAGTTTTTAAATTGTAACTAAAGTCTAAAACATTATTTTTTTTGGGAGATAGTATTTGGATTTCTTTCCATGAGTTATTTAATTCTTCTCTTATTTTTTCTAAAAAAGTATTTATTTCACTTTTGCTAAAATTTTTTAAAGTATATTTTTGAAAAAACTTCAATTCATTAAATTGGTATCTCACGAAAACATTATCCACTTGATTTGAAAGATCATAGTCAAATAATATAAAGATATAGTCTCTTACTCCGTAATTTTCTGTAATCAAATTAAATTGAGAAGCTTCATAAAATTTCACATCAATTTTATTCAACATTGACATGTCTTTTAAATCTCCACTAAGCTCAAAAAAATTTAGCAAATTATTAGAATAACTATTCCAATCTTGTTCGAAATCTTTAATTGAAAAAATTTCTATATTATTATTTTTTTTACTTACAATAATAGTTAATATTGGGTTACTTTTATAATTAATAAATTTAATATTTTTAGTATTTAATAAATCTTCAATCATTGACTGACTAAATTCAACTTTTGATATTAATTTATAATTTTGATTATTTTTAATTTCATTCTTAATAACAAAAGTTTTAAT
>VTPE01000024.1 GCA_008638005.1 Pelagibacteraceae bacterium | reverse complement strand
AATGCTGACATTAAATGTTCAATAGTGGATAAATAATTATTTTTTAATTTAATTTTAGTGCATAACTGGCTCACCTCTGCATTTTTCCACGATGCTTCAATTTTTTTTTTATTAAAGACAAATGAGATTCCACTGTCTATTTTCTCTGGAATTAATTTAATTTCAACTGGCTCTCCTGAATGAAGACCTATACCTTTAAATTTAATATTTTTTGAAACTGTTCTTTGATTGTTTATCACATTTTGTAAATCTCAAAATCCAATCTAACAATCTACTCAATAAATATTTCATAATTATTATTTTAGAAATAAAGAGTAAAACCTCTCAAAAAAACCTTTTTTTTGGTCAGAAAAACTTTTAATTTCATCTTTATTGTTAAAGTAAATTAATTTAGCTATTCCTAAGCAAACCATATAATCTGAAAAAATACTAAATTCTGTATTCTTAATTGGAAAAGATTGTTTTGCATAATCAACTTTAACATTTAACTTTTGTGAAATTTTGCCGATCAAAACTTCACTGGCAGAGCCTCCTCCTGAAACAATAATTTTTCTTGATGATTTGTTAAATGAATTGCAAAACTTAATTTCTTTAACAATGTATTCAGTTATTTCATTTAATCGCGCATCTATAATTCTAACAATAATTTCTCTAGAAATTTTTTTTTCATTTATTTCATTTAATAAATTTCGATCAATATTGTTTGATAATATATCCTCATATTTACATTTAATTTTTTCAGATAAGTTTCGATCTATATCCAATGCTTTCATTAAGTCGTTATTTATATGATAAGAACCAAGTGAAATAATTTTTGAAAATTTAAATTTTGAGTTTTCATAAATTGAAATAGATGTTTTGTCATAACCAATATCTATATTTACAAAACCTTTTTCTAGATTTTCTTGATCAGCAGATAAAAAACTGGAGGCGTATGGTGAAAAAAAATATTTTTTTACTTTTAGCCCTGATAACTTAAATACTTTATCATAATTAGAAATAATATTTTTATCTAAACTTAAAATAGAAAAAATCACATCAAGAGTCTTGGCTTTTAAACCTATTGGATTTTCAACATAATTTCTCTTATCAAGATAAAAACCTGAGTTAAAAAAATGTAAAACTTTATTATCATTAAAATTTTGATAAAAAATAGTAGAGGCTTGATTAATTAAGTTCTGTAAATCTCTTTTTTCCTCAATCTCATATGATCCAATATCTCGTGTTAGACCAAATGTAAGGAAATTAAAAAATATTGAATTCACCCCAACATAAATATTTTTTATCTCAAAATTCAATTCTTTTTCAACGAAAGATGTGCATCTTCTAATTGAACTTGCTAAACTGTCAGCATCTACAACATTACCTTTTTTAATACCGCTTGATTGAACTGAATATTTTGAATGTATGGATATATAATTCTCCTTATCTAAAGATAAGACCATAATTTTTATCTTATTTGACCCAAGATCCAAAATAACAATCTTTTCTCCTATCATTTTATAACTGCTCTTCCCTCGTTTCTTAAATCAACTCTCTCTATGTTCGGATATTTCTTTAATATTTGTTTTAGTGCCTCTATTTGCTTTTTTGAACTATATTCCCCAAATGAGACTTTAATGTTGTTAAATAAAAGTAAATCCATTCTATTTAAAGATTTTATTTTTATTTCCTTAACCTTTTTTAAAAAATTAGTAATAATTAAATTTGAATAAATATCTTTAAATTGTTTAGCGTCAAATTCTCCTTTTAAGTTAATTAAATCAATATCTGTTTGAGTATTAATTATTTTTTTAGTTAAAGTATAATTATTATTAACTAAATAACTTAAATTATCCTTAGAATAAATCGCAATTGGTTTGTATTCATTTAGTATTATTAAAATTGTATTGGGGTATTTTTTTTTAAGTTTATAACTATTTACCCATTTACTTTTCTCAAAATGCTTATTGAGGTTTTTTTTAGATAAATTTATTAAACTTTTATTAGTAAAATTATTAATAATATCTGATTTAACATTTTCTTCTAAATATAATTGATTTCTAAAATCTATGTTTTTGATTTTAAAGAATGGTAAGTTAATTTTAATATTTAGATTATATGTCGTAAAAAGAAGGAAAATTAAAAGTAATAAACATATTTTTGCTTTACCTTTTGAGACTTGAATCATTTAAGATCCAATTTACAAGTGTTTTGAATGACATTCCATGATATTTGGCAATTTCAGGCACTAACGATAATTCAGTCATGCCTGGCTGGGTATTAGTTTCTAACAAATAGATCTTATTGTCTTTTGAAACTCTAAAATCTGATCGAGTAACACCCCTGCAATTTAGACAGTTATGAGCTTTTATTGAAATTTTATTTATTTTTTCAGAAATTTTTTTTGAAATTCTAGGTGGTATTATATGTTTTGTTTTAGCTGATTTTGAATATTTCGCTTTATAATCATAAAAATTTCTTTTGGGAATAATTTCAACCGAACCTATAACCTTACCACCTAAGACTGCAGTTTGAATTTCTTGGCCTTCAATATAATTTTCTTGAAGTAAAGTTTTATATTTTTTTAATTCATTATTTATAATTTTTAATTTAGAATTTGATAATTTTTCTATAATTCTAACACCAAAACTTGAGCCTTCATTGATTGGTTTTATTACAAATTTATTTTCTGAAATACTATTTTTAAGATCTTTTAATTTTCTAATTATTTTATATTTTGGTGTTAATAAATTGTTTTTAATAAATATCTTCTTAGAAACAATTTTATCCATAGCATTTTTGGATGCTAATACCCCTGAATGAGTATACGGAATTTTAAGCTTTTCTAAAATTTTTTGGATTTGACCATCTTCACCAAACTTACCGTGCAACGAATTAAAGGCAATATCAGGTTTAATTCTTTTTAAATTTTTTATAATATTTTTTTTTGGATCAAATTTTTCTACGTTATAACCGCATTGTTTAAGTGCCTTAAGACAAGCTTTTCCCGATTGAATACTGACAGGCCTTTCTTTTGAAGGGCCACCCATAAGGACAATGATTTTTTTTTTATTTTTCGCCAATTATTTTAATTTCTGGTTCTAATGTTATGTTAAATTTTTTTCTTACTTCACTTATTGTAAAATGAATTAGATCTTCAACATCTTTGGAAGATGTTCCATTGTTTTCAATAAAATTACAATGTGATTCAGAAAACTTTGCATTACCAATAATTTTTTTATCACATCCTGTTTTTTTAATTAATTCCCATGCCTTTAAAGAGAAGTTAGGATTTTTAAAAGTACTGCCACCAGTTTTAATTTTTGATGGTTGTGAAATACTTTTTTTATTTTTTAATTTCTCAGTTTTTTCTAATATCAAATTTTTATCACCTTTAAAAACTTTAAAGATTATTTTTGTAATAATAATATCCTCAGATATTTTTGTCTGTCTGTAATCAAACTCTATCTCTTTGTTTTGCATATAAATTTTATCGCCCTTTTTGTTAATACCCTCTACTTCTATAACAATGTCTCTAAATTCAAAATTAAAGCATCCAGCATTCATGATAACACCCCCTCCCACTGTTCCAGGAATACAACTCAAAAATTCATAATTTTTTATAGAATTTTCATAAGCAAATTTTGAAAGTTGAGATTTTAAAGCAGCAGCACCACAATAAATTTTTTCATTTTTTATTTCAATTTTTTGAAATTCTTTTCCAAGTTTAATAATTGTTTCTAAACAACCCTTGTCTCTAAATAAAATATTAGAACCACTTCCAATTGTAATTAGCTTTTCGCCCAAATTGTTTTTCAAATAATCAATCAATTCCTCTTCGTTAGAAGGTGAAAAATATTTTTTTGCCGCACCCCCTAAACCAAACCAAGAATTTTTTGATAAATTATAATTTAATTTAATGTTTGACATTCATTAACTTATTTGAAATTTCTCTTATCCAGGCACTTATACTTCCCGCTCCCATAGCGACTACAATTTGATTTTTTGTTAGATTTTTTTTTAAAAAATTTTCCAATTCATCTTTATCGTTAACTTTAATCAATTCAGTTTTAGAATTTTTCGATATATTTTCACAAAATTTTTGAAAATTAAAATTATTATTTTTTTCACCAGCTGAATATATGGGGCAAATTACAACTTGATCTGAATGAATAAATGATTTGGTAAAATCTTTATATAGCGAATTAACCCTTGAAAATCTATGTGGCTGAAATATTGAAATTATTTTTTTATCTCCAAAGTTATTTCTACATGCAGACAAAACTGCTTTTATCTCTGTAGGGTGGTGAGCATAATCGTCATAAATTAAATTATTATTTTTATTAAATATAAGAGTTAATCGTCTTTGAACTCCAGAAAAATTTTCAAATGATTTTTTGATATCATCAATTTTAATTTTTAGTAATAATCCCACGGCTAATGCTGCAGTCGCATTCAAAACATTATGCCGACCCATCAAGTTTATTTTGATATTTTTAATTAATTTTTCTTTATTTTTTAATTTTACCAAAACATCAAATTGCATCCCAAAATCTATTTGATTAATATTTTTACATTGCAAATTTGATTTTTTTGAAAAACCATATGTTAGAAAGTTTTTTTTATTTATTTTCTTTAAGATTGAAGAGATATTTTTATCATCTAAACAAACAATATTTTTTCCTAACAATGGTGTTTTTTGTAAAAATTCAGTAAATTGATTTTTTAAATTAGAAAAGCTCTTGTAATAATCCATATGCTCATGATCTATGTTGCTGACAATAGAATATATGCTTTTAAACTTTAAAAAACTTCCATCTGATTCATCCGCCTCAACTACCGACCACTCACTTTTTCCAAGTGCAGCGTTTGATTGCAAAGAATTAATGATACCACCATTAACAATGGTTGGTGAAAATTTATTTACAGTTAAAAGATGAGCTATAAGAGAAGTGATAGTTGTTTTTCCATGAGAACCAGAAATTATAATATTTTTCTTTAAATTTAATAAATGTGCGAGCATGTCAGCTCTTTTGACAATTATTAAATTGTTTTTTTTTGCTAATTGAAATTCTTTATTAAATTTTTTTATTGCCGTTGATGTTACAACTATATCGGCTTTAAGAATTTCTCTTGAATTGTGATTATGAAAAATTTTAATTCTATTTTTTTTTAAATAATTTATTACTCTACTTGACTTTACTAAATCACTACCTTGAATGTTATATCCTAAATTTTTCATGATTAAGGCGATACCACTCATCCCAATCCCACCGATACCAATAAAATGAATAGTATTTTTTTTATTAATTTCTAAATTCATTATTAAAGTTTTATTCTTTCTGATACTTTTATTGAAATTATTACTTATTTTGCTCCCTTGTAAAAGCTAAAACAACTCCAAGCATAAATGCACTTGTAATAATAGATGAGCCGCCATAACTTAAAAATGCAAAAGTCATGCCAGTGGAAGGAAATAAATTTATCGTTACACCAACATTTATAAATAGCTGGAGTAACATTAGTGTTGAAAGAGAAACTAAAGTATATTTTTTAAAACCAGAGATTTCATTTTGGCAAATAGCAAAAACTCGCATAAATAAAGAAAAGACGATTATTAAAACTAAAATTATGGTTACTATTCCATATTCTTCACCAATTGATGCTAAAACATAATCGGTATGTGCTTCTGGAATTTTTTCTTTTAAAATACCCTCACCAATTCCTCTTCCAAAGAAACCTCCATACTGTATTGCATCTAACGATCTTTCAGATTGGTAAGATATATCATTAGATCCAATCCAGCTGTCAAATCTATTAAAAATATAATAAAATTTATCTTTAAATATAAATAAGTTTAATACCAGTATTGCAATAGAGCTAAAAGCCAAACTAATAATTACGAATAAATTAATCCCAGACATAAATAACAAGGTGAACCAAATTGTTAGTACTAACAAGCCTTGAGTATAATCAGGTTGTAATAATAAAATAAATATTACTGAAAAAGTAATAATCCCAGTTGATATAAATTTAAAAATAAAATTTTTATTACTAGAAAAAATACTCGCAAATAATAAAATCATTGTTGGTTTAACTAATTCAATAGGCTGAAGATTAAAAAATATTAAATTAATCCATCTTTTTGAACCTTTAACCTCCAATCCAACAACTAAAGTTAATAAAAGTAATATCAAAGAGGAGAAGAAGAGATATTTTGATGTGTGTTTAAAAAAATCTTCGTTAAATACAGATGTCAAAAATATTATTAATGAGCCAAAAAATATAAATAAATAATACTTATTTACTAAAGTATTTGGATTATCATAAAGTTTTGTTGATGCAAAATTTAACGTTGTATAAGAAGCAAAAACTATGCCCAAAAAAATCCATAAAATTAATAGAACCAATATTACTTTGTCTAAACTTCTTAACCACAGAATAAAAAAATTATCGTTATCTCTTGAAAGCATTTAAAACAATATTTTTAAATTTTTTTCCTCGATCTTCAAAATTACTAAACTGATCAAATGAGGCTGCGCCTGGACTAAATAAAAAATTGTAATCTTGTTTCTTTTTTTTATAAATTTTAAAATCATTTAACAAAAAATAATTTATAACTTTAGTAATATTCTCTAAATAAATAAATTTAATTTTCTGTTTTTTTAACTCTACTGTAAGTTTTTTTATTTTCTGCCCAATAATAAAAATTTTAATTATTTTTCTTTTTAATATTTTATTGATCTTATAACGATCTCCACTTTTTAAAAAACCACCAAGAACTAAAAAAATATTATTAAATTTTTGAATGGCATATAAGGATGCATCAAAATTCGTAGATTTTGAATCATTAATAAAATTAAAATTATATTTTTTTAAAAATAATTCATTTCTATGTTCTAAGTTTTTAATCTTAAAATTATTTAGATTAATTTTTAATTTAAGGTTTAATAATTTGTTTATGAAATTGTTATCTATTTTTTTAAAACTTTTACAGTTTTTAATACTATATTTATTTGAAATTTTTTTAGAATAAAATCCAACTTTTTTTTCTTTTAAAAAATTAAATATTTTAAATTTTATTCTTTTATAATCACTAAAAGTACCATGACGTTCTAAATGATCAGGTGAAATATTTAATATACAAGCTGAGTCTAATTTTAAACTTTTAGAATAATCAATTTGATAGGATGACAATTCGATAATGTAGTATTGGTTTTTCATCACCTTAGAATTTAAAACAGGCAAACCAAAGTTTCCTAGTATTTGAGATCTGATTTTGTTTTTTTTTAATATTTGGTGAAGAAGGTTACAAAAACTTGATTTACCATTTGTTCCAGTAACACCAATTACATATTTAAAATTTTTTCCTAAATTAAAAAATATATCCAAATCGGTTATAATTTTTTTTTTATGTGATAAAAAAAAATTTTTTCTTTTATGATGATATATATCAACACCCGGGCTTAAAATTATAAAATCAAATTTTTTTTTAAAATAATTTTTATCAAAATTTTTTTTTTTCAATATTAAGTCATCATCCCAAATAAAGTGGTTTATTTTATTTCGATTTAGAAAATAATGAACTGATTTTCCAGTTTTTCCAAAACCATAAATTAAAATTTTCTTACCTATAAAGTCTTTTGGGAAAGTCATTTTATCTAAGTTTTAAACTTGATAATGCTATTAAAACTAAAATTATAGAAATAATCCAAAATCTAATAACAATTGTAGATTCTTCCCATCCTTTTTTTTCAAAATGATGGTGCAAAGGAGCCATCCTAAATATTCTTTTACCAAAAACTTTAAATGAAAAGACTTGAATAATTACAGACATAGCTTCTAAGACAAATAATCCACCCGCAATAAATAAAACTAGTTCATGCTTGGTTATTAAACTTACAGTTCCTAATAGTGCACCTAAAGCTAATGACCCTGTGTCACCCATAAAAATTTTTGCAGGTGGTGCATTAAACCATAAAAAGCCGAGACAAGATCCAACGGTTGCGCCTAGTAAAATACAAACCTCAGAAATATTTTTGATGTTAACAATTTTTAAATATTCTGCAAAAACAACATTGCCAGATAAGTAAGTGATTAAAATAAAAGTTAATGTGACAAGGATTAGAGGGACGGTTGCCAACCCATCTAATCCATCAGTTAAATTTACTGCATTTGAAGATCCAATTATGACAATTGCAGCAAATGGGAAATAAAAATAACCAATATCAAATATTAAATCTTTGTAGTACGGTAAATTTAATAAATATCTTTTTTCTACTGGTGTTGAGATAGAAACTAAATAAAAAATCATTAAGCTAAAAATTAATTGAAGTACTATTTTCGCAAATGCTGAAATACCTCGGGAATTTTTGAATTTAATTTTAAAAAAATCATCTATAAAACCAATAAGGGCGAAAGATAATATCGAAAAAATACAAATTAAAACAAAGATATTCTGTATATCTGACCATAAAATTGTTGAACATAATATTCCAAAGATAATAAGGATCCCTCCAAAAGTCGGCGTTCCAGCTTTCTTTATGATATGTGATGTGGGACCATCATCACGAATTGGTTGGTTAAAATGGCTAGAAGATTTTAAATATTTAATAAATGGTTTTCCAAAAATCAATACTATTATTAAAGAAGTAAAAATTGCTACACCGGTTCTAAAAGTTATATATGAAAAAACATTTAAAAATGAAAACTGAGAAGAAATATCTTGAAAAAAATAATTAAGCATTAATAAATTTTATTAGATAAAAGCTTATATAATCCAACACCATTAGAAGCTTTAAACAAAATTATAGAATTTTCTACTAAAACATTTTTAAAATCTTTTTTAAATTTATTGATATTTAAATAGTGTTTACATTCACAATGTTTATAAATTTTATCAAAAATTACCTTTGTTTCTTTTCCAACCAAGAAAACGTTATTAAAATTTAAATTTACTAATAGCTTACCAATTTCATAATGTTTTGCTTTAGAAAATTTTCCCAGTTCAAGCATATCTCCAACAACAACTATTTTATTTTTATTTGTTGGAAGATTATCAAAATATTTTATTGATGATTTTAATGAAATTGGATTTGAATTATAACTGTCATCAATAATTTCAATATTTTTTTTCTTCAATCTAACAATATTTCCCCTGCCATTTAAAATTTTTATTTTATTAAAATTTTTTACAATTTTTAAATAATTAAATTTAAAAAAATTTAAAACTAAAAAACATACTAAAATATTCTGAATGATATTAACATTTAAATGATTTAACTTAATCTTTATCTTACGATTTCTAAAAGATACCTCAAAAGTAAAATTATCTATGACGTTATAATGAATAGTTGATTTCTTATTTAAGCCAAATGATAATATTTTTAATTTATTCTTTTTTGCAATAACCTTTAATTTGTTAAAAAATTTACAATCCCTATTGAGAATAACCGTTCCTCCAGCTTTAATATTATAAATTAACTCGCTCTTAGCTTTTGCAATATTATTTACGCTTCCTAAATTTCCCAAATGGGCTTCGCCAATATTTGTTATTATACCAATATCAGGCTTTAAAATTTTACTTAAAAAATCAATTTCACCAGCTTGATTCATTCCGAGTTCATAAATATTAAATTTTGAATTTATTTTTTGGTTCAATAAAGTGAGAGGTAGACCAATATGATTATTATAAGATTTTATTGATTTATAGGACGTGCCAAATTTTTTTAATACGTCATAAATCATTTCTTTTAATGTAGTCTTGCCGGAGCTACCTGTGATGCCTATAAAAAAATTTTTATTTAACAAAAACCTCTTAACCTTGGCCAGATCATGTAAAAATTTATGAGTTGAATTACATAAAAATATTCTTTTATGATGCCTTAATTGTTTTACGAATTTAGATGAATTTTCACAAACAATAATGGTTTTTTTGTATTTTTTTAGAGTAGACTTAATATATTTATGACCATCATTATTTTCCCCTTTTAAACAAATAAAAATTGAATTTTCTTTAACTTCACGACTATCAATGTAAAAATTTTTAAAAAAAAAAGAATTATATCTCATAAATTATTTTTAATTTCTTTAGCGTCTGAAAAAAATATCTTTTTATTTTTTATTATTTGATAATTTTCATGACCTTTTCCGGCAACTAAAAGTATTTCGTTAGGTTTTGTAAGATTTATTCCTTTTTTAATTGCCATTTTCCTATTGCGTATAAGTAATCCCTTTTTTGAACCGTCATATATTTGACTTATAATCTTATTTGGATTTTCATTTCTCGGGTTGTCATCCGTTAAAATTATATTTTTACAATATTTGGCGGCTATTTTTCCCATTTTTTTCCTCTTTTGACTGTCTCGATCTCCTCCACATCCAAAGACAATGTTAATATTTTTTTTAAAATGACTTTTTAAAGTCATAATAGCTTTTTCTAGGCCATCTGGAGTATGAGCATAATCCAAACAAACGATTTTAGTATGATTTTTAAAAATATTTAACCTGCCATTAATTGGTTTAATTTTAGCTAACGATTTTAATATTAAATTAAATTTTAATCCGTTTTGAAATGCCGCAATCATTGACTGATATAAATTTTTAATTTGAATATCTCCAATGAGGTTAACATTAACAACATGAATATTATTATTAAAATTAATTTTTAAAGTTGTTTGAAAACTTTTTGCGTTATGACTAATAAGCTTAAATGGTAATTTTTTTTTACTTTGTAATAACAAATTAAAATTTTTATTACTAATTTGATTTTTGCTCAGTAATTTTGCTATATTATCATCACAGATAATATTAGATTTTTTAGTTAAATATTTTTTAAATAATATCAATTTTGCACTTAGATAAGACTTCATTGATTTGTGGTAATCTAAATGATCTTGTGAAAAGTTTGTAAATATTGCATTTTTGAATTTTAAATTCTCTAACCTGCCCTGTACTAGACCATGACTTGATGCTTCAAGAATAGCATTATTTATGTTGTGTTGTTTAATAAATTTTAAAAAATTTAAAATTTTTAAATTATCGGGAGTTGTTAAATTACTTTTTTTAAATTTTTTATTATAAAAAAATCCTAAGGTTCCAATTGATGCGCAAGGTATTTTATTCAAAGTTAACAATTGATAATAAAAATTAGCCACAGATGTTTTTCCATTCGTTCCCGTAACCGCAACTAAATTTTCAGGTAATTTTGAATATTTTTTTTTAACTAGATAATTATAAAAAATCTTAACTTTTTTTTTTAATATAAATTTATTATTTTTTTTAAATGG
>VTPE01000092.1 GCA_008638005.1 Pelagibacteraceae bacterium | reverse complement strand
TTAGAGTTAAAATACTGACAGGTATGAAAAGACTGCTTCCTTGTAAATATAAAATTATCGTCTCAATGATAATATAAAGGATAAATACATAACCAAATCTTATAACGAAAAACTTATTTGTTGCAGGCGAGTTGTAAAATAAATTAGTATAAGCAATAATGGATGTTAATATTCCAGTATATATAAATAAAACAGAATATATTAAGTTCAAATTTATTTTGCTGGGAAACCCAATCAAAAGCTCCATACTTAAATCCTACACCAATATCTCGTCCTTGAGAATACAGCGATTAGTTTGGAAATACGGGGAATGTGTTCGTGAAGCGTGAATCGGGTTTATTAAGTAGCTGCCAAGCGTTAACACAGTTTCGGATTGGGTCGGAAAATGATCTTGGCAACTACAATTACTAATGATGTGAGAATCTTACCGAACCCTGAATTTTTTTTCAAGGTGGTTAATCATAATATTTATATTTTTTCGGCTGACTATCACTCCTGGACTCTGGAAAATATTCCTAGAAGAACATCTGGGAACAAACTCCTGCAGCACTACACGCAGCACTACAAACTAGATCCACTTGATCGAGTCCGTTAATGAATCCGCCGATTCAATTCCTTGTAGAAAGATTGATTTACCTATGTTATTTGTAAGCAATAACACGTGCGCCCGTAGATCAACTGGATAGATCGTCTGACTACGGATCAGAAGGTTGGGAGTTCGAATCTTCCCGGGCGCGCCATTTAAATATGAAAAAAATATTATTTATCATTACTGTTTTTCTCTTTTTACCCAATCATCTTTTTGCTGAAAGGGTTGATATTTTTCAATTTACTAAAGAAGAACTTTCACAATTAAAATCTCACAGCTTAAAGAAAAAAACAGATTACAGCATTTTAATGGATCAAGGTGGAAAATGTGTAGCAGCAAAAGATTCAGATTTACTAAAGCTTGAAAGCAAAAATACTAAAGTAGAAGATAATTTAAAAATTGTTCAAAAGGAAAGTGGGGGTTGTTTAAAAGCAGAGGCTAAAGGACAAGCGTCAGGCATTGGAAGAGAAATTAAAGTTGATCTTAATAAAACTCCTTTCATTAATATTACCTGGAAAATTGAGCAGGGAATTACAGGTATTGAAGAGAAGACAAAAAAAGGACATGACTTTGCTGCGAGAATTTCGGTCGTAAAAGAAACAGGAGCACTCCCTTGGCAAAAAAAAGTAATGAATTATGTTTTTTCAAGCAATGAAAAAACGAATACACATTGGGTAGGACCTTATCGAAAACAAATTATTGATTATGTCGCTTCTTCACTAGTGGATCAGCCTCTTGATACTTGGGTAACGGTTAAATTAAATGTCAAAGATCATTTTAAACAATTTTTAGATATGGATTTAGATGAAATTGATGGTGTTGTGATTATGACGGATACAGACAATACAGATCAAAAAGCTGTGGCTTATTATAAAGATATTTATTTTTCGAATTAATTATTTTTCAAAAGTTAAACTTGCCCATTTACTGAAATAGTCAGCATCATATTTTATCTTTTTTAATAGATTTAATTTTTCAAGATGAACGGCGCTAATTAAATACAAACCTTTTTTTGAAGTATTAATAGACAACATCCCTTTTTCATCTGTTAGATACTTTGTTCTTTCAAACTCTTTATCATTTCTAAAAAAAATAATAACTGTTTGATTTACAAAAGGTTTTTTGTCTAAAAAAACTTGTAACTTAGCTTGTTCATTAACGTAAGGATCATTTAAATTGATAATTTCAAATTCTAAGTTTTGAGAAGATTGGAAAAAGTTTCCCTTTTCATTTTGAAAGATAAGCTTAGCAAAACGTTGATAGATTTCTTTGGGTCTTTTTTTATCACTTTTTTCATACTCTAAATCATATTCTTTTGTAAAATTAATAAATGTTTCAAAATCTTGGTATTCAAGCAAAACAGTATTGGATTGGTAATATAAAAATTGCGTTCCTGAGACTTTAACTTTTTGTTGAATAGCAGGATAGTCACCATCATTTTGTTTGAGTTGTAAAATTTCATTAGACGTTTGAAAAAAAAGTTTTTCTGTTTCTTCATTGATAAAAGGATAACTTTCACCAATTAAATCCTGTCCAACTTTAATATCGACAATAAGTTTTTCTTGATTTTTTAATTTATAATTTTTTGCCTCAAGCCAAAGTTCATGAGCATATAAGTTTGTTGAATTAAATATAAAATAAATTATTAAAGTGAAAATTATTTTCATGTTGCGATATCTATTTTTAATATTTTTTTTACCCACTATAGCTTTTTCTCATGAATTAAAACCTTCTATTGTTAATTTTCAATTTATAAAGCAACAACAAACTTTAGATTTTAAATTAGATATTCAGCTAAACCTAGAGGCGATTTTAGCTAATATTGATCCTTCACATGATAATACGAATGAGTCTGAAAATTCAGAATATTACAATAGTTTAAGAAAATTAAACGCTAGTGAGTTACAAAATCTTTTTAATCAAAAACTAAAAGATTTTACAAATAATATTCAGCTATTTCAAAATAATCAAACTGTTCAATTTAAAATAGATAATATTTTTATACCTGAGGTAGGAGATATTGCTATCTCTCGAGAAACCCAAATTACTTTGAGTGGAAAAAATATTTTAGAAAATAATTTAAATTTTTCTTGGAATAAGAGTTATGGGCCTGTTATTTTAAGAGTTTCTGATTTAGATAAAGAAATTGTCTACACCGAATATTTAAAAACAGATGCAAAATCAAAAAACTTTTCATTATCTAAAAATCAAAATCAAAGCTTATTATCTGAAATTTTAAATTATTTGATTATTGGCTTTGAACATATTGTTCCAAAAGGTTTGGATCATATTTTATTTGTTTTAGGTTTATTTTTATTTTCACCTAAATTTAAACCCCTACTTATTCAAGTGTCAGCTTTTACACTTGCACACACGATTACGATT
>VTPE01000023.1 GCA_008638005.1 Pelagibacteraceae bacterium | reverse complement strand
ACCCCATAATATTGGTGTAAAAGCTATCAAAGTCATAATGGCTCTGACAATTTGCAAGCCGAGACTTTCAACAATTTTAGCAAATCTCATAGTATCTTCTTGAATTCTCTGAGCTGAACCTTCTACTTTGGCAGTACCTGATGACCACAAAGGGATGTAATCAAACGTAATAGCTTCTCTCCATCTAAAAGCATAAAGTCTAGTAAAATATGCAGTAAAAGTAGCAAGAACTACATAAGGCAGTGCAAGATAAATAAATTCAAAAATTTTATCCCAAAAAATGCTAATATCGTTTTCTGTTGGCTTTTGTAAAACATCATAAAAGCCTTTATACCATTCATTGATTTTAACAGTAATAGTAACTTGAATTAATAACGAAAGTAATAAAAAAAGACCACCGCCCCAAGCCCACCAAAACCATTTTTTATTTAAAAAAAAACTTCTTAACATAGATTATGTTAAAAAATTATCTGCATAAGATTTTAAAATTAATTTTGATTTCTTTGGTTCAATAATTTGGAATTCAATATTATTTTTCTTTGCATAATTTATTGCAGCCTCTTTAGTATCAAAAAATAATTTTACTTGTGATTGTGTATCGTCAGATGAAACCCAATTCATTAGGTAATCATTACTTGAGTTTTTTTTATCAAATTCTAACAACCATTTTTTACTTTTGTTTCTTCCAGATTGCATGGCAGTTTTGGAAGGTATGTAAATTTTAGCTTTTGACATAGTAATTTATGGTCGGGGCAGCAAGATTTGAACTTGCGACCCTCTGGTCCCAAACCAGATGCGCTACCAGGCTGCGCTATGCCCCGACAATGTGACTTATATACATATTTTAATGATGTTTTAAAGAATTAAGAATATATTTTTAAATTTAAGATGGTATTTAAAATCTGTGATTAATAAAATTTCTTCATATTTTAGATGGTATATTAAGCATGAAACATCAGCGGGCATTACATTGCTTGTAATGACAATAATCGCACTATTAGTCAGTAATTCAGGTTTATCAGAAAGTTATTTTAAGGCTCTTAAAACTTACTATGCTATTGGATTTGGAGACTTGTCTCTAAAAATGTCATTACATCATTGGATTAATGATGCGTTAATGGCAATCTTCTTCTTTGTTGTTGGTTTAGAAATTAAAAGGGAGTTTGTTGAGGGTGAGCTCGCAAAACCCACACAAGCTGCTTTACCAATTGCTGGTGCGGTTGGTGGGATGTTAATACCCGCTCTAATATACGTTGGTTTTAACTACCAAGATCCATATACATTAAAAGGATGGGCTATACCCGCAGCTACTGATATTGCGTTTTCAATCGGTGTATTATCTCTTCTTGGATCGAGAGTTCCAATTTCCTTAAAAGTTTTTTTAGTTGCCCTTGCAATAATTGATGACATGGGAGCAGTTATAATTATTGCTCTTTTTTATACTACCAAACTCAATTTAACATATCTTGGTTTAATGTTTTTATGTTTTTTGATTTTATTACTTTTTAACAAATTTAAGGTTAAACATTTTTTTGCATACCTATTAGTTGGCTTGTTCATGTGGTACTTTACTTATGGCTCCGGAATACATGCAACAATTGCAGGTGTATTACTGGCTATGACAATACCTCATAAAACAGATGCTTCGCATCACGGAAAATATTCAATGTTAAAACATATAGAACACACACTCGCCCCATATGTATCTTTTTTAATTATGCCTATTTTTGCTTTTGCAAATGCAGGGGTTAATTTTGATGGAATGTCCATTACTCAGCTATTTACACCAGTACCACTTGGAATTTGTCTTGGTTTGTTTGTTGGTAAACAACTTGGTGTTTTTACATTTTCATTTGCAGCTATAAAATTTGGACTTGCTGAAATGCCAAAGAATGCTCGCTGGATTAGTTTTTATGCAACTGGCGTATTAACGGGTATTGGTTTTACAATGAGTTTATTTGTTGGAAACTTAGCTTTCCCAAATTCAGAAGTAATAGATGGTGTTAAAATAGGTGTATTATTAGGGTCCTTGTTTTCAACATTACTAGGATATACTTTGCTTGTAATATGTTCAAAAAAACATGCAGCTGCTTAAATATTTAACTGTATTAATTCTATTTAACAATGTGGTATTCGCAAACATGAAAACAGCTTATGATTTTAAGTTTAATAGCATTGATGGAGGAAAGATCGATTTATCACAATACATTGGAAAAACATTAATTATAACTAATGTTGCAAGCAAATGTGGTTTTACAAACCAATACGAAGGTCTACAAAAAACTTGGGATGAATACAAAGATAAAGGTGTTGTAGTTATTGGGGTTTCTTCAGATGATTTTAACCAAGAACTAAATAGTAAAGAAGAGGTAAAAAAATTTTGCGAAGTAAACTTTGGTATCAATTTTCCAATGACAGATATTACAAAAGTTAAAGGTAGTGAAGCACATCCATTTTATAAGTGGGTTTTAGACACTCATGGATCAAAACCTAAATGGAATTTTTACAAAATACTGATTAATAAAAATGGTCAGGTTCAAGAAACATTTAGCTCATTTACAAAACCTGATAGTGAAAAGTTTAGAAAAGCAATTGAAAAAACATTATAAAGTTTTCTCATGAATGAAAATAACCTTAATCAAGAACACGAAAAAAAAGCAAAACAACGTGAGAAGATAATTAAATTGTTGATTTATCTAATGACTTTGCTGGTTATAACTTTTGTTATAATTGGAGCTTTGACAAAGTTAAATTTGATTTAAAAAATTTATAAAAATAAACTGAAATATTTATTCTGGCGGTCCCTAGGGGAATCGAACCCCTCTTTCATGGATGAAAACCATGTGTCCTAACCGATAGACGAAGGGACCAAAGAATGACCTTTTTTATTTATTATTAGTATATTATCAATAAAAAAATCAGCCCAATAATTGTATATCATCGATGATTAATTCAATATTAGATCTTCCATTCCACTCATTGAGCTTAATTTTACCAGCTGCACTAAAATTTTTTTTATAATTCATTAAATAGTTTCCCAAATCTTTATTTTTAGAATTGAAAGCTATTCCATTTAAATAGGAACTACCTTTTTGCATTATGACTTTTACGTGATTATTGTCAGTTTCTAAAACCTTGCTAACTTTTAAATTTTCTATAGCAAAAACAGGTTCTCTGTTAGCAGAGCCAAAAGGTTCTAAATGATTAATTTTCTCTAATAGTTCATGATTAATAGCACTTAATTCAAGATAGCTATCAATATACAAACTGTTGTCATTTTCAGTCTTAACAGACTTGTTGTAAATTTTGATTAATTCATTTTTGAATTTATCTTGAAAATCTATTTTTAAACTAAAACCACCAGCCATTGGGTGTCCCCCGCCCTTGTTGATTAAATCTAGTTGTTTACACTTAGTAATAGCTAAACCAACATCAAAACCAAAAATAGATCTAGCGGAACCTTTTAAATCTTCTCCTTTTTTTGACATTATAAAAGCAGGCTTGTTAAAATGATCTTTTAATCTACTGGCTATAATTCCAATTAATCCCTCGTGCCAATCATTTTTGTATAAAAAAATAATTGGCTGATCATTGTTTTTTTCTGCAATGTTAATAGCTTCCTCTAATATTTTTTTTTCCAAATCTTTTCTTTTAAGGTTTAAACTATCTAATTCGCTAGATATCAAATAAGCTGTTTCAGCATCATTTGTTGTGAGAAGATTGTATCCTAATTCTGATTTACCTATTCTTCCACCTGCATTAATTTTAGGTCCAAGAATATAACCAACTTCATAAGTAGAAATTTTTTTTCTTATTCTTGAGTGATCTACCAAAGTTTTAAGGCCAAGATTTTTTCTTTTAGCAGCAACTTTTAAGCCTTGGGAAACAAAGGCTCTGTTTAAGTCAATTAATGGAACAACATCACAAACTGTTCCCATCATAACTAAATCTAAATAATTTAATAAATCCAATTCATTTAGATTGTTATCTTTAAAATAATTTTTATCTCTTAAAAATTTATTTAAGCCAACTAAGAAAACAAATAACAATCCTGCAGCACATAAATAATAATAATCACCACTTTCATCAAATCGGTTTGGATTAATTAAAGCGTTAGCTTTAGGTAAAATTTCTTGTGATTTATGATGATCAATTATTACAACATCAACTTTTTTTTTCAGTGCCAAGTCGATTGCCTCAAATGATGTGGTTCCACAATCTAAGGCAATTATTAGATCAACTTTTTTTTTTATAATATTTTCAAAGGTTTCGATTGATGGTCCATAACCATCCTTTTGACGATCTGGTATAAATACAAAATGATCAATATTAAGATGCTTTAAATAAAAGGATAATAATGAGCTTGAAGTTGCCCCATCAACATCATAATCCCCGAATATACATATTTTGCTTTTATTTTTAATATGTTTGAAAACCACCTCTAAAGCTTTATCGCAGTCCTTAAAGTTTAAAGGATTTGGAAGATAGTGTTTTATTCTTGGAGATAAAAAAAAATCAAGCTGGTCTAAATTTAAATCTTTATTGCAAATTAATTTGGAGGTTAAAAAATCAAGATTATAGTTTTTAGAAATTAGTTCTAACTGGTTTTTATTGTATTTTTTTTCAACCCATTCTTTACCCAGAACAGAATGATTGCTCATATATTATACTTAGTTTTAACTTTCTGAAAAAATTTTTGTGAATAATGTAAAGCAAAAGTTTCAGCTTCAAATTCTTGATTAATTATTTTAACACCAGAAACAAGTTCACCATCTGTTACTCCTGACGCACAAAAAATAACATCTCCTTTTACGATATCATCAAGGTAATATTTTTTTTGAAAATCAGTAATTCCTAACTTTTGAGCTCTTTGTCTTTCATCTTCTTCATCTATTTTAAGCCTAGCTTGAAATTGCCCGCCAAGACACTTTATGGCAGAAGCGGCAAGCACACCCTCAGGCGCACCACCAATACCAATGTACATATCTACCTCTGATTCATCAATTGCTGAGAAAATAGATCCTGCTACATCACCATCTGATATCAATTTTAATTTTGCACCTAGTGATTTTGTTTCGTTTATAAAATGTTGGTGCCTCTCTCTGTCGAGCATACATACACATATATCTTTGATATTTTTATTTTTTGCTTTTGCTAAATTTTGAATATTTTTTTTTATATCTTCATCTAAATCTACAATATTTTCAGGTAAATTGGGACCAACCGATATTTTATCCATATAGGTGTCTGGTGCTTGCAAAAGATTTCCCTCTTCAGAGATTGAAATTACTGAAATTGCATTTGGCATATTATTAGCGGCTAATTTAGTTCCATCTAATGGATCAACAGCAATATCAATTTTTGGAAATTCTGACTTTCCTAAAACCTCACCAATATAAAGCATTGGAGCCTCATCCATTTCACCTTCTCCAATTACAACTTTTCCTTTGATGCTCATGTTGTTTAATTCTGTTCTCATAGAATCAACTGCTGCTTGGTCAGCTGCATTTTTATCACCCATTCCTTTTAATAAAGATGATTTATAAGCAGCGTTCGCAGCGACATCAATAATTTGGTTTAGTAGCTTTGGATCAAGCATTAGAGTTTCTTAAGATCCCTAACTCTAATCATAACAATTTTTTTAAACAATTTTTTTTGTTTATTTAAGTTTTTTAAAACTCTTTGAATATTAGACTCTTTAGAAAAATGTGTAATAAGCATAACGTTTGCATTACCATTATTCGAAGGTTCTTGAATTAAATTAGCTACGCTAATTTTATTTTTTGCTAAATTTGAAGTGATAGTTGAAAGAACACCAGGTACGTCTTTCGTTAAAAATCTAATATAATATTTAGAAATATGGTTATTAAAATTAAATAAATGAACATTTTTCTTAGCTGATGGAGAAAGGCCAAATGAAAATTCATCATTACCCAACATTATTGAAGTTATGTCAGAAATAACCGCAGATGATGTTGGTCCTTTTCCAGCACCAGGCCCTTCATAAATTGTTCTACCAATAGGATTGCCGTCTACAACTATTGCATTTGTAACATTATCAATATTAGCAACATCTAAATTAATTGGAATTAAACATGGGTGAACTCTTTGTTTAATGTATTTCCCCAACCTTTCTGATATCGCTAATAATTTGATTTTGTAACCTAAATCCTTTGCAAATTTTATATCCTCTATTTCAATTTTTCTAATTCCCTCTACTAAAAAACCATTATTAATAATTTTTGTACCAAATCCTATTGAGCTCAAGATTGAAATTTTAGCTGCAGCGTCATGACCATCGACATCAGCAGTTGGATTTGCTTCTGCATAACCAAGTTTTTGAGCGTCTTTCAAAACATCTTTAAAATTGAGATTTCTCTTTTCCATCTCAGTTAAAATATAGTTGGTAGTTCCATTTAAAATTCCGTAAATATGATGAAGTTTATTTGCTATTAAACCTTGTTTAATGGATCTTATAATTGGAATTCCTCCTCCAACTGCAGCCTCAAATAATAAATTTACTCCATTTTTTTCTGCTAATATCGAAAGTTGATCTCCATGCTTAGCTATTAACGCTTTATTAGCAGTAACAACATGTTTTTTATTTTTTATAGAATCAAATACTACTTTTTTAGCAATACCATCAGCACCACCAATTAATTCAACTACAATGTTTATCTTCGGATTTTTAATTATTTCTAAATAGTTTTTTTCTAGTAGCTTATTAGGAATTTTTATTCCTCTTTTTTTTCTTAAATTCTTAGCTGAAACCTTTAATATATTTAATTTAAAACCTGTTTTCTTTTTAATATCAGATGAGTTTTTTTTTATATTTTTATAAACTTCAAGGCCAATATTACCCAATCCAATTATGCCTATATTAAACTCTCTCATTAAATTAGTCCTAATTTTTCGTCAAAATTATATTTAATATTAAAATTTTGCACTGCTTGTCCAGCAGCACCTTTTAACAAATTATCAATACTACAACAGATTATATAAGAACCTTTAATATTGCTCTCAAAAATAGAAATTAATGCTTTGTTTGTATCAATAACTTCATTTGTATTTATCATCTTAGATTTAAAAACATCAACAAATTGTTCATTTTCATACTTATTTTTTAAAGTTTTATATATTTCGTCTAGTGACGTTTCTGATTTAACATAAATAGTAGAAAGCATACCTCTAAAAGTTGGTATTAAGTGTGGAGTAAACGATACTTCAATAGTTTCATTACTATATAGAGATAAGTAATGATTTATTTCTGGCATATGTCTGTGATTACCAACTCCGTATATAGCAATATTTTCATCTAAATTTGGATAATCTTTATTGTTATATATTTTTTTTCCAGCGCCAGAATATCCGGATTTGCTATCTATAATAATGTTTGAGCAATCAATCATCTTATTATGAATAAGGGGTATTAGAGGTAACAAAACTGAAGTTGGATAGCACCCTGGACATGAGATTAAGTTACTTTTTACAATCTTATCTCTAAAGATTTCAGAGAGACCATAAGTGCTTTGGCTTTGTAATTCAGGACTTTCATGTTTAATTTTGTACCACTTTTCATAAACAGAAATATCAGGCAATCTAAAATCAGCAGACAAATCAATAATAACAGTGTCTGAAATAATTTCTTTAGCAATTTTGTGAAGTTCTGCGTGTGGTAAAGCTGAAAAAAAAACATCACATTTTTTAATCAAATCAATATCAAGTTTTTTTAGCTTTGGTAAATCTGTAATATTGTTAGGTAAAGATTTATATATATCTTCGTCTATACTTTCTTTAACAAATAGATATTTTAGTTTTACATTTGGATGATCATAAAGCTTTTTAATCAGCTCAATGCCAACAAAACCTGTTGCTCCAGCAATTGCGATTTCTAACTTATCACTCATAAATTATAAATTTAATAATGTTTGAATATAAAACAATAAAAAACTAAAAAATTACTATCTTTTAGAAAACTGGAACTTTCTACGAGCTTTTCTTTGTCCAGGTTTTTTTCTTTCAACCGTTCGAGAGTCTCTTGTTAACATTTTATTTTTTTTAACAATCTTTCTCGTCTCAGGAGATGTAACTACCAAAGCTTTTGAAATACCATGAGTTACTGCGCCAGCTTGACCACTCATTCCACCACCTTTAACAGTGCAGACAATATCATAAATATCTTTTGATTTTGTTATAGTTAATGGTCTTTCAACGGCTATTTGGTGAACTGGTCTTTTAAAATATTGCGATAAAACTTTTCCGTTAACAAATATTCTTCCAGTACCTTTTAACATCCATACTCTTGCTACAGCATCTTTTCTTTTGCCTGTTGCATAAACTGCATCTTTTGAGATTTTTAGATTTTCAGCACTCATTAATTTGTTTTAATATTTTTTTTATTTAATTTTCCAAAGTCAATATTTACAATCTTTTGGGCTTCATGAGGATGTTTTTCTGATTTGTAAATTTTCAATTTTGTTAACTGTTTTTTTGAAAGTGGTCCTCTTGGCAACATTCTTTTAACAGCTAATTTTAAAATTTCTTCAGGCTGGTTTCTCTCTACAAAATTTTCCGGTGTTCTCTCTTTAATTCCACCTGGCCAACCCGTATGTCTATAATATTTTTTATCTGCTTGTTTATTTCCAGTAAATTTTAATTTTTCAACATTTGTGATTACTACAAAATCTCCATTATCCATATTAGGAGTAAAAGTTGCTTTATTTTTTCCTCTTAAAATTTTTGATATTTCAGCTGCTAGTCTTCCAACCACTACGTTCGTAGCGTCTATATGATACCACCTGTTATCTAATTCACTTTTTTTAATAAAATCAGTCATTTTGAAAGCTGCTAATTACTGTTTATATGACTGGGTGTCAATTATGTTTTGAGCTTTATTGCTACAAAATAAGCCATATATTGCGCTGGATAATAGCAGAATAGATCCCATTTGATGTAAACTGGCGAGATATATATTTAGACCGCTTACTAGAGTTAATATTCCAAGAATGATTTGAAAAGCTAAAGCGAAAAAAATAAATTTAAAAAAATTACTATTTTGATCTTTTCTAAAATAAACATAGATCAGACATGAATAAAATAAAATAAAATAAGCCATTAACCTGTGAAATAGCTGAACATAAGATGGATTACTGAAAAGTTCTTTAGAAAAAATATTTAAAACAACAATATCATCAGCAATAAATTTATCATTCATCAAAGGCCAGGTTTGATAAAGTAATCCTGCGTTAAGTCCTGAGGTAAAAGCGCCCCAAATGATTTGCATTAATATTAAAAAAATTAACACAGACATTAAAATATTTTTTATATTAATAGAGATAATAAATTTTTTTGAATTTATATTTAGCCACGACCACAATATCATTGAAAAAATTATTACTGCTAAAAATTTGTGAGCAGCTAACCTGTAATGACTTACATCTGTTTCAGATACCAAGCCACTTTTAACCATATACCACCCCATAAAACCCTGAAATAAAAATAAAACAAATATAGACGAAAAGAAAAATATTTTGGTTTTGTCAATATAAGATCTAAAGACAAAATATATAAGGGGTATAATATAAGCTAAAACTAAAATTCTAGCCAAAACTCTATGAATATATTCCCACCAAAAAATAATTTTAAATTCATCTAAGGACATTCCATAATTAATTTTTTGATATTCAGGAATTTTTTTATAAAGTTCAAAATATTCTATCCATTGATTTTGATTCATTGGAGGTAATATGCCAGAAAATACTTCCCATTCAGTTATGGACAAACCTGAACCCGTTAATCTTGTTAATCCTCCAATCCATATCAAAGAGACTAACAAGAGCATCGTACTAATTAACCATAAATTAATTTGATTTTTTTGATGTATTTGATGCATAGTTTTGGATATATATTTTGTATGAAAAAAAAAATAAGCAAATTGTCACCTGAAAAACGCTTAGAGAAAATAAGATTAAATATAGATAAAATAGATTTAAAAATACTTCAATTACTATCAAAAAGAAGAAAGCAGGTTTTAAATGTCATTAAGTATAAACCTAAAAGCAAAATTGTTGACCAGGCTAGAATATCCAAAATGATAAAGGAAAGAGTTAAAATAGGTAAAAAATTGAAACTAGAAAAATTTATTATTACTAAGATTTGGTTAACAATGATCAGTTCATTTATTGAATTAGAAAAAAAAAAATATAAATAATTTCTAACTACTTACTGTGAGGTGGAAGCTTCTTCTCTACAAACCATTCATGTTTTCTCGTAGCAGGATTATATTTTTTCATTTTTAATTTATCTTTAGCTTTTTCGCCTGCTGTTGGTTTTTTTGCGTAGTAAAAGTGTTTACTGTCTGGTTTTGACTCTGGAACTAATCTTACTTTTACAGAACTTTTTTTAGCCATTTATATATTTTTTTAAATCTTTAATTTTTTGTTTTAAACTTATAATTTTTTCACTGCTTATATTACTCTGTTTTGATGTGTCAACCAAGTTATTGTTATCTGATAACGCTTTTTTTGAGCCTTTGATTGTATAACCTTCGTCTTTTAAAAGTTGTTTTATTTTTTTTATAATTGAAATATTTTTTTCGGAATAATATCGTCTACCTTTGTAAATTAAAGATGGCTTCATTTCTGTAAAATGCTTCTCCCAAAATCTTAAAACATGAGTTTTTTTCCTGCCTGTTTCTGGATCGATTAAATTAAGTATTTCACATACTTCGCCAATGGTTTTGTATGCACTTTTATCTTTCACTATTTATTGATTTTTTTTGAGAGAAATTTTGAAGGTTTAAAAGTCACCACTGTCCTAGATGAAATTTCTTTTTCTTCCTTGGTTTTAGGATTTCTACCAATTCTTGCTTTTTTTTCTTTAACATCAAAAGATCCAAAAAGAGATATTTTAACTTTATTTGATAACTCAAAATTCTTTAACATACTCTCAAAAACCAAGTCTACGAATTTAATACATTCGTTTTTTGAAATACCCAATTCTTTATGTGTAAGGTCGTATAAATCTTGTCGAGTGACGTTATTTGCCATTATTAATAAAATTATTTTTAATTTTATTAATTAAATTACCATTTAAAATTCTATAAGACAAATTTAATGAGTTATAAAATGCAAAACCATCAGCTCCACCATGACTTTTAATAACTGGTGCGTTTAATCCTAAAAAAATTGCACCATTAAATCTTCTAGGATCTAATTTTTTTTTAATTTCTTTAAAAGTAAAATAGCTAAATAAATAACCAATTTTTGATAAAAAAGAATTTGAAAAAGATTTTTTTATTTCTGTGGTTATAAAATTAG
>VTPE01000022.1 GCA_008638005.1 Pelagibacteraceae bacterium | reverse complement strand
TGATATTTAATGCATCAGCTGTTTTTTTATCAATAAGGTAACCTTGTAAGCCACCTTTTTTCATTACATATCCCACAGCTTTAACTTTACCTTTTACATTTTTATCATTCAGATAAGTTTGGTGAGTTCCTTCCCAGCCATTGACCCAAAGATCTGAGTCCCCTGATGCTGCCGCTAAATAAAATACTGAAGGTTTAATTGCTTGAGGTTTTTTAACTTTGTAACCAAGCTTTTCCAATCCCATTTTATAAACTTCAGCCTGGAAGTATCCCGTATCCCAATTTGCCTTTGCCATCTTAATGGACTTTGCATGCGAACTGGCGGCAAAAGATACAACTGTTAATATATATAATACTATTCGTAGTAGTTTCATTTTAAAATCTCCCTATTAGTTGATTTTAATAACTAACAAACATCAAGTTTCGATGTAACCGTATACAACCAGAAAGTTGCATTTAGCATATCTTGTGGTTTCAAAAATATTTTTGGAACATGTGTAAATTTTATTAGGAAAAAATTTTTGGCGCGCCTGCAAGGAGTCGAACCCTGAACCTCCAGAGCCGAAATCTGGCGCTCTATCCAGTTGAGCTACAGGCGCATATTTACTGTTTATCAAGATTTTAGAAATTATTCACCAATATTTACAAGCGTTCCCTTTTGTTTTGCGCTTGAAAAAGATTTGTAAAATATTGAAATTGCAAATGTTAGATAAATAAAATTAAGGCCAATTGCGTAATAGATATTTTTAAAATCAACGGATTGATTAACTAGAATATTTCTCATCTCTTCAAATATATGAGCTAGAGGCAATCCAAGAGCGATAGGCTGAACCCAGTTCGGAAGTATTTCTACTGGATAATAAATGCACCCTAATGGAGCGATAAAAAACAAGCTCGCCCACGCCACATTTTCAAATGATGGACCAAATCTAACAAGTCCAGCTGTTACTAAAAGACCAAGGGTTACCCCGAATAAATAAAGGCTAAACAACAAGAGTATTAAAGGAAGGCCAAGTTCAAATATCGATATTCCAAAAAGGGGAATAGCAATGAGTGCCGCTGGAACAAGTCCAATCATTGTTCTAATCAGTGCAGATGAGGTTAATGCTAATATAATTTCTGATATTTTAAGAGGGGAGACAAACAAATTAATAATATTTCTACTCCAAATTTCTTCTAAAAATAACATATTATAACTGATGCTTGATCTAAATAAAAAGTCATAAAGAATGGCAGCACTTAATATAACGCCAGCGACATTGTTAAAATAATCACTGTGCATGGTAAAAAACTTGGAGACAAATCCCCAGAGTATAATTTGTACTGTTGGCCAATAAATAAGATCAAAAATTCTAGGAAATGATGATCTTATTAAATAAAAATGTCTTAACATTAATGATGAAGATCTTTTAATGTTCATTTTTTTCCCTCACCAACTTTAAGAAAACTTGTTCTAAAGTATCTCTACCATGTTTATCAATTAATTCTTTTGCTTTTCCGTGATCTATAATTTGACCTTCTTTCATCATCAATACATCATCGCTTAATCTTGTAACCTCATCCATATTATGTGAAGCCAGTAGAATGCTGATATCATTTTCTTGTTTATACTTTTCCAAATAACTTCTAACGTAATCTCCTGTATCAGGATCTAAGCTTGCTGTGGGTTCATCGAGTAATAAAATTTTTGGATCATTAATTAAAGATTTTGCCAAAGACACTCTGTTCTTTTGTCCCGATGACAATTCACCCGTTCTTTTGTTTAAAAAAGATTTTAAATTTAAATCTTCAACGAGTTGATCAATTTTATCTTTTAAATTTTTGATTAAATACATTCTTCCATAAACTTTTAAATTTTCTAATACAGTTAACTTTTTAGGAAGCTCAACATAGGGAGACGCAAAATTCATAATACTTAAAAATTGATGATTTTTATAATTGAGTTCTTGTTCATTAATAAAAATATTTCCTGAGGTTGGAGTAATTAAACCAAGTAACATTCCAATGGTTGTTGTTTTTCCGCAACCATTAGGACCAAGAAGCGCTAAAGTTTCACTTTGATTAATTTGAAAATTAATACCTTTGACAGCTTCAATCGTATTAAACTGTTTCTTTAAATTTTTGACTTCAATTCTTTTCATGAGGATGCTCTTTTTAATCGATCATTAATGGCAATACCAATACCTTGATTTGGAATTTTTTTGACAGAAATATTTTTAAAACCTTGTTTCTTTATGAAACGAAGTTTTTGGTATAATTTTTTTCCAACTTCTTCCAGAGAACCTTGTTTTGAAAGGTTAAATATATTTTTACCCTTAAGACTTGTTTTTCCAAAAGTAATATATGCGCCATCTATTTTTGGTTTTGTTTTATCTAAATACATTGGAATACCTGGTGAATAATGTTTTTTTAATTGGCCGGGGGACAAAATTTTCTTAGATTTATTTTTTTTTACATTTTTTATAACTCGTTTGATTTCTGTAATGCTTATTTTTCCCGGTCTTAAAATATTTGGTTTATCTATAAGATTGATCACTGTAGACTCCAAACCGATCTTTGATTGTTTACCATCTAAGATAAATTTTATTTTTTTTCCAAATTCATCATAAACATCTTTAGCAGAAGTAGGGGAGACATGGTTACTGACATTGGCACTAGGAGCTGCCAAAGGGGTTTTGGTTAATTTAATCATTTTCCTGAAATAAGAGTTTGCTGGTACACGGCAAGCAACCGTTCCAGATTGATTTGTTAATTTTCTACTAATTCTTGAGCTTTTCTTAAGTTTTAAAACATAAGTGATGGGCCCTGGTGAGAATTTATTAAATAGTTTATTTAAATATAAGTTTGGTTCAGTTTCTTTTTTTATAGAATTTAAAGTGTCAAAATGAACGATTAAAGGGTTTTTTTTTGGCCTTTTTTTTAATTGGTAAACTTTATGAATGGCTTTAGCGGAATATGCATTTGCTGCTAATCCGTAAACCGTTTCTGTTGGCAATGCCACTATTCCACTATTTTTTAATATCTTCGCTGCTTTGATCAAATTTTTTTTTGTCGGTTTAAAGATATTTGAATAGTTTTTCATGGTGAAATATTTATTATGCATCACATTTAAAATCTACAAATGAATAAAACAAATAAATACGCTGATATCGAAAAAATGTCTTTTGAAAAGGCTATGGAAGAATTAGAAGGTATCGTCTCTGAATTAGAAAACGGATCTATCGAACTCGAAGAATCCATTGAAAAGTATCAAAGAGGAATTCAGTTAAAAAAACATTGTGATCAAAAATTAAAAGAAGCGAATATGAAAGTTGATCAAATTGAAATTGATAAAGATGGCAATGTCACCGAAAAGCCTTTTGTAAGAAACAAAAAATAAATTCATGTCAAATATCCAGGAGGAAATTAAACTTAATGCAAGTAAGGTTGATGCATATTTAAATTCTTATTTCAAAAATCAAAATTCAAACAGTAAGTTATACGAAGCAATGAAGTACGGCTTATTTTCTGGTGGCAAAATGATTAGATCGTACCTTGTCCATGCAGCATGTAAGGTTTTTGATATTAAAGAAAAAGATTATATTCCCATAGCTGCAGCAATAGAATGTGTTCACAGCTATTCTCTCATCCATGACGACCTACCTTCCATGGATAATGATGATTTTAGAAGAGGAAAAGAAAGTACTCATAAAGCTTATGGTGAATTTACAGCCATACTCGCAGGAAGTTCTTTGTTAACCATGGCTTTTGAAATGATATCCGATCACAATTTTAAAATTCCTGATGAAAAAAAAACTAAAATTATTCACGCCCTATCTTTTTGTTCAGGACATCTTGGGATTGCCGGAGGTCAGTTTTATGATCTAAGTTTAGAAAAAGAAAAGGTTAGCCAAGATTTAATTATTGATATGCAAAACAAAAAAACAGGTGCGCTTATGGGATTTTGCACAGAGGTGGCTTGTATTTTAGCAAACAAGGAAAATGAAAGAGAAACTTTTAAAGATATAGGAGTCAAACTGGGTCTGTTGTTTCAAATTGCTGATGACTTTTTAGATAAATACGGAAAAAAAGAAACACTTGGAAAACCCTCTCAACAAGATGAGGTTAAAGGAAAAAATACTTTATTATCTTATCTTGGAGAAGACAAAACTAAAGAGCTGATAACAAAGATTAAGAGTGAGATAGAAAATAGTCTTAAACAATATTCAAATAACAATGCTTTGATTGATCTCATGCATTATATGACTGAGAGAAAGAGTTAGTGATCTCTTAATTCTTTAGGAAGTTTAAATTCTACGTTTTCTTTAATAATCTCAACTTCTTCAACTTTAATTTTTCTAATTTCTTTAATTTGATCAAGTAAACGATCAACCAAAACATCTGGCGCAGATGCCCCTGATGACACGCCAATACATTTTGCATTTTTAATAAGCTCAATTGGTAATTCGAAATCCTGATGAACAAGGTAACTTTCTTTGCTTCCATTTTTTTTAGCAACTTCAACTAATCTTTGAGAATTTGAAGATTGTTGACTTCCAACAATCAGGAATAAATCACATTTATTTGCAATGTTTTTAACCGCTGCTTGCCTGTTGGTTGTGGCATAACAAATATCACTTTTAATAGGTTCTTTAATCTTAGGAAATTTAACCTTTAAAGCTTCGATGATGTCTTTGGTATCATCAACCGACAAAGTGGTTTGTGTAATATAAGCAATTTTTTCGTCATCAACTTGAATGTTATCGATATCTTCAACAGTTTCAATTAACGTAACCTCACCATTTGGAAGTTGACCCATGGTTCCAATGACTTCTGGATGATTTTTGTGACCAATTAAAATAATTTTATAGCCCTGTTTATTAAGTAATTCTGCCTCGCGGTGAACTTTAGAAACCAAAGGACAAGTTGCATCAATAAATTGTAAATTTTTAACTTCAGCATCTTCATAAACTTTTTTAGCCACACCGTGTGCTGAAAAAATAACAGGCCTTGATTTGTCATCAACTTCATCAAGCTCATCGACAAATATAACCCCTTTATTTTTTAAAGTTTGAACCACATGTTTATTGTGAACAATCTCATGCCTAACATAAACGGGTGCACCAAATTTTTTTAAACTTTTTTCAACAATATCCACTGCCCGGTCCACTCCAGCACAAAATCCACGGGGAGCACAAAGAAGAATATTTAAAGTTTCACTCATTATTTTTTATCTATCACTTCTAATAATATATGGGGAAGAGTAAGTGAAGCTAAACCTATAAAGATGGTTTGGATAATATTTTCTGTCAGTGAATGATTGAGAAAAAAAACAACACCTAACGCACCAATTCCTGTTAAAACGGTTAAAGGAATTGCTTTTTTTGCAAATAACCTAAAACCATTAATCAAATCATCACCATCCAATTCTTTAGCAAGGCCAGTGATATGTTTTGATGAATGAAGAAAACAAAAATAAAGCGTGAAAGCTAAAATCAAAGGTAAATACTTAAAACTTATAATAATAAGAATAACCTCAAGTAAAATTAAAACTAATTCATTCAAATGATTTTTAAATAAATAGATCAAACCACTAATCAATAACAATAAATTTATAGCAAATAATATAGAGGTATAAGACTTCAGATCTGAATAAGGGGTTATATCAACCATCAGATAATTAAAAAAAGTTGAAGTGGTCTCAAAATTAAAATGAAGCGATAACGTTATAATTAAAAATCCCTTTAAAAACCCCGTCATGTTAAATATTAAACTTTGCTCTTCTTTAAAAAAACTCAAATCCTCTTCGCCAAAATGGTATCCCGCAACTAAAAGAAATATCAATAATGAAATTGATGGAAATAATATCCAACAAATAATGACAAATAATGAAAGGCTAATATAGCCAGGATAAAAAACCAAAAACCACCTGTGCTTTAAAATCGGCTTTAAAATTTTTGCACCTCGAAGATGATCTAAGGCGCCATGAGATACACCCAGAGTTAAAATTAAAATAAAACAAAAAATTAAAAGGGAAATGTCATTTTCAATCCATTGGTTTTGTAGCAAAGCATAACAAACTAAACCTAAACCGCTGAAAGCTGATAAAAATGTAATGTGAATATTTTTAACCAATTTCATTAAATTAAATTTTTTAAGAATAAAAGTTTTGGCATTTTCAAAATGACTTTTAGATCATCTGATAGAGTACCTTTGCTTGATAAAAAACGAATAACTTCGTTTTGATAAGAAGGTTGAAAGATATCAAAAAAAATAGATGGCATTTTCCCAAAATTATTCTGTAAAACTTTAACAAATAAACGATCTAAAAACTCATATTTTGAACTGATAGGGCTAATGACGCTTAAATGAGGTAGGTTTTTTGCAATCCTTTGTGATTGTTCTTGGATGTAAGGAAAAGCGTAACCTGTGCTCATACGATTAACATTTCCTCGTAGTCCTAAATCATAATAATTTTTTTGGTTTGAAACTTGCCTTCTAAACATAGGAATAGCACCTATTTCTTCTCTAATGATTTTGTAATTTTTAGCTCTAGGAAAACGATCTAAAATATAATTTTTTAATTCTTCAATGTAAGCATTTTTATCAAGGTGACCAATGTTTGATAACCAAGTTGTTTCAATGAGCGCTTTGTTTTTAGAAAAAGGCAGGGTGTAAAAAAAATGAACCCCATCTTTTTGATCACAGTCAAAGTCCATAAGGTTAACTGTATCTTCATCAAATACTTGATCTTCAGTTTCAATCTCCATGCCATAGAAATGTTGATAGAGTTGTCCTGTCTCTAACTTGGGACTGCGAGTATCTAAAATATATTTTGATGAAATGTTTCCTAAATGGGTTTTAATTTCAAAATTACCGTTATCTTGATTTATACTTTCTACTTTGCAATCTAATTTAATTTCAATTTTATCTTGAATAAAATCTTTTACTTTTTCATAAAATTTTAAACTATTAATGGTTTGATAAGGATATTGAAACTGATCAAACGTTTTTGTTTTTTGATTTAATTGGACTGAAAACTTTGACCATTGCTTTTCTAAACAATCTTCAAAATTATGTTCTAAGATTTTCCAAAAAGACCAGGTCCGATCTTTTACAAATTCTTTTTTACTATCAATAATAATAATTTTTTGATCTAGTTTTTGTTGTTTAACAATTTCATAAGCCAATGATAATCCTGAACAACCCGCTCCAATAATGACAATATCATAATGCATCATAAATTAAGGTAAGGTTGATGAAGCATTTGGGTTTGATGATGAGGCTCGACTTGATTTAAAGTTTTTGTTTGTTTTAAGTATTCTTTTATTAAAATGATAATCTTTTCAAACAAAGTTAAATAAACTCGTTGTTTTAAAAATTTTTCATTATTATTTAAAACTTTGTTCCCAATGGATTGGTACAACATGCCAGCTATTAAAATACTAAACTTATTTTTTTTTGGAATGTAATAAATTCCACTAAAACCACTTTGATAATATTTATCTGCGGTATTTAAAATTTCTTTTGTCACATGATAAACTTTAGTTTTATGTTCTGGATTTAAAATGGTTGTAGCATCGATATCAGAACCCAGTTGATCTTGAGGAAGATAAATTCTGTTATTTAATGCATCTTCTTTAACATCTCTTGAAATATTTGTAAGTTGCATACCAATTCCAAGATCAATGGCAAAGCGCCAAGCCTTTTCATTTGTAGCACCTAAGATTCTTGCCATTAAACCCCCAACCGTTCCTGCAACTTGATAACTGTAAAAAATAAGTTCTTTTAAATCTTTTGGCTGTTTAAATTGAAGGTCAGAACTAACCCCAAGAATAAGATCATCAATAAATTGACTATTAAGTTGGTATTGTTTTTTGAGTTCTTTAAAGGCAATGTTAATTTCATTTTGAGAATGATCCGTTCTATAATCTGTTATTAATTGTTGAAGTTTTACGGACTTTTCTGACATATCTTCTATATCTGCAGCATCATCTAATTGTCTGCAAAAAGCGTATAAAACAGAAGCGTCATGAAGAGTTTGTTTATCTAATAACAGACCTGCAAAATAAAATGACTTTGCATGCTTTTTTAATGTTTGGTGAAAGATGTCACTCATATTTAAATATTAAAATGATCTAAAACTTTTGCAGAAGATAAGACACCAGGAATTCCTGCACCCGGGTGAGATCCTGCGCCTACAAAATATAAATTATCTAAAACTTCAGATTTATTGTGAAACCTAAAATAAGCAGATTGAGTAAAAATAGGCTCGATTGAAAAACCAGATCCATATTTCGTATTTAGTTCTTTTTCAAAATAATCTGGTGTTACAAATATTTCAGCTTCAATATGTTGACTAAGTTCTGGCATACAAGTTTGTTCAAGTTTTTTTATAATCTTATTTTTAAAGTGTTCTCCTTGTGCTTCCCAATTAATCTTTGATTGATTATTTGGAACGGGGACTAAAACATAAAAGCAATCCTTTCCTTCTGGTGCCATAGAAGGATCGGTTGCCGAAGGACGGTGTAAATAATAACTAAAATCATCATCGAGCTCTTTTGAATTAAAAATTTTATCTAACAATTCCTTATGAGCTTTTCCAAGATAAATCGTATGATGTTCAATGTTGTCATATTTTTTTTTGGTTCCAAAATAATAAACAAATAAACCCATAGAATATTTTAATCTTTTTTGTTTTAAATCAAAAACAGTGTTTTGTATTTGAGGATTAACAAAGTTCTCGTAAACTTTAGGAGGATCGGCATTACAAACAACAGCATCAATTTCTAAGGTTTGATTATCTTTTAAAACAACATTTTTGACTTTTTTGTTTTCATGATTAATTTGTACCACCTCATTGCCTTTAATAATCTTGATACCCACTTCATTCATTAACTTTTCAAAAGCTGAAATAATGTTTCCTGTTCCACCCATAGAATAGTGAACTCCCCATTTTCTTTCTAAATACAAAATTAAAGCATATATAGATGTTGTACTGTATGGGTTACCACCAACGAGAAGTGGATGAATAGTAAATGCTTTTCTAAGTTTTTCATTTTTAATAAATGAAGAAACAAACGTATAAACAGAATTGTAACTTTTAAGTTTTAATAGAGATGGAATTTGTTTGATCATAAACCAAACTTGATGGAAAGGTTTATCTGCCAGTTTCAAAAAACCGATATTAAAAATCTTTTCTGATTGAACCAGAAGTTTTTCAAATCCTTTTTTGTCTGTTGGATTTAAATTTTCAATTTCTTTGAGCAATGACTCAAGGTCTTCACCGTAATTAAGCTTGGTTAAGTCATCAAAAATAAATTGATACCATATTTTAAGTGGAACGATGTTGATGTAATCTTTGTAATTTTTATTAAACAGTTCAAAAAGTTCGTAGATTAAGTACGGAGCAGTAATGACCGTTGGACCCGCATCAAACGTATAACCTTCTTTTTTAAAAACTCTTGCGCGCCCACCAAGATCGTTTTGTTTCTCGATTAAAGTCACATCATGGCCTTTTGCTTTTAATCTTAGCGCAGCAGCAATGCCTCCAAAGCCAGAACCAATGACAATAACTCTCTTTATATTATTCATGCAGATGCCGGAAAAAGTATATTAAAAGTTGCATTTATTAAGGAAAAAATGCATTTTTTTATCAAAAAGAGGGTTTTAATGCTTTTTTTCGGAGCAAATATAAGTATAAATTGCCGCATCTAAAGCGAATCCCACAAGGCTTCGCTTTTTTTGTTTAAACAAAAAAGGAGAAATATGAAAAACGTAGTACTAGCGTCAAATGATTTCACAGGAGTTACTTTCTGGTTGATTTCAATGACAATGTTAGCTGCCACTGTATTTTTCTTCATCGAAAGAAATTCAGTGAAAGCATCTTGGAGAACTTCAGTTACTCTATCTGGTCTAGTAACAGGTATTGCATTCGTGCATTACATGTACATGAGAGATATGTGGGTATCTACAGGTACTTCGCCAACAGTATTTAGATATATTGACTGGTTACTAACTGTGCCGTTACTGATGATTGAATTCTACTTCATTCTTTCAGCGGTGAAGAAAGTATCAGGCGGTATTTTCTGGAGACTATTAGTAGGTACTTTAATCATGCTTATCGGTGGTTACTTAGGTGAGGCTGGATATATCGGCGTCAACTTAGGTTTCATCATTGGTATGGCTGGATGGATTTACATCCTGTATGAAGTATTTGCTGGTGAAGCAGGTCAAGAAGCGAAAAAATTAAAAGGCGCTGCAGCGAGCTGTTTCGAATTCTGTAAATGGATCGTAACGATCGGTTGGGCAGTATATCCATTAGGTTATATGTTTGGATATATGACAGGTTCAGCAGATCAAGTTTCGTTGAACATCATTTACAACTTAGCAGACTTTATTAACAAGTTGATCTTTGGTTTAGTGATCTGGCATACAGCTAAGTCACTTACTCCTGCATCAGCAAAGTAATAAGGCTTAGAGCTTAAATGAAGGCCCGCTTCGGCGGGCCTTTTTTTTTATTTATTCCAATAATTTTTTTATCCGTTAAAATAACCCCATGTCCAAAACACCTTTACTGGATAAAATTAATTTTCCGCATGATTTAAGGTCACTTGAAAAACAAGACCTGGTTCTTTTAGCTAAAGAATTAAGAGAAGAAATGATTGATGCGGTATCCGTCACTGGAGGGCATCTTGGAGCGGGCCTTGGTGTGGTGGAACTGACTTTAGCTATTCATTATATTTTTGATACTCCAAAAGACCGATTGATTTGGGATGTTGGACACCAAGCTTATCCTCATAAAATTATTACAGGAAGACGTGACCGCATCCGAACTTTAAGACAAGGGGGTGGACTATCTGGTTTTACCAAAAGAAGTGAAAGTGAATACGATCCTTTTGGAGCGGCACATAGTTCAACTTCAATTTCAGCAGGCCTTGGAATGTCGGTTGCAAGAGATTTGGATGGTAAAACAAATAGTATTATTTCCGTTATCGGTGATGGAGCCATGAGTGCGGGAATGGCTTATGAAGCGATGAACAATGCAGGATCGATGGATTCTAGATTAATCGTAATTTTAAATGATAACGATATGTCCATTGCACCACCCGTAGGCGCCATGAGTTCTTATTTAGCAAAACTGTTATCTGGAAAAAAATATATTGGATTTAGAGAATTTTTTAAAAAATTAGCAAACAAGTTTCCAAAATCTTTAAAAAGAGGGATTGGACAAGCAGAAGAATATTTAAGAGGACTTGCGGTTGGAGGAACTTTATTTGAAGAAATGGGTTTTTTTTATGTTGGAAGCGTTGATGGACACAACTTTGATCACCTCCTTCCCGTTTTAGAAAATGTAAAAAACTCTAAACACCAAGGGCCTTTTTTAATTCACGCCGTTACCCAAAAAGGAAAAGGTTATAAATTTGCAGAAGATTCAAAGGATAGATACCACGGGGTCACAAAGTTTAATGTT
>VTPE01000091.1 GCA_008638005.1 Pelagibacteraceae bacterium | reverse complement strand
GAAGATATAAAATCTGTTATTTCTCTCAAAAAATTTACAAAGAAAATTGTTCCAATTCCTTTATCGTCAATATAATTTAGAATTATGAATAAAATATCTCCTTTTGCAATAAGCCTTGAAAAAATTTGCCAGGATCGTGGTCTAAGGCTAACTGATCAAAGAAAAGTTATTGTAAGATTATTAGAGGAGACAATTTCAGATACTAAATTTCATCCAGATGTGGACGAGATTTTTAAAAGGGCGAGTAAAATCGATAAGAAGATAAGTGTCGCAACAGTTTATAGAACAGTAAAATTATTAGAAGAACACGGCATTATTGACAAACACGATTTTAAAGCAGGTAAGGCAAGATATGAGGTGTCAACTGAAAATCATCATGATCATTTAATCGATGTTAATTCAGGTGAAATTATTGAATTTGTAGATGATGAAATTGAGCAATTAAAAAAAAAAATCGCAAATCGTTTAGGTTATGATTTGATTGATCATAGACTTGAACTTTATTGTAAAAAAAAATGACTAGTAAATCTTTCTATATAAAAACTTTTGGTTGTCAGATGAATGAGTATGACTCAAATAAAATTTCAGATTTGATGACAACAATAGAGTACATGAAAACAGATAAAATTGATGAGGCAGACTGTTTTATCTTTAATACTTGTCATATTAGAGAAAAAGCAACACAAAAAGTTTACTCAGACATAGGCAAAATAAAAAAAATTTATAAAAATAAAAGAAAACCTATATTTGTTTTAGCAGGTTGTGTTGCACAAGCCGAGTCGTCAGTTGTTTTTGAAAAAAGTGACTACGTTGATATTGTTGTAGGACCTCAAGCTTATCATAAGTTACCTAATTTAATTAATGAATTTAATTTAAAAAAACAAAAATCCGTAGATACAGAGTTAAACGTTGATGAAAAATTTGATGTTTTAAAAAATATAAAAAATACAAATTCTAAAATATCATCCTTTGTAACTATTCAGGAGGGTTGTGATAAATTTTGTAAATTTTGTGTAGTTCCTTATACGCGCGGCCCAGAATACTCAAGAGACCATCTTAAAATATTAGATGAAGTTAAATTACTCGCAGATCAAGGTACAAAAGAAATTATACTTTTAGGTCAAAATGTTAGCGCGTACAAGAATAATGAAATTACTTTAGCGAAATTAATAAAAAAAATTTGTAAAATAGAAAGTATTGAAAGAGTTAGATTTACAACATCACACCCAAATGATTTTGATGAAGAATTAATTTTACTCTTTTCAGAAGAGCCAAAATTAATGCCCCAATTACATTTACCAGTTCAATCAGGATCGGATAAAATTTTGAAGCTAATGAACAGAAATCACACTCGTTTAGATTATTTAAAATTAATAGAAAAATTTAAAAAAAGTAAACCTGATATTCAATTTTCCAGTGATTTTATAATTGGTTTTCCTGGTGAAGATGAAGAGGATCATCAAGATACTATTAATTTAATAAAAGAAGTTAATTTTACTTTATCCTACTCTTTTATTTACAGTCAAAGACCAGGAACACCGGCAACAAATTTAGATAAACTTCCACAAGACTTATGTCAAAAAAGACTGGAAGAAATTCAAGGAATTTTATTTAAACAGCAAGTCGAGTTTAATCATTCAATGGTTAGCAAAGAGAATACTGTTTTGTTTGAAAATCGAACAACGCAAGGAGACCAATTTTTTGGAAGAAACCAATATATGACACCTGTTTTTGTAAAAAATGACTTAATTAGTGCTGGAGAAATTAAGAAAATTTTAATACAAGATGCTAATAGAAATAATTTATTTGGAAAAATAGCTTAAATTTTTGTCTACTAATCTCTTTCAAATCATAGAAAACGACAGTCTAACTACAAGTCTTTATATTAATGACAATAACGCCTTGAATAAAGTTGTTGGAGTTCAGGATAGCTTTTTAAAAACTTTAGAAACACTTTCAGGTACAGTCATAAATTTAAGAGGAAACTTAATAACGATCAAAGGTGAGAACTCTAAAATTAAGAATGTAATTAATACGATTAACCAGTTGTTACAAAAATCTAATAGTAAAGAACTTGAAGAAGAAGATGTAAAATCAATTTATCATTTTGAAACTTCCAAAGAAAATGATTTTTTGAGTAGTGATGTTGTCATCAAAACTCCTAAAAAAAATATTTTTGCAAGAACAGAAAAACAAAAAAAATACATCAATAATTTAGTTAGCAGTAATATTATATTTTCCTTAGGACCTGCTGGAACCGGTAAAACTTACCTTGCAGTTGCAGTTGCAGTTAGCAAATTGGTTAGTGGAGAAGTAAAAAAAATAATTTTATCAAGGCCTGCTGTTGAAGCTGGAGAAAATTTAGGTTTTTTACCAGGAGACCTTAAGGAAAAAATTGATCCTTATCTCATACCCCTTTATGATTCTTTATATGAGCTAGTTGGGTATGAAAAAATGCAAAAAAAGATCGAAGATGGCACTGTTGAAATTGCCCCATTAGCTTTTATGAGAGGGCGTACTTTAAAAGACTCATTTGTTATTTTAGATGAAGCTCAAAATGCAACAGATACTCAAATTAAAATGTTTTTGACTAGACTAGGCAAAAATACAACTATGGTTGTAAATGGTGACCCAAGTCAAATTGATTTACCGCCTTCAAAATCGTCAGGGTTATTAAAATCAGTAAATATTTTGGATGATTTAGATGAAATAAAAATTACTCGATTTGATACCACTGATGTTCAAAGACATCCTCTCGTATCAAAAATTATTGATGCTTATAAAAAAAATCAATAATGCACAAAATAAATATTAATTTTGATACCGTAAAATGGAAAAAAAATATTCAAAATATAGAAGAAATTACAAAATTAATTTTAAAAAAATCAGTAAAATCAGATAAAAAATTTAAAAATAAGAAAACTGAAATAAGTGTTTTGCTAACAGATACTAAAAAAATGGAAAAATTAAATTTAAAATTTAGAAAGAAAAAAAAAGATACAGATATACTTTCTTTTCCTTCAGAAAATTCAG
>VTPE01000090.1 GCA_008638005.1 Pelagibacteraceae bacterium | reverse complement strand
CTCTTTTATGATTAAAAAACTTCAAAACAAAAGGGTGGCACAATGATTGAGTTAAAAAATGTAAGTAAGTGGTATGGCAAGTTTCAGGTGCTCGACAATTGTAGTGTCAAAGTTGAGAAAAGTGATGTGATGGTTGTCTGTGGGCCATCCGGTTCTGGAAAGTCAACTTTAATTAAATGTATCAATGGTCTAGAGCCTTTTCAGCAAGGTGAAATTTTTGTGGATGGAATCAAGGTTAATGACAAAAATACAAATCTTAATCATTTAAGATCAAAAATTGGAATGGTGTTTCAAAACTTTGAGCTTTATCCTCATATGAATGTTTTAAAAAACATTTCTCTTTCTCAGATTAAAGTTCTTAAACGTTCAGAAGATGAAGCGAATGAAAAATCAATGCAGCTTTTAGAGCGTGTCGGTTTAAAAGAACAATATAAAAAATTTCCAAGCCAACTCTCAGGTGGCCAGCAACAACGAGTTGCCATTGCTCGTGCTTTAGCCATGGATCCTATAGCGATGTTATTTGATGAACCGACTTCAGCATTAGACCCTGAAATGATTAATGAAGTTTTAGATGTCATGATTGAATTAGCCCAAGATGGAATGACGATGGCCGTTGTTACTCATGAGATGGGTTTTGCAAAAAAAGTTGCTGATAAGATTTTGTTTATGGATGAAGGAAGAATTGAAGAAACAGCTGATAAGATGAACTTTTTTGATAATCCTAAATCTGAAAGAACGAAATTATTTTTATCTAAAATCTTAACTCACTAATTTACCTTTAAATGCCCATTCGTAGGCAAATAAAGATACAGCACCACCGGTGTGAATGAATAAAACTTTATCTGTTTTTTTAAAATAATTTTTACTAATTAAATCCATAAATCCAGCAAATCCTTTTCCCGAATAAACAGGATCGAGTAAGATGGCTTCTTTTTTAGCAAGTAATTTTGTTGCCTCAATCATTGCATCTGTTGGAAGACCATAGCCAGGTCCAACATAATCATCAAAAGCAACCACTTCACTTCGATCTAAAACATCACAACCTAAAAATTCACATGTACTTTTCGCTTCTGTAAAAACTTTTTCTTCTTGAATGTCTTTTTTAAATCTCACACTGATTCCAGTAATAGGAACATTGTAATTAAAGTATTTTCTTCCAGCTAATAATCCAGCTTGTGTTCCTGAACTTCCTGTCCCATGAATGATATGATCAAACTGAATGCCTTGAGGATCATGGATAATTTCATTGATACACTCAACATAACCAAGGGCACCAATTTTATTAGATCCACCTCCTGGAATAAAATAAACATTGGTTCCTTCTTTTTTAATTTCCTCAACTCTTTCTGCTGCATATTCTTTTACATCTCTGTCTTTTGGACAGTGTTCAATTTGCGCTTCAAAAACACGATCTAAAAAAACGTTTCCTGAATTTAAATATTCTTCTGGAGGGCTATCAATTCGGTGCTCTAAAATGATTAAACATTTAATACCAAGCAAT
This sequence comes from Pelagibacteraceae bacterium, assembly GCA_008638005.1. GTDB lineage: Bacteria > Pseudomonadota > Alphaproteobacteria > Pelagibacterales > Pelagibacteraceae > HIMB114. Next base: position 1,549 of record VTPE01000090.1, on the reverse strand, counting down.
GTAGCAGCGGCTGCCGTTTGTCTTGCATGATTAGATTGAACAGCACCAATCGTGACTACTAACTCAGCTTTTTGATTGACTGCATCTGCCATTAAAAATTCTAGTTTTCTGACTTTGTTTCCACCTGTAGCAAGACCTGTGCAATCATCTCTTTTAATATAGATTTGTGGACCGCCTAAATATTCTGAAATATTTTTTAAATGTTCAATAGGTGTTGGAAAATGACCAAGTTTAATTCTTGGAATATCTTTTAAATTCTTTTTTGACATGACATATTTTATAGTAGTTTGATAATAAAATGCCAATAATAAATAAAGCTCATATTCTGGATACCAAGAAAGGTTTTCCACTCGTTCTCATTCACGGTTTTTTAGGAAGTAATGATTTATGGAAATATCAAATCAAAGCTTTTAGAAAAAATTTTAGAGTGATTGCCATTGAACTTCCAGGATATGGAAAAAATTATAAACTTAAACCTCTTCAATCTATATCAGCGTTTACAAATTATGTTTTACAAATTTTAAAACAATTAAAGATTAAAGAATTTTATTTGATTGGTCATTCTATGGGAGGAATGATCGCACAAGAAATAGCGATTAAAAATAAAAATTTAAAAAAAGTTGTTCTTCACGCCACAGGACCCCAGGGTGAAATGCCCGAGCGTTTTGAAACTTTGAAAGTTTCACGACAAAAGCTCAAAAAAAATGGAATAAAAAAACAAGGCCACTTCATAGCTAGTACTTGGTTTGTTAAAGGGTCTAAGCATCAAAATTTTAAAATATGTAAAAATTCATATGAAAAAGTAAAATTAAAAACAGCTGATTATTCTATGCTAGCAATGCAAAAATGGGATGGGAGAAAAAATTTAAAAAAAATAAAAACACCAACCCTGATTACCTGGGGAGATAAAGATAAGTCTTATGGTAGGCCGCAGGTGATGAAGCTTAAAAAAAACATTAAAAAATCAAAGTTAAAAGTGTTTAAGAATTGCGCCCATAATGTTCATCTTGAAAAGGTTAATGATTTCAACAGATCAGTTATGTCCTTTTTAAATTATTAAAATTGACTTATTTAAAATAATTATCTTTAATACTTCATTATTAACTTAAGGGGAGAATCAATGAAACTATTGAAAAAAACATTAGCTTCTATCTTTTTATGTTTATTTGCAACTTCATCATTTTCAGCTGAGACAGTAAAAATTGGTGATCCAGGTTGGCCAGGTGCAAAAGCAATTGCTCATGTGTTAGCTGCTGTTGTAAATGACAAAATTGGTGGAAAAGCAGACATTGTTCCAGGAAATAATGCTGCAATTTATGGAGCCATCGAAAGAGACAAAGGTGAAATTCAAGTTCACCCAGATATCTGGCTTCCAAACCAAGAAGGCTTTACTAAAAAATTAGTAAGCGGATCTGGAAACGGAAAATTAACCATGAGTAAAAACCCATACGAGGGTAACCAAGGTTATTGTGTTTCTCAAAAATTTGCCAAAAAACATAACATTACATCGATCTTTGATCTTGGAAGACCAGAAGTTGTTAAAGACATG
>VTPE01000021.1 GCA_008638005.1 Pelagibacteraceae bacterium | reverse complement strand
TGTTACTGGACCAAAAATCCTGGTGCCAATGGGCTCACCGTTGGCTGCAATTAATACAGCAGCATTTTTATCAAATTTTATTGCTGAACCATCATTTCTTTGAATTTGTTTTTTAGTTCTGACAATAACAGCTTTATGAACGTCACCTTTTTTAACTTTGCCCTTAGGCATTGCATCTTTAATACTTACAACCACAATGTCTCCAATGCTTGCATATCTTCTTTTTGAGCCTCCTAGAACCTTGATACATTCTATTCTTTTTGCCCCTGTATTATCTGCAACTTCCATTTCTGTTTGAACCTGAATCATATTATTGCTCCAAAACTCTCCATTTTTTTAGTTTCGATATCGGCTTTGACTCTATAATTTTAATTTGTTCTCCAACTTTAAAATCACCGTTATCATAGTGTGCATGGTATTTTTTTGATCTTTTTAAAACTTTTTTTAACACCGGGTGTCTGAACTTTCTTTCTACTTGGACCACAAGTGTTTTTAAATTTTTTGCACTCACTATTTTTCCTGTCAAAACTCTTTTAGGCATTAATTATCTTTCTTCTTTTGATTTAAAAATGTTAAAATTTTAGCTATCGATCTTCTTACAGTCCTAATCCTTGATGGGTTTTGAACTTGTGAATTAACTTTTTGAAATCTTAAATTGAATTTTTCTTTTTTAAAATTTGTTAACTCTTTTTGTAATTGAGTGACAGTTAATTTTTTTATTTCTGATGTTTTCATTTTTATAAATTTAAGTTTCTAGTTATAATTTTAGTTTTAATAGGAAGTTTAGACGCTGCTCTGTCGAAAGATTCTTTTGCTACAGCATCGCTCACTCCATCTATTTCAAATATCACTCTGCCAGGTTTTACTCTATAAACCCAAAATTCAGGAGAACCTTTACCTTTACCCATTCTGACCTCAATCGGCTTTTTGGATACTGGAATATTTGGAAATATCCTTAACCATACTCTGCCTTTACGTTGCATGTGTCTTGTTAATGCAACTCTTGCAGCTTCAATTTGTCTAGAAGTAATTCTTTCAGGTTCAAGAGCTTGTAACCCGTGAGACCCAAAGTTTAAATCAGCACCCCTAGTAGCTTTTCCCTTAATTCTACCTTTGTGAGCTTTTCTAAATTTGCTTCTTGATGGTTGTAACATTAGTTTGCTTCCTCTTTTTTCTCAGCTTCAATTTTTTTCTGTAAATCTTTTTGGAATACAACACCTTTGTAAATCCACACTTTAACTCCAATAATTCCGTAAGTAGTAGACGCCTCAGATTCCGCATAATCAACGTCAGCTCTTAATGTGTGTAGAGGAATACTTCCTTCTCTTAACCATTCTGTTCTAGCGATCTCATTACCGCCTAATCTTCCACTTACAGTAACCTTGATACCTTTTGCGCCCAATCTTAATGCTGAAGACATAGCTCTTTTCATTGCTTTTCTGTAAGCAACTCTTTTTTCTAATTGTTGAGAAATATTTTCAGCTACCAAGTATGAGTCTAACTCAGGTTTTCTGATTTCTTTTATATTTACACTTACTTCATCTTTTGTAATTTTTGCTATATTCGTTTTGATTTTTTCAATATCAGATCCTTTTTTTCCAATTACAAATCCCGGTCGTGATGTATAGATAGTAACAACACATTTTTTCGAAGGTCTTTCAATCATAATTTTAGAAACACCGGAGTTTTTGATTGTGCTATTAATATATTTTCTAATTTTGAAATCTTCGATTAAATAAGTTCCATAATTTTGCTTTTTAGCAAACCAAACAGAATCCCAAGTTCTATTAATTTTTAATCTAATACCGACTGGATTTACCTTTTGACCCATTTTTAAGCCCTCTTACCTTCGTTAGAATTTTTTTCACTTACAATAATAGTTAAATTTGAAAAAGGCTTTTTAATTTGACCGGCTCTACCCCTTGCCCTTGGTCTATATCTCTTCATCACCATACCTTTTCCAACATAAGCCTCTTTAATAAAAAGATTATCTATATCCAATTGATTATTGTTCTCAGCATTAGCAACTGCCGACTTGATCGTTTTTGAGATTTCTTTAGAAACTCTTTTCTCAGAAAATTGCAAATCTTTTAAAGCTTTATCTGCTTTTTTTCCTCTAATAGAACGTAAAATATCATTAATTTTTCGAGGACTAGACCTTAAGTTTTTGTAAACTGCTTTCACAGTTGATAAATCTTGTTTTTTTTCAGTTTTCTTTTTAACCATTATTTAGCATCCTTTTTGGGAGCTGCTGCTCCAGCTTTTTTATCTGCAGGAGTATGACCAAGAAATGTTCTTGTAGGCGCAAACTCTCCAAGTTTATGTCCGACCATCTCATCAGATATTGTTATAGGAATAAATTTTTTACCATTATGAATTTCAAATTTTAAACCTACAAACTCAGGAACAATCGTTGAGCTTCTAGACCAAGTTTTAATTGGTCTTTTTAATGCATCGCCACCTCTTTCAACTTTTTTCAATAAACTTGGGTGAACAAATGGTCCTTTCCAAACTGATCTTGCCATAACCTATTTTCTCTTTTTCTTTCTAGAAATAATAAATTGATCTGTTTTTTTATTATTTCTTGTTTTCAAACCACGAGTTCCTTGACCCCATGGTGTTACAGGATTTCTACCACCAGATGTTTTACCTTCTCCACCACCATGTGGGTGATCAACAGGGTTCATTACAACACCTCTGACAGTTGGTCTTTTTCCTAACCATCTGTTTCTTCCTGCTTTACCAATTTTTTTATTTTTGTTATCAACGTTTGATACTTGACCAATTGTTGCCTTGCATTTTGAAAGAATTTTTCTTGTCTCACCAGATCCTAATTTAACTAAAGTGTAATCATCATCTTGGCCCATGATAGTTGCTGATGATCCTGCAGATCTTACTAAAATACCACCTTTTCCAGGTGTTAATTCGATATTATGCACTGAAGTACCTGCTGGAATATTTTTAAGTAAAAGAGCATTGCCCTTTTGAACTTCTGTCTTATCTGATGATATAATTTTATCTCCAGTTTTTAGACCTTCAACACCGAGTACATAACTCAATGTTTTGTCCTCGTATTGCACAAGCATAATATTAGCGCTTCTGTACGGATCATATTCAAATCTTTTTATTTCAGCTGACATGTCGTTTTTTGATCTTTTGAAATCAATGAGTCTATATTTCTTCTTATGACCCATCATTTTATGTCTTGTTGTAATTCTTCCTTGGTTATTTCTTCCAACAGCTCTTTGTTTGAACTTTGTTAAACTTTTTTCTGGCTTTCCTTTCCATAAATCACTTTTATCAACCAAGATGGTTGATCTAGTTGATTTTGTATAAGGTTTAAAACTTTTTAATGCCATTTAAATTAAACTCCTGCAGTCACATCTATTGTTTGACCTTCTTTTAAAGTCACAATAGCTTTTTTGTATCCTGTTTTTGTACCAATTTTGCCTCTCACAATTTTAGTTTTTGGCTTTGACAGGATTGTATTAATTTTGATCACTTCAACTTTGTATAATTTCTCAATACTTTTCTTAATGGTGTTTTTGTTTGCGTCTTTTGCTACCTTAAAAGTCAATTTATTAAGAGCGTTTAAGTTAGTAGATTTCTCTGTAACAACGGGAGATAAAATAATATCAAATGCTGAATTATCGTTTTTCATTATTTATTTAACCTATCTTCAATCGCTTTAAATGACTCTTTAGTAAAAAATACTTTTTCATATTTAATTAAATCGTAAACATTTGTTCCCACATCCTCAATTTTTTTTGAATTAGGAATATTTTTAATACTTCTTACAAATTCTTTAGGTGCATCTTTATGATGAATAAAGAGTGCGCTTTTAGATTTAATATTTTTTAAAAAATCTTTAAAATTTTTTGTTTTTAACCCTGATGTTTTTGGTTCAGTAAATACTGCAATTTGCTTTAAACTAGCCTTAGTTGATAAAGCATGAACCAATCCTAATTTTCTCACTTTTTTATTTAATTTTTTTACAGCGTATTGTCCTCTATGCCTTGGTCCATGAGCTATACCTCCGCCAACAAATATCGGCGCTGTAATATTACCGTGCCTCGCACCACCTGAACCTTTTTGTTGAACTATTTTTTTTCTAGATCCTTTGACTTCACCTCTGCTCTTTGTATGACCAGTTTTTTTAAACATTCTGTTTTGCTGCCAATCAATTACTTGTTGAATAATATCTTGTCTTGGCTTTACATTAAAAATCTTGTCTGAAGCCTCAACTGAGCCTACGTTTTTACCGTCAATTGTTATTTCATCAATTTTCATTACTTAGTCTCTGCCTTCTCTTCTTTGGCATCCTTTTTCTTTTTATCTTTTTTTGTAGATTGCATTTCTGCTAAAGATGCTTTGTATAAATCTACACGCTCATTAATTGTTGATTTATTCTTTTTCTTAATAGCCTCTTGGATTTCAACATAAGTGTTCTTGCTTCCAGGAACTGCCCCTTTTAAATATAATAAACCATTTTCTAAATCAGCCTCAACCACTTCAAGCCCAAGAGTTGTTCTATATTTTGCACCCATGTGACCAGCCATTTTTTTTCCTTTGAATACTTTTCCAGGATCCTGACACTGCCCTGTAGAACCATGTGCTCTGTGTGAAATAGATACACCGTGAGAAGCTCTCATACCGCTAAAATTATGTCTTTTCATTGATCCGGCAAAACCTTTACCAATAGTTTTAGCTCTAACATCAACATATTTTTTATCTTTTAAAACGCCTAAGTTAATTTCTGTACCTGGTTTTAATTCCTCTGAATTTTCAGTTCTAAATTCTTTAAGAATTTTTTTTGGCTCTTGAGATTTTTTTGCAAAATAACCTTTCATTTGCTTAGTTAATTTTGAATTTTTTACATGGCCATAACCCACTAGAACTGCTGAATAACCTCTTTTTTCTTTTTCAACTACGTCCACAACTTTTGCTTTTTCAATTTTTAAAACAGTGACTGGTAAAGACTCCCCATTTTCAAAGAACCTTTGTGTCATCCCCAGTTTTTTTCCAATTAAACCAATAGTCATAATTATATTTTAATCTCCACATCTACTCCTGCAGCTAAATCTAATTTCATTAAAGCTTCAATTGTCGCTGGAGTTGGTTCCATAATATCAATTAATCTTTTATGTGTTCTTGTCTCAAATTGTTCTCTACTTTTTTTGTCAATATGAGGTGATCTTAAAACTGTATAAATCTCTTTTTTAGTTGGCAGTGGAATTGGCCCTTTAATTTGTGCGCCAGTTCTTTTTGCAGTATTTACAATCTCTTCAGTTGATTGATCTAAAATCTTATGATCGTAAGCTTGCAATCTAATTCTAATATGTTGTTGATCCATTATTAACCCGCTAATTTCTTTGTTACTTCATCTTGAACGTTTTGAGGTACTTTTTCATAGTGTGAAAATTGCATTGTGTATTGCGCTCTTCCTTGAGACATTGATCTCAAGTTATTTACATAGCCAAACATATTAGCTAGTGGAACGTTTGCATTTATTACAGTTGCATTACCTCTTTTATCGGTTGATCCAACTTGTCCTCTTCTACTATTAAGATCACCAATGACATCTCCCATGTAATCTTCAGGAGTAACTACTTCTACTTTCATTATAGGTTCTAGAAGTTTTAAACCTGCTTTTTGACAAGCTTCTTTAAAACAAGCTCTTGAAGCTATTTCAAACGCCAAAACACTAGAGTCTACATCGTGATGTAAGCCATCTAGAATTTGAACCTTATAATCAATAACTGGAAATCCTGCTAAAATACCAGAGTCGGCTACGCCTAATATTCCTTTTTCTACTCCTGGAATAAATTCTTTCGGGATTGCACCACCTTTGATTAAACTCTCAACCTCTCTACCTTTTCCAGGTTCTTGAGGCTCTACTGAAATCTTCACTCTTGCAAATTGACCTGAACCTCCTGATTGCTTTTTGTGTGTATAATCAACTTCTGCAGGTCTTTCGATGGTTTCTCTGTAAGCAACTTGTGGAGCACCAATATTTGCATCAACTTTAAACTCTCTTTTCATTCTATCTACAATAATATCTAAATGAAGTTCACCCATTCCTTTAATGATAGTCTGACCAGACTCCGTGTCGGAAGTTACTCTAAATGAAGGGTCTTCTTTAGCTAATCTTTGCAATGCTTCACCCATTTTTTCTTGGTCGCCTTTAGTTTTTGGCTCAACAGCAATTTCTATTACCGGATCTGGAAATTCCATTGGTTCTAGAACAACTGGATTGTTTTTTAAACAAAGCGTGTGACCTGTAATTGTGTATTTTAAACCAGCTAATGCTACAATATCCCCTGTACCAGCTTCTTTAATATCTTCTCTGTCGTTAGCATGCATAAGAAGCATTCTTCCAACTCTTTCTTCTTTATCTACCGAAGAGTTAAGAACACCAGTTCCCGATACTATTCTGCCTGAGTAAATTCTGATAAATGTAATTGTTCCAACAAATGGGTCGTTAGCAACTTTAAATGCCAAAGCTGAAAAAGGTTCGTTGTCATCAAATTTTCTGACTAATTCTTCATCTGTTCCGGGTTTTGTTCCTTTGATTTCTTTTAAATCTAATGGACTTGGTAAGTAATCAACCACAGCATCCAGTAAAGGTTGGACACCTTTGTTTTTAAATGCTGAGCCAGTTAAAACAGGAACAAAACTAAAGTTTAATGTTCCTTTTCTAATACATTTTTTTAAATCTTCTTCGCTAATTTCCTTACCTTCTAAGTAAGCTTCCATTAATTTTTCATCTTGTTCAACGGCAGTTTCAACTAACTCTTTACGGTATTGATCAGCTTTTTCTTTAAGATCAGCTGGGATGTCAACTTCATTAAATTTTGCTCCTAAATCTTCAGCTTCCCAAACTAAACCTTTCATCTTCACTAAATCTACAACACCTTGTAAATCAGCTTCTGCCCCAATTGGTAATTGTAAAACAAGTGGTGTAGCGCCAAGTCTATCTTTAATCATATCAACACATCGATAGAAATCTGCTCCCGTTCTGTCTAATTTGTTAACGAAACACATTCTTGGAACTTTATATTTATCAGCCTGTCTCCAAACTGTTTCTGACTGAGGTTCAACACCTGCAACACCATCAAAAACTGCTACAGCTCCATCTAAAACTTTTAAAGATCTTTCAACTTCAATGGTAAAATCAACGTGACCAGGTGTGTCTATAATATTAATTCTATGATCTTTCCAAAAACAAGTTGTTGCCGCAGAGGTAATTGTGATTCCTCTTTCTTGTTCTTGCTCCATCCAATCCATGGTAGCTGCTCCATCATGAACCTCTCCAATTTTATGTGACTTACCTGTGTAATACAAAACTCTTTCTGTAGTTGTGGTTTTCCCAGCATCGATGTGAGCCATGATACCAATATTTCTGTATTTATCTTTTGGATATTTTAAAGCCATAAAAAACTACCATCTAAAATGTGCAAACGCTTTATTCGCTTCTGCCATTTTATGTGTATCCTCTCTTTTTTTAATTGCTGAACCCTTGTTTGTTGAAGCATCTAAAAATTCTTTCATTAATCTTTCTTGCATTGTCTTATCGCCTCTTTTTTTAGCTGCATCTAATAACCATCTGATCGCTAATGCCTGACCTCGATCAGCCTTTACTTCTACTGGAACCTGGTAAGTTGCACCACCTACTCTTCTAGATTTTACTTCTAAATTAGGTTTAACATTTTTAATTGCTTCATTAAATATTTTTACAGGATCTTCTTTTGACTTATCTTTAATTAAACTAAATGAGTTATAAAAAATTTTTTCAGCGGTCGTTTTTTTTCCACCAATCATCAAAGCATTGATGAACTTGGAAACAGATTTTAATCCATAAATTGGATCATCAAAAATTTGTCTCTTAGCTTGTCTTCTACGTCTTGACATTATTTAGGCCTCTTTGCTCCATACTTAGATCTTTGTTGCTTTCTATTTGCAACACCTTGAGTATCTAATAATCCTCGAACGATATGATATCGTACACCTGGTAAATCTTTTACCCTTCCACCTCTAATCATAACAACAGAGTGTTCTTGTAAATTATGTCCTTCACCTGGAATGTATGCTGTGACTTCAAACCCGTTTGATAATCTTACTCTTGCAACTTTTCTTAATGCTGAATTCGGTTTTTTTGGAGTTGTTGTATAAACTCTTGTGCATACGCCTCTTTTTAATGCGCAAGCTTCAAGCGCAGGAACTTTATTCCTGATTACTTGTTTCACACGTTTTTTTTTCAACAACTGATTTATAGTTGGCATAATAATAATCTTTTTAAGGAACAATTGGGTAAGCAGTTGGTAGTAGTTTAAAGCCAACGTTGCTTTACGTGCTACCTTAAAAAGTGCGCTATTAATACTGATTATTTGAGTAACGTCAACATCTGGTTGAACATTTTAATGAGTTTTTATTTCAAAAAAACTTGGATTATTGGGCTTCTGTGACTTGTTCTTCGGTCTCTGCACTAATAGCTTCGCTAGCCATTCTGTTTTGTAACTCAAGGTCTTTTTCTTTGGCAATTCTATTGTATTTCTGTCTACTTTGACCACTTCCAGCTGGAATTAATCTTCCGACGATAACATTTTCCTTTAGACCCATTAAATCATCAGACTTACCTTTAATAGAAGCGTCAGTTAAAACTCTAGTAGTCTCCTGGAATGATGCAGCAGAAATAAATGATTTAGTTTGTAATGATGCTTTTGTAATTCCTAACATTACTGGTTCAAATTCAATTTGTTTCTTTCCTTCTTCTTTTAATTTTGCATTTAAGTGTTTTGCATCAATTTTATCCATAACCTCACCTGCTAAGAAACTGCTTTCACCAGGGTCTTTGACCTCTAGTTTTCTTAACATTTGTCTTAAAATAACTTCGATGTGTTTATCATTGATCACAACACCTTGTAATCTGTAGACATCTTGAACTTCATTTACAAAATAATCTGTTAAAGCTTCAATACCTAAAATTCTAAGAATATCATGAGGGGCCGGGCTTCCATCTAATAAATACTCTCCCTTAGAAATTTTCTCACCTGGGTTGTAATTAATTTGTTTACCCTTTGGTATTAAATAATTTGTTTCAGTTCCGTCTTTTCCTTTAATTGTAATTTTTTGCTTTCCTCTAATTTCTTTTCCAAAGATAATCTCACCATCATTTTCAGCAATGATCGCTCCATCTTTTGGTTTTCTAGCTTCAAAAAGCTCAGCAACTCTCGGCAATCCACCGGTAATATCTTTAGTTTTTGAAGTTGCTTTAGGTAATCTCGCCAAAACATCTCCTGCATTTACTTTATCGCCATCGGCTATAGATAAAATTGTTTCTGGAGATAGATAATATCTTGCTTCATTACCATCAGCTTTAAGAACCACTTTATCTTTACTGTCTCTTAAAGTTACTCTTGGTTTTAAATCTAAATTTTTAGATTGTGATCTCCAATCAAGAACTATTTTTGAAGAAATTCCAGTCGCTTCATCTGTTTTATCAGCAACCGAAACACCATCTACTAAATCAACATAGTTGGCAATTCCCGATGTTTCAGCAATCACAGGTACCGTGTAAGGATCCCAGTCACAAATTTTTTGTCCCTTTTTAACTTGTTCATCTGGTTTAACATAAAGTTTAGATCCATAAGGAACTTTGAATGATGCAAACACAACATTATCTTTTTCTAATGTTAGCTCTATATTTCTTCCCATGATGATTAAGTTTTTACTAGAATCTTCTACTAAATTTTTATTTGAAATTTTCAATACACCGCTATCTGGTGCTGATATTGAAGAATCATCTTTAATTTGAGCGGTACCCCCAACGTGGAACGTTCTCATTGTTAACTGAGTTCCAGGCTCTCCAATTGATTGAGCGGCAATCATACCCACACACTCACCAATCGATACTGGAATACCTCTGGCTAAATCTCGTCCATAACACTTAGAACAAACACCCTGGTCGCTTTCGCAGGTCATTACAGAATAAACCTTGCAAGTTTTTACACCTGCAGCTTCTATTTCTTCACACTTGAACTCATCAATCATTTGATTTTTCTTAACGATAACTTCACCGGTTAAAGCATTCTTGATATCTTCAGCTGCATTTCGACCTAATGCTCGTTCTGATAAACTCACTACAACATTTCCACCTTCAATAATCTCAGAAATAATTACAGATTTTTTGGAACCACAATCTTTTTGAGTAATAATAACATCCTGAGAAACATCACAAAGTCTTCTTGTTAAGTAACCGGAGTTTGCAGTTTTAAGCGCAGTATCAGCAAGACCTTTTCTAGCACCGTGAGTAGACGTAAAGTACTCTAAAATTGTTAAACCTTCTTTAAAGTTTGAAATAATTGGTGTTTCAATAATTTCTCCAGATGGTTTCGCCATTAATCCCCTCATACCAGCTAATTGTTTCATCTGTGCTGGTGAACCCCTTGCTCCAGAATCTGCCATCATAAATACTGAGTTTGATTTGACTCTTCCGTCTTTATCATGCTGTGGACTTGAAATAATTTGCATCATTTCGGATGCAATTTTGTCAGTACATTTAGACCACTGGTCTATTACTTTGTTATATTTCTCACCCCTGGTAATTAAACCTTCAGAGTATTGATTTTCATATTCTTCAACCATTTTTTTAGCATCAGAAATAATTTTCACTTTACTTTCAGGTATAATCAAATCATCTTTTCCAAATGAAATTCCAGCTTTAAATGCATTTTTAAAACCTAAGCTCATAATTCTGTCACAGAAAATTACAGTTTCTTTTTGACCACAAAATCTAAACACGACATCAATAACTTCGGATATTTGTTTTTTAGATAATACTCTATTGACTAGATCAAACTTAATACTTTTATTTTTTGGAAGCACATTTGCTAGTAAAAATCTTCCAGCTGTACTTGTGTATTTTACAAATTTTTGCTTTCCATTTTCATCTTTTGTCTCAAATCTAGAGATAATTTTAGAGTGAATATTAATGTCTCCAGACTCTAATGCTAAAGTAATTTGATCAGTATTTAAAAAATAGCCTTGTGGCTTATCATCTTTTGCATTTAAAGGTTCTTGAGATAGATAATAAATACCCAATACCATATCTTGTGATGGTACGATAATTGGTTTTCCATTTGCTGGATGTAAAATATTATTTGTAGACATCATTAGAACTCTTGCTTCTAATTGTGCCTCAATACTCAAGGGAACATGAACCGCCATTTGGTCACCATCAAAGTCAGCGTTAAATGCTGCACAAACTAATGGATGTAACTGGATTGCTTTTCCTTCAGTTAAAATCGGTTCAAAAGCTTGAACCCCTAATCTGTGAAGTGTTGGAGCCCTGTTCAATAAAACTGGGTGCTGTCTAATAACATGGTCTAAAATATCCCAAACTTCTTGTTTTTCTTTTTCAACAATTTTTTTAGCTTGTTTAATAGTTGTTGCATAACCCAATTTATCTAATCTCGCATAAACAAAAGGTTTGAACAATTCCAAAGCCATTTTTTTTGGTAATCCACATTGATGTAGTTTCAGTTCAGGTCCTGCAACAATTACTGATCTTCCTGAATAATCAACTCTTTTACCAAGTAAGTTTTGTCTAAATCTACCTTGTTTTCCTTTTAACATT
>VTPE01000004.1 GCA_008638005.1 Pelagibacteraceae bacterium | reverse complement strand
CCCGTAGGAGTCTGGGCCGTGTCTCAGTCCCAGTGTGGCTGATCATCCTCTCAAATCAGCTATAGATCGTAGCCTTGGTAAGCTTTTACCTTACCAACAAGCTAATCTAGTGCGGGCTCATCTTTCGGCGATAAATCTTTCTCCGTTAGGACTTATCCGGTATTAGCACAAGTTTCCCCGTGTTGTTCCGAACCAAAAGGCAGATTCCCACATGTTACGCACCCGTCTGCCGCTAGGTACAAGTACCTCGCTCGACTTGCATGTGTTAGGCGTGCCGCCAGCGTACATTCTGAGCCATGATCAAACTCTCAAGTTTAATAACGGCGTACACAAGCTTGATGTATAAATACACCACTCGTACAAATTACTATTTGTATAAGTTTACTATAAGCGTGTACGACAAATTTTTTTTTGACAAATATAACCGTCCACGCTTCTCTTCTATATTTTACGTTTTCAAGAGCTCAACAAAACTGTGAAAAATCTTTGAAAACAAAAAGATTTTTTTCAGTCCTGTTTAATTTTTTAGCTAAACACCTGAATAATTTAATTAATCGGCGCTAGGACGTTGGGTAATATAAAGAAAATCATATCAAGTCAAGCAATCAAAAATGCCCTAAAACTGTTGAAATATAAGGTTTTTTTTAAGATATTTTACTTCAAAATCAACCTTTAGTAGATAAACAAAGACTCGGTAAATATTAAAAAAATGGTTCAAAATTTAAAAAATAGAAATGTTAAATTTATTATTTCAGGATTAGTTTTATTAATCATTACTGCCTTCTTTTTTTTAAATCAAAATTTTTACAAAAAAAATAAAATAGAAAAAAACTACTCAGAATTTAAAACAGAATTTAGCAATATTCATTCATTGCTTACAAATAAATTTGAAAACCAATTTAACAAAGTCACTTCATCCGTTAAAAAAGGACAAAGTTTAAATTCAATTTTAACTGATGCGGGCGCTTCCCAGCAAGAAATATTTGAAATTTCAAAAGTATTAAAAAAATTTATTAATTTAAAAACAATTAATACGAACCAAGTTTTTGAAATTTTAACTCATAAAGATACAGGTGAAATTATAAGGCTTACGATTAATTTAGATAATATTAATTCACTTCATGTTTTTAAGAAAAATAAAGAGTTTGTTGCAAACAAAATCGAAAAAGTTTTATACAAAAAAACAACTCTTGCAGAAGGAATGATTAATTCCAGTATGTATCAAGCTGCAGAGAAAGAAAAAATAGATCCAGAAGTGATTGTTAATTTTGCAGGTATCTTTGGATTTGAAATTGATTTTCAAAGAGATATTCGTCGAGGAGATATTTTTCAAATTGTCTATGATAAATATGTTGATGATGATGGAGAGTTACAAAAAAATGGAGATATCATTTATGCGTACATGAAAAATAATGGAAGAGAAATTGCCTTATACCGTTTTGTCGATCAAAAAGGTATTCCAGGATATTACAGAACGAATGGAAAAAGTATTGAGAAAGCTTTAATGAAAACTCCAATTAATGGTGCAAGACTATCTTCGACTTTTGGTATGAGAAAGCATCCCATTTTAGGTTACAATAAAATGCACCGAGGAACAGACTTTGCGGCTCTAACAGGTACACCCATCATGGCTTCAGGATCAGGTATTATTGAACAAGTCGGATGGAACGGAGCGTATGGAAAATATATTAGAATTAAACATAACTCTAAATACAAAACGGCTTATGCTCATTTAAATGGATACGCGAGAGGTATCAAAAAAGGTGCAAAAGTTAGACAAGGACAAATTATAGGTTATGTTGGAAGCACAGGTAGATCAACTGGTCCTCACCTTCATTATGAAGTTTTGGTTAATGGAAAGAGAATGAATTCACAACGTTTAAAACTTCCTTCAGGAAGAACGTTACGTGGTGAAGATAGAGAAAAGTTTGAAATATCAAGAATTAAAATTGATGTAATGAGATCAAATTTAATAAATTAAAATATTTTTGTAATTATTTTTTTTACAGAGTTTGAAATTAACTCTTTAGAAGTATCAATCACTAAATCAGGCTTTAAAGGTTTTTCATAATCACCTGTAAGCCCAATGGTACTAAAATGCTTTATCGATTTTGCTTTTTTATAAAGTTTTTTTGGATCTCTTTTGATGCAGACTTTTAATGGAGTATTCACGAACACTTCATAAAACTCATTTTTTTCAAATAAAGATCTTGCAAAATCTCGGTCCTTTCTAAATGGAGAAATAGCAGCAACAATAACTATTAATCCAGCATCAACCATCAGCTTACTAATTTCACCTATTCGTCTTATATTTTCTGTTCTATCAGAAGCATTGAACCCAAGGTTTTTATTAATACCTAATCTTAGGTTATCGCCATCTAATATATAAGTATGCTTTGATTGGGAGTTTAATGTTTTCTCCAAACTTTGCGCTAAAGTTGATTTTCCAGAACCTGACAAACCGGTTAGCCAAATGCATTTTGGCTTTTGACGTTTTAACTTAGCTCGTACTTCCTTTGAAACCTTACCTTCTGTTTTATAGATATTGCCAGATCTTCTCAGTTCAAAATTAATTTTACCTGCACAAACGACATTAAAAGTTAGCTCATCAACTAATATAAATCTCCCAAGTTCAGGCATTTTATCAAATGTTGAAAAAGGTATTGCTTCATTGCATGACATTTCAATTTCACCAATATCATTAAGCTCGAGTTCATTTTTAACTACGCTTTGATTTGTAACAAAATCAAATGTAGATTTAACTTTAGTAACAGTTACCTTGGTTATTTTATTATGAATTCTAATTAAATACTGTCTACCTTGAATAATTTTGTCACCAGAAGTCACAACAACTTCTGCATTAAAGGCATTTCCAACTAAAATATCTTTATTAGATAGATCGGTAACAATATCGCCCCTAACAATATCCATTTGTTTTTTTAAATCTAATGCAACTGGAGCATTCAAAATTTGGTTCATTTTTTTAAAATTTGAATATAAATTTTTAATAGAATTGATTTCAGATCCTGGAAGAATTTTAATCTTTTGATTTTTTTTAAATGATCCTGTTAGATTTCCTAAATAATTTCTTATTTTGTTATTAGGTCTGTGAACATGCTGAATAGCTAAATAAGGTTTGTGATTTTTTTTAATCTCTTTTAATTTTGTAATTGTATCTAAAACACTTTTGCCATTATACCATTTCATTTTTTTTGATTTAGTGACTACATTATCTCCATCAAGCGCTGAAACTGGAATAAAAAATACATTTCTTTTATTTGATGAAATGAGAGTTTTGTTTAATTGGTTCTTTAATTCTAAAAACTTACTCTTATTATATTTGACTAAATCAATTTTATTAATTGCAAAAATAATATTTTTAATTTTTAGAAAATCTAAAATTTTTAAATGTCTTTTAGTTTGTTCAAGTATCCCTTTTTTTACATCGACGAGCAAAATAGCTATTTCACACCCTGATGCAGCTGTTACAACATTTCTTGTATACTGGTTATGACCTGGGCTATCGTGAAAAACTAACCTTTGGTTTTTGTAATTAATATATCGGTGAGCTACATCAATAGTAATACCCTGTTCTCTTTCATCTTGAAGTCCGTCTAAGAGTAATGCAAAATCTAATTTTTTTCCTGTCGTCCCATACCTGGTTGAAAGGTTTTGTAGTTTAAGTTCTTGATCATTTAAAATATTTTTGGTTTCAAAGATAATTCTTCCGATTAAAGAAGATTTTCCATCATCAACACTTCCACAGGTGACAATTTTTTTGATCTCCATTAAAAATAACCTTCTCGTTTTTTTAATTCCATACTGTTAGGTTTGTCTAAATCAATCAATCTTCCAGATCGCTCTGAATTTTTTTCTTTCAATGTTTCATTAATTACTTGTGATAAATTTGAGGCGCTGCTTTTTATTCCTGCAGTTAGTGGGTAACAACCCAGCGTTCTAAACCTTATTGTTTCTGTAATTATTTTTTCACCTTTTTGAAGTTTATATCGGTTGTCATCAATCATAAAATAAGCATTATTTTTTTTGATACATTTTCTTTTTTTTGCAAAATATAAATCGACAATTTCAATATTTTCTTGCTTAATATAATTCCAAATATCAAATTCGGTCCAATTCGATATTGGAAAGACTCTTAAAGTTTGGTCTTCATCTTTCTCATAATTAAATAAATTCCATAATTCAGGTTTTTGATTTTTGGGATTCCAAATATGCCCTTTGTCTCTCACAGAAACTATTCTTTCTTTTGATCTACTAGCCTCCTCATCTCTTCTAGCCCCTCCGTAAATGACATCAAATTGATATTTGTCTAAAGCATCTTTTAAAGCTTTAGTTTTCATGACATCAGTATAATTTTTATCTTTTTGGGGATTTAACTTTATCCCTTTTTGATTAGTGTAAGTGATTAAGTTGAGTTTAAATTTATTTTTGACATAGGTTCTAAACTTAATCATTTCTTTAAATTTCCATTTGGTATCAATGTGCAAAAGAGGAAATGGCACAATCGATGGGAAAAAAGCTTTTCTTGCCAAGTGTAATAATACTGAGGAGTCCTTGCCAATCGAATACATCATGACTGGATTTGACGATTTAGAGTAAGAGTCTCTAATTATTGAAATCGCTTCAGACTCTAAGTTTTGTAAAAGTTTTTTTGAAAAACTCACTTTTAAAATTTTGTTAAGTTAAAGCTAAACTTTAATTATCTTCAGGACTTTTGGCAACAACAGTATTTTCTTCTTCTGTCTCAAGATTTGATGAACTTGAATCTTCTGTAATAACCTCTTCTTCGTTATTTGAAGTTATTGATTCTGATTGATGAGTGTTGTCTTGACCATTCGTTTGTACTGTTTCTTGAGGTGGTGGCATCATTCTTGCGAAATGATCTGCATGTTGAAAATAATGTTCTGCTAAAATTTTATCGTCTTTTGAAAGTGCCTCAGCAGCTAGAGCGTTATATTTTTCGAATAATTTACTGGCATTACCATTAAATCTTGGTCTTTGATGATTGAACGATCGACCTTGATCATTAAGTTTTATAACTTGAGAAGCTCTAGGGCCATTATGGCGTCTACCATTTCTTCTATTATTATTACGTCCTCGAGGGCGCCTATCAAAATTTGTCATTTAGTTGGTTAAATAATTATTTATTTAATTAAATATAATTTTATTTAAGATACCTCTTAAGATCACATATATGTATTATTGTAAAGTATAATTTTTTATCTTTTTAGCTAGCAAACATCTAGTTTGATTATTAATTAATTTAAATTTTTCCTCAATTCTAAAACCATTGATATTTAATATTTTTTCAATTTTTATCATCTGATTGTCACCTATCTCAAATGCAAAAAAACCTCCAAGTTTTAAATTATTTTTTAAATTAACAATAATTTTTTTGTAAAACAAAGTTCCATCTTTTGAGTCCCCTATCAAAGCTTCTTTAGGCTCATATTGTTTAATTGATTTATCTAGATTGATATAATCAGACAATTTTAAATAAGGTGGGTTAGAAATAATTAAATCAAACTTATTAGTTGAATGAAATTTAAAAACATCTTGTCTTAGTAATTTCAACCTTTCTTTTAAATTAAATTTTTTTAAATTTAATCGAGTATTTAAAATTGCTTCTTTAGATACATCAATTGCTACTCCTGAAGAAAAATAAAAATAATCTAAAAGAGCTAAACTTATACAGCCAGACCCACACCCTATATCTAAAAACTTCATTTTTTTGTTTTGACTAATTTTTTTTGTTACTAGATCTATTAAAACTTCGGTTTCTGGTCTTGGAATCAAGACATTATAAGAAAGATCTAAGTCAAAATTCCAAAAAGATTTTTGATTAATAATTTTTGAAATTGGCTTTAATTGATGTCGCTCATTAATTAAATTTAAAAACTTATCTAATTCTTTTGGGTTAAGTTCTTGTTCTTGATTTAAATACAAATCTAATCGATTTTTTTTGTTCAAAATATAGGCTAATAAAACCTCAACATCTAATTTGGCTGTTTTAGATATAGGGCTTAAAACTTTGTAAGATTGATTAATAGCTTCGTTAATTTTCATTAAGCCTCTAATTGTTGCTCTTGGAACTGAATTTGTAATGCATCAGAAATTTCTGAAAACACATCACCTGATAAAAAGTCAGTTAATTTATGAAGTGTTAGGTTAATTCTATGATCTGTCACTCGACCTTGTGGAAAATTATAAGTTCTAATTCTTTCAGATCTATCACCTGATCCAATTTGTGATTTTCTTGCAGAAGACCTTTCTTGTTCTAATTTACTTCTTTCTAACTCATAGAGTTTTGATCTTAAGATTTTTAATGCTTTAGCTTTATTTTTATGTTGAGACTTTTCATCTTGTTGAGATACCACAATGCCACTTGGAAGGTGGGTTATCCTAACTGCACTATCAGTGGTATTAACTGACTGTCCACCAGGACCGCTTGATCTAAATACATCTATTCTAAGTTCATTCTCATCAATTTTAACATCAACCTCTTCCGCTTCTGGCAAAACTGCAACCGTTGCGGCTGAAGTATGAACTCTTCCTTGTGTCTCAGTTTTTGGAACTCTTTGTACACGGTGAACCCCGCTTTCAAATTTTAATTTTGAAAATACATTTTTTCCTGTGACTGAAAATACGATTTCTTTGTATCCGCCTGCATCTCCCTCGGAAATACTTATGACTTCTGTCTTCCAGCCATTATTCGTTGCAACTTTTTGATACATGCTAAAAAGATCTCCAGCAAATATTGCAGCTTCTTGACCGCCAGTGCCTGCTCTAATTTCAATAATTGCGTTTTTTTCATCCGCTTCATCTTTTGGAAGCATAAAAATTTTTATTTTAGTTTCTAAATCTAATATTTTTTCTTTAATTTCTAAAAGTTCTAATTCTGCCATTTCTTTTAACTCTTTGTCAGCAGATTTATCCTGTAAGATTTTCTCTGAACCTTCTTTGTCTTCAACCATTTTAATATATGATTTTACGTCGACAATAATGTCTCCTATCGATGCATACTCTTTTGAATTTTTTACATAAGTATTCTTATCAATATCAGATTGCGATAACGTTTTTTCCAATGTTTCATATCTTGAAACAATTTCTTTTACTTTATTGATTGGCAGCATCTTGACTTTTTCTTATCTCTTCAGCTTTTTTTTCCACTAGTTCTACGACATGATCTATAATTTTTTCACTTGGAACTTTATGATCTTGTAGGCCAGATAAATAAATCATGTTATTTCCTTTACCTCCCCCGGTAAGACCAATGTCGGTTTGAGAAGCCTCTCCAGGTCCATTCACAACGCAACCAATAATCGATAATGTTAAAGGTTCTTTGATATGTGATAATTTTTTTTCTAATATTTCTACAGTTTTTATGACTTCAAACGCTTGTCTAGCACATGAGGGGCAAGATATAATTTTAACTCCTCTATTTTTTAATCCTAAGCTTTTTAAAATTTCAAGTCCCGCTTTAACCTCTTCAACTGGATCAGCAGAGAGTGAAACTCTTATTGTGTCACCTATTCCTTCATATAATAACAAACCTAATCCGATTGATGATTTTACCGTTCCAGAAAATAAACCACCTGCTTCCGTAATTCCTAAATGTAAAGGGTAATCGCACTCTTTTGCTAAAAGCCTGTAGGAACCTACCGCTAAAAAAACATCTGAGGCTTTCACACTTATTTTAAAATTAAAAAAATCATTTTCTTCAAGTAATTGAATATTTTTTTTTGCGCTTTCTACTAAAGCTTCTGGACAAGGTTCTTTATATTTTTCTAAAATTTCCCTTTCAAGAGATCCTCCATTAACTCCTATTCGGATTGAACATCCATAATCTTTTGCAGCACTGACAACTTCCTTGACTCTGTCTTTGGAGCCAATATTTCCTGGATTAATTCTTAAACAACTAGCACCAGCTTTTGCCGCTTCAATTGCTCTTTGAAAATGAAAATGAATATCAGCTACAATAGGAATAGAGGTATTTTTTACAATTTCCTTTAACGCAATTGTTGACTCTTCATCAGGACAAGAAATTCTAACAATATCTGCACCTGCATCATGTATTGCATTAACTTGTTCAATTGTACCTTTGATATCCGTAGTAAGTGTATTGGTCATGGATTGAACTGAAATTGGGTTTGTTCCGCCAACCTTTACAGAGCCAACAGTAATTTCTTTTGATAATCTTCTTTTTATATCCCTAAAGGGCCTAATCGATGACATGAGTTTAATTTATTCTAATTCAAAAGCAGAATGCAATGTTTTTACTGCTAATTCTGTATTTTTATCATCAACTAATACTGAAATCCTAATTTCAGAGGTTGATATCACTAATATATTAATCTTTTTTGTTGCTAAAGCATTAAACATTTTAAACGCTACTCCTGGATAAGTAATCATTCCAGCGCCTACAATTGAGACTTTGGATACTTTATTATCTGTTAGAAGCTTTTCATAACCTATTTCTGATTTTAAGTTTTTTAATATATTTTCTGCTTTCAACATATCATCTCTTTTAACAGTAAACGTAACATCGGTTTTATTACTATCAGCAGAAATATTTTGAACAATCATATCTACAACAATATTGTCATCATTTAGTGGCTTGAAAATAGCTGAAGCAACACCTGGTTTATCTTTAACGCCCATAAGTGTAACTTTTGCATCGTCTCTAGAGTAAGCAACGCCAGTTATCACCTTATCATAAGAAATTTTATCTTCTGATAAAATTTGAGTCCCAGATTTTTCAGGTGCAAATGTTGATTTTACGTAAATTTCTACGTCATTAATCATCGCTTTTTGGACCGATGAACTTTGCATAACTTTCGCTCCAAGTGACGCCATCTCAAGCATTTCATCGTATGAAATTTTATCAATTTTTTTTGCTTGCTCACAAATGTCTGGGTTCGTCGTAAATACACCTTCTACATCAGTATAAATTTCACATCGATCCGCATCTAAAGCTTTTGCTAAGGCAACCGCAGAGGCATCAGACCCTCCTCTACCAATTGTAGAGATTCGCATTTCTTCTGAGATACCTTGAAAACCTGGAATAACTACAACGTAATCTTTTTCTAAATAGTTTTGAACTGATTTAGAATTAACTGAGATAATTCTACTATTTTTATGTTGTCCTTCTGTAACTATTGGAATCTGCCAACCAAGCATTGATCTTGCTTGAATCCCTTTGTCAACTAAACAGCCAGCCAAAAGAGCTGAGGTGACCTGCTCTCCTGAAGACAATAACACATCATACTCTTCGTTAGAAAAATGATTAGATATAGATTTTGATTTTTCAACCAAATCATTAGTAACTCCTGCCATCGCAGAAACTATAATAGCTAACTTGCATCCTTCTTTTTTTTTATTCTCAATAATATTGGCAACATTTTTTATTCTGTCGATACTTGCAACAGACGTTCCGCCAAATTTCATTACGATGGTAGTCATTTTTTAAATTTAAATTTGTACTTAAATACTCTTCAGTGATAAATTAAACAATACTAACAGTTAAAAATATGCAAACTAAAAATACGGCAAATAAAGAAGAAATTAACAAGTTTGATAAACTTGCTGAAGAATGGTGGAATCCCAATGGAAAATTTGCACCGCTTCATAAATTTAATCCTGTAAGACAAGAATATTTAATTGATCAAATCTCAAATCATTTCAATTTAAATTTAGACGAGGATAAACCGTTCAAAAATTTAAAAATTTTAGATGTGGGTTGTGGTGGCGGACTTTTATGTGAGCCATTATCCCGCTTAGGTGCAAATGTAACTGGCATAGATGCAGCGAAGACAAATATTGAAGTCGCAAAAATTCATATGGAACAAAGTGGTCTTGATATTAATTATTTAAATAAAAAACCTGAGGATATCGAAAACAAATTGTATGATGTCGTTTTATGCATGGAAATTATAGAGCATGTTGAAGATGTGAATTTTTTTATTCAATCTTGTATTAACCTTTTAAAACCTAATGGCCTAATTTTTTTTGCGACCTTAAATAAAACAATAAAATCTTACGTATTAGCAATTATTGGGGCTGAATACATATTAAGATGGCTTCCAATTGGAACGCATGAATGGGATAAGTTCATTTCACCAAATGATATTATTAACAAAGTATCAAAACATTTTTTAACACATGTAGAAACTAAAGGTGTTACGTTTAATCCACTAAAAAATAAATGGAAATTAAGTGATGATACTGATGTAAATTATATGTGCTATTTTAAAAAAACTTAGCTATTTGTTTTTTCAACCCAAGGAATTGTATTAACTTCAATCCCTTCCTCAATTAATTCTTCTGTTTGCTTCGGACTCGCTTTTCCATAAATATTTCTTACATTTTTTTTATCGTAATGAATTGAACGAGCCTCAGAAACAAAATTATCTCCAACATATTCTGCATTTTTTTCAACATACTCTCTTAAATCACGAAGCTTTTTATTTACTGTTTTATAAAACAATTCTTGTTTTGAAGTTTTAGATGTCTCTTGTTTTTTTGATAAAACTTGCGGGGCCATTAATTGCTTTGAAATTTTGTTTGATTTACCACACTGGCAAGAGAGCAATTTCTTTTTCTCTAATCGATCATATTCTTTGGAATTTGAAAACCAACTTTCAAACTCTATTCCGCATTCACACTTTAAATGGTATTTGATCATATTTTAAAGTTAATATCAAAATTGATTATTTCAATGCTCTTTTTTATTTTTTTTCAAAAAATAAAATCACTCGTCCTAATGTAATTCCAAACTTTTTAACTTTTGCAATATTGATAAGATAGCCATCCTCCTGCAAAAACATCCAGTCATCAAATTTTACATTAATTTTGCGCTCACCAACTTGCAATTTAAAACCATATTTCCAATTAAAAGCGTTTCCGCTAGTTGAGCCACTAGCTATTCCAATAACACCATCTGCATACCCTGTGTAATAATTTGGATTATTTTTATCTTTGGTTAGTTTCCATTCACGATATTCTTTCTTACCGTCATCATATATAAAATCTTCTTTTAATATTAAGTTCTCACCGTCCCATGTGCCATCAATAAAAACTTTAAAACTTTTTTTTATATTACCAAAACGATCTTCAAAGACTCCTCTGGCAATTGATTTGCCATTAAAATATTCTTCTAGTTTTAAAATTGGTTTTTTATCTTTATAATCTTCTAAGTTCATTGTTGAGCATCCAGTTAATAATATTAAGGCTAATATAACAATAATTTTTTTCATATAGAATAATATTTAGTTTTAATTCTTTTTAAAATTAACAAACCACCTTCTAAAAATTTTTCTGGATAAGGTCCACTAGTTTTTATCCATTTAAAGTCTTGGGCATCTTTCTTTTTGATAACCCCTGACCATTTTTTCAGTAAAAAAACATTCATGATAATAAAATTTCGCTTATCATAGCTATGGTTGATAACATCTAGGCTTATAAGGTTTTTGATATCAATTTTAATCCCAAGCTCTTCAAACAACTCTCTTTTAATAGCTATTTCAAAAGTCTCATCGTTTTCAAGTTTGCCGCCAGGAAACTCCCAAAAATCTCCAAAATATTTTTTACTTGGTCTTTTTGTAAATAGAATTTTATTTCTCTGCTTTAAAATACAAACCGAAACAAAAGTAAACTTCACTTAATTTCTATAATCAGCATTAATTGAAATATATTCATGTGTTAAATCACATGTGTAAGCTTTAAACTTATTTTTTCCTAAACCTAAATTAACTAAAATTTTGATATTACTGCCCTTCATATATTTTGCAGCAACGCTTTCTTTATAATTTTTAAAAATATTACCTTTTTTAAAAATAAACTGTTTGCCCAATTTTAAATCAATTTTTTTTGTTTTAACCAATGCATGAGATTTACCAATAGCCATTAAAATTCTACCCCAATTAGGATCCTCACCTGCAATTGCAGTTTTGAATAACTGAGAGTTGGCAATCGAAAAGGCAACATTTTTCGCGTCTAGATAAGACTTTGCCCCCTGAATATCCAGTTCAATAAACTTAGATGCGCCTTCCCCATCATAGGTAATTTGTTTTGCTAGAGACAGCATGATTTCACATAAATTATTTTCAAAAATTTTGTAATCTTTTGAATTAACTTTTGTAATTTTTTTGTTATTTGCTTTTCCAGTTGAAAATATTAACAACATGTCATTCGTTGAAGTATCCCCATCTACGCTAATAGCATTAAATGTTTTCTCTAAATTATTTTTTAATGCTAACTTTAATAACGCGTTAGAAATATTAACATCAGTAAATATAAAGCCTAACATGGTAGCCATATTAGGATAAATCATCCCAGATCCCTTAGCTATACCAGCTAAACTTACTTTTTTATTTTGTATTTTAAAAGTTTTACCACTTACTTTTGCTATTGTATCAGTAGTCATTATTGCTTTTGCAGCATTTATCCAATTAGTTTGAGAAGTATTTTTTTTACCATCAATTAGTTTGGGAATTTTTTTTTCAATTTTTTTAATTGGAAATTTCTCCCCAATAACTCCTGTAGAAGCAAAATAGAATTCATTTGATTTAATTTTTATTTTTTTTGAAACTTCTTTTTGAATTTTTTTAAGCGCATCAAAACCTTGTTTTCCAGTTAAGGCATTTGCGTTTTTTGTATTTACTAATAATGCTTTAATTTTTGTTGCTTTTGGTATTTTATTCCATTTGATGCACTCAGCGCTAACCTGCGACTTTGTGAATACTCCTGCATGATTAGCACCATCTTCAAAATAAAAAAATGAAAGATCTCTTCTGCCCTTTTTTTTATACAAACCAGCGCTTAAGGATGAAATTTCTAAACCCTGGATGCTTGGTAAATCTCTAAAAGCTCCATTTTTTTTTAAAAATTGACTTTTAAATAGTTTTTTTAACTTTAAATTCATTAGCTTATAAGTTGATATTTTAAGGTTTTATAAGATACAAAAGCGCAATTTGCTATTATTAAAAATACATTATTATGAAATTTAATTTTCTGAACAAGCTATTTGGTTCTACGAATGAGCGAAAAATTACAGCGCTTAATCCTATTGTCCAAAAAATTAATTCATTAGAAGAAAGTATAAAAAAACTATCTGATAGTGAATTAAAAGTTAGAACTGAAGAGCTTCGTAAAATTGCTAAAGAAAGCAAAGATTTAGATAAGCTTTTACCAGAAGCTTTTGCATTGGTTAGAGAGGCCAGTCAAAGAACCATAGGTCAAAGGCATTACGATGTTCAGCTCATGGGTGGCATTATTCTACATCAGGGAAAAATATCTGAAATGAAAACGGGTGAAGGAAAAACACTTGTCGCCACACTTGCGGCTTTTCTGAATGCCTTAAGCGGAAAAGGTGTTCACATTATAACGGTAAACGATTATTTGGCTAAACGTGATGCTGAATGGATGGGTCAAATTTATAAATTTTTAGGACTGTCCGTTGGTTGTCTTACAAGCGATGTTTCTGATGAGAATAGAAAACAAACTTATCAATGCGATATTGTCTACGGAACCAATAATGAATTTGCCTTTGATTATTTAAGAGATAACATGAAATTGTCGCTTGATGAAATGGTGCAAAGAGATTTCAATTATTGCATCGTGGATGAGGTTGATAGTATTTTAATTGATGAAGCGAGAACTCCATTAATCATCTCAGGTCCAACCGAAGATACCTCTACAGAGTATTTTTTATGTAACAAAATTGTGAATGACCTAAATTCAGATTTATATCAAAAAGATGAGAAAGATAGAAATGTTACCTTAAATGACAAAGGTGTTGATGAAGTAGAAAAAAAATTATCAAAACTTAATTTATTAAATGGAGATAATTTTTACGATCCAAGAAATATTTCATTAGTGCATCATATTAATCAATCCTTAAAAGCAAATGTCTTATTTCAAAAAGATAAAGATTACATTATCAGAGATAATCAGGTTCAAATTATTGATGAATTTACAGGAAGAGTATTAGAAGGAAGAAGATACTCAGATGGCTTGCACCAAGCCATAGAAGCTAAAGAAGGTGTTCCAATTCAAAATGAAAACCAGACTTTTGCATCTACAACTTATCAAAACTACTTTAGATTATATCAAAAACTTTCAGGTATGACTGGAACAGCTATGACTGAAGCAAATGAATTTTATGATATTTATAAATTAGATGTAGTCGAAATCCCAACAAATGTTTCAATCGCTAGAAAAGATCTTAACGACCAAATTTATAGAACTGAAAAAGAAAAAATTAATGCGATTATTGAAAATATTAAAGAAGCAAATAAACAAGGTCAGCCTATATTGGTTGGAACAACTAGTATTGAAAAATCAGAAGAGCTTTCAAATCATTTAAATCAACAAAGCATTAAGCATAATGTCCTCAATGCTAAACAACATGAAAAAGAAGCTTCGATTATTGCTCAAGCAGGTCGTCTACATGCAGTAACGATTGCAACAAATATGGCTGGAAGAGGGACAGATATCCAGCTAGGTGGAAATTTAGAGCTTAGAAAAATGGAGAGCAATGATCCAATCCAAGAAGAGCAGCTCTTTAAGGAGGAAAAGCAAAAAGTAATGGAAGCAGGTGGGTTGTTCGTTATTGGGACGGAAAGACACGAAAGTAGAAGAATTGACAATCAATTGAGAGGTCGGTCTGGACGTCAAGGGGATCAAGGAAAATCTATTTTCTTTTTAAGTTTAGAAGATGATTTGATGAGAATTTTTGGATCAGAGAGAATAGACTCTATGCTACAAAAACTTGGCTTTAAAGAAGGTGAAAGCATTGATCATCCGTGGATTAATAAAGCTCTTGAAAAAGCACAACAAAAAGTCGAGGCAAGAAATTTTGATATAAGAAAATCACTTTTACAATTTGACGATGTAATGAGCGATCAACGTAAAGTTATTTATGAACAAAGATTAGAAATATTAAAAACTGAAAATATTTATCAGACAACAAATAATTTTTTTGAAGATGTATCTGAAGATATTATTCAGTACTCAAAACTTTCTCCGGATGAATTAGATAAAAGTATACTTAAATCAAGAATTGAGAGAATTCTTGGGTCAAAAATTAATGATAGTGATGTCGATACATTTATAAAATTAAGTCACGAAGAAAAAGTCAAAAAATTGAAGACTAAATTTGAAGATCGAAGAAAAGATAGAATTGATAAAGTTGGAGACAATGTAAATAAAGATATTGAAAAAAAAATATTTTTACAAAACCTTGATTTTGAATGGAGAAGTCACTTACAATATCTAGAGCAACTTAGACAAGTCATTGGGCTAAGAGGTTATGGACAAAAAAACCCTATTGATGAATATAAAAGAGAAAGTTTTGACTTATTTCAACAGTTACTGATTAAAATAAAGGAGAATATTGTAATTTTCTTATCAAATATTGAAGTAACTATTGCGGATCAAATGCAACAAGAATTATCTAAAGATGTCTCAAAAATAAAAAGACCAGAAGGTTGTCTCTTAGAAACAAACGATAAAAGTAAAATTTCACGTAACGAAAAGTGTCCTGCAACTGGCAAAAAATTTAAATCCTGTTGTGGTTCACTAGTTTAAAATTAAAAAAATCACAACAGCAGAAAAAATAGCTAAACTAATCAAAATAGTTTTTTTATTTTTTGAAAGACTAGATTTTAAGTTGACCTGACTTATTGCATCAAAAGAGACAAGATCTGCAGGCAGGTTTTCTCCAATGCTTTTGAATTTGTTTCTTCTTTCATCTAAAATTTCATCTGGTGATTTAGATTTGTAATTTAAAATTTGTGTAACTAATTGATCTTTAATTTTTCCTGACATTTGATCTGGATTTCTATGAGCTCCACCTTTAGGCTCTTCAAGGATACCATCAATGATTTTGTATTTTTCTAAATCTTGAGCTGTAAGATGCATAGCTTCAGCTGCATCCTTTGATTTAGTTGCATCTTTCCATAATATTGAGGCACATCCTTCAGGTGAAATTACTGAGTAGATAGAATGCTCAAGCATCAATACTTTGTTTGAAGTTGCAAGTGCAATTGCACCACCTGACCCTCCTTCACCAATTACAACAGAAATAATTGGAACTTTTAAACCTAAACAACAATTAATTGATTGAGCAATAGCTTCTGCTTGACCTCGTTCTTCAGCTCCTTTTCCAGGGTAGGCCCCAGGTGTATCAATAAATGTGATTACGGGTACATTATAGTTTTCTGCCAATTTCATTAGCCTAATACATTTTCGATAACCCTCAGGACGCATCATTCCAAAATTTCTTCTAATTCTAGACTGAGTGTCATTCCCTTTTTCTTGGCCGATCACCAAAACTGACTCTCCATTAATTTTTGCAAACCCAGTAATCGCTGCCTCATCCTCACCAAAATTTCTATCACCTGCGACTTGCTGAAAATTTTCAAATATAGATGAAATATAAAATTGAGCACGTGGACGGTTGTCGTGTCTTGCTATTTTTGTTTTTTTCCATCCATCTAAATTTGAGTAAATTTCGTTTATTTTTAATTGAATCTTATCTTCTAGATCATCAATTTGTGAACTATTCACAGACGATAAACCGCCCTCCTCATTAAAAGGATTTTTTAATTCATCTAAACTTTTATCAAGTTGTTCAAGATCTTTTTCAAAGTCAAGATATTGCATAAATTAATTATAAGCTAAACTCGTTTCTAATAAATAATTTTTTTAATTTATCATTATTCATATTATCAAAAATTTTAATAATGGATAAAATATCTCTTACATAATTTTTATTTAAGTCATTTAATTCCTCAATAACTATAATTGTCTTTAATAAAGCCTCATTATTTTCATTTTTTTCAAGAGAGTTAAAGACCTCATTGGGAATATAAATTTGTTTATCATATATATTTTTTGATAAATTATTTGGTAAATCAATTTTTTCTAAATTTAAAATATTTAAGAACGCTATATCTTTATTGGATAGTTCGTATTGATTTTCTTTAATTTTGGTATCGAACACTTGTAACATTTTTAAGATTTTTTTTCTTTCATTCTTATTTAAATCTTGATCAAATAAACGATATAATTCCGATGCATAAATATACTCATTGTTAAAATTATCTAAACTAGATTGATTTGATCTTTTAAACGCCAAAATTTCTTCGACTAATTTTTTTCCAATAAGATTGGGGTTAGTTTCATAAATTTTGTCAAGTTCAAGATAGTAAACAGGGTCAGCAATTTTTTGTAATCCATTTAAATATAATTTTTCTTTAAAGTTATTTAATACTTCAATTTTTAATTCTGGTTTTTGAGTTAGCAACATTGCTTGATATAAAATAGCATGCGACTCAGGTCGTTTTAAATTTTGTGTAGCTTCATCAACTTTAAAAAGTTGCTCAAATGAAAAATTATATTTTTTATAAATATCTAATATTTTTTCATAACTATAAAGGTCTTCATTAACCGCTCTCTCAAGAAAAATAACAAGTTCATTTAGTTTATTTTTATTTTCAGCGCTTGTATCCTTCAAAACATTATCCAGAAGTTGGTTAGATAACCCGCTTTTAAAAAAATAATTTCTTAAATCTTTAGATTTTGAAAAATTTTCATATTTAATTTCAACCTCATCATTTGTAAGTAAAGTTAAGTGGGCATTAAATACATTGTCATAATTTGGCTCACCCTTGTTACTATTCAAACCTATTAAAAAATTAGTTTTGTTTATAAAAAATTTATCAAGTTTACTTGTTTCTGCCGTTAACTCTAATAATGACCTTGCTTGCTTTATTTTTTTAGCATGAATGAAACAAAATATTTTAAACTTTTCTAAATTCAAACTTTGAGTTCCCCTAACCATTAGGTTTGCATAAGAGCAAGCTTTGTCCGTTTCGCCAGCAGATAAATAATGGGTAAATAAAAATTCTAAAAATTTGTGATTGGTTTTTAACATCTCATTTTGATTAATAACCTGATCAACTAAATTTAGTTTTTTATTATTGATTAACCAATCTGATACAAAATTTAAGTGAGATTTTCCTCCATCTTCAAATACATTGATATTTGATTTTGAAAATAGAATTCTCTCTGAAATAGCTTGAACGCTTTTTTTATCTGAATTCAATATTGTCTGCTGAGCTCTTTCATAAACTGACGAGTTAATGTTTCTCCAAAAGCTTAATTCGATTTTTGTATCTTGGGGTTCAAATATTCCAAATATAATTTCTTGATCCGTAATATCTTGCGATTGGCTTATTTCACCAATACTTAAGTTAATCTTTTCCTTATCGAAAACTGTTGGAGGTAAATCTGCACTGTTAGTTTGATTTTGCTTGGTTTCATTTTGTTTAGTCTGCTCAGGTATTTTAATTTCTTGAGATTGTTTCCAAATATCTTTTGTCTCAGCCCAAGCAGAAACAGAGAGGAAGTGAATAGCAATTAAAAATATGAGCTGTTTACTTAACTTGTATAATAATATCATTTGGTAAGATTTTTTTTTCTTCTTTAGACTCTGGTCCAATTTCTAAAGAATTGACAAAGTACATTATTCCCAAAACCAGGGTAAGAATAATTATGAATCTTATTATTATTTTTTTAATCATGGATAATTAGTTTTATAAACATTTTGGTCTAAAATGTGTTAATAAATTAATATTATTCAGCGCACAATGTTAAAAACAATAGTCTTAATAGGTATGATGGGTTCGGGCAAAACCTCTGTGGGTAAAGAGCTGGCAAAAAATTTAAATTTAAATTTTATTGATAGCGATCAAGAAATTGAAAAAAAGTGCAAAATATCTATTCCCTCAATTTTTGAAAAGAAGGGTGAGGATTATTTTAGAAAAATCGAGGAAAAAATTTGCTGTAAATTGATTGATGGAAAACCTAAAATTCTATCATTAGGTGGTGGTGCATTTATTAATTCTAAAATTAGAAAAGAAATTAAAAAGAATGGAATATCCTTTTGGATCAGTACAAATCTAGAAAACATTTATGATCGACTATTACAATCAAAAAATAAAAGGCCTATGCTTGATTATAATAATCTAAAAAAATCGATCAAAGATATATATGATTCTAGAAAAGAAATTTATAAGAAGGCTGATTATACAATTAGAACAAAGTCTGATAACAAAAAAAATATTGTTAAAAAAATTATAGAAAATCTATGAAAATTTTAAACGTACATACTCTATCTAAAAAATATCCAATTTTTATTGGAAATAATATTTTATCAAAATTTCATAGCCTTCAAGGAAAGTTTTTAAAAAAAACTAAAAAAGTTTTAGTTGTTACTTCCAAAAATATTCCATCAAAATATACTCTGGAATTAAAAAGAAAAATTACAAATGCTAAAGTTTTTTCTATATCTTTGCCTGATGGAGAAAGAATAAAGTCTGATAAATATTTATTTCAAATTACAAACATCTTATCTAAAAATAACTTTAGTAGAGAAGATTGCTTAATAGCATTAGGCGGTGGGGTAATTGGTGATCTTTCCGGGTTTGCTGCTAGCATATATAAAAGAGGCATTAATTTTGTTCAAATACCAACTACATTACTTTCGCAAGTTGACTCATCAGTGGGAGGCAAAACAGGAATTAATAATCAGTTTGGTAAAAATTTAATTGGTACTTTTTATCAGCCAAGCTTCGTACTCATTGATAGTCAAACTTTAAAAACATTACCTTATAGAGAGATGGTTGCAGGGTTTGCTGAAATATTAAAATATGCATTAATTTTAGATAAAAAATTTTTTAAATGGTTAGAAAAAAATGGAGAAGTAATCTTAAAAAGAAAAAATTTTAAAATAATTGAACAAGCTATTTATCAAAGTTGTCGTCATAAGGCCTTTGTCGTAAAAAAAGATGAGAAAGAAAAAAATATCAGAGCCATATTAAATTTTGGTCATACGTTTGCTCATGCCCTTGAAACGGTAACCAATTACTCAAAAACAATTATTCACGGCGAAGCCGTATTAATAGGCATGGTTGTAGCATCTAGATTATCAAACCAGTTAGGTTACTTGCCTTCTGTAGAACTCAAAAAAATTATTAATCTATATAATCAATTAAATTTAAAATTTAGTTACAGTAAAATTGTTAAAAACAAAAATTTAAAAAAAGTTTTTACCATTATGAACAATGATAAAAAATCAGATGGAAAAAATATTAAAATAATACTTTTAAAAAAGATTGGTTCATTTATAATTAAGGAAACTACCTTGAAAAAAAGCTTCATACCCTTAATTGAAAAAGATCTAAAAAATGGAATCTATTAATTATCTTTCCATTTTTTATATAGCGCTTTTAATAATCATATCTGGAATGTTCTCTGGATCTGAAACATCAGTCACTTCAGTTGATAGAAGTAAAATTCATAAATTAGCTAATAAAGGAGATAAAAGAGCAAAAAAACTTCTTAATCTCATTGATAACAAAAATGACTTAATTAGCTCAATTCTAATTGGAAATAATATTGTTAACATTCTAGCTTCAGTATTAGCTACTGCCATTTTAATTAAATATTTTGGAGATGAGGGTATTTTTTATTCGACACTTGTAATGACGTGTTTGATAGTCATTTTTGCTGAAGTTTTACCTAAAAACATTGCTTTAATAAAATCAGATCGATTTGCGTTATTTTTTTCAACACCTTTAACAATCTTTGTCAAAATTTTTTATCCAATAGTTTTAATCCTTAAAGGAATAAACTTTGTTATTTATAAAATTTTTTCTATTGATCCAAAAAAACAAAATCACTCCGCAACTGAAAATATTAGAAATATTATTGATATGCACGAAGATGAGGGCGGCCTCCACAAAGATGAGAGTGAAATGATTAATGCAATACTGGATTTAAAAGAGATAACTGTAGAAAAAATAATGACACATAGAAAAAATATTTATTCATTGGATTTAAGCTCTAATGATAAAATTTATTCTACGATTGCCAATAGCTCATTTAGTCGAATTCCAGTTTGGGAGGGCGAGCCCAATAATATTTTAGGAATAATACATGCTAAAAATATTTTAAGTCATCTGGACCAAAGCGGCTCGATTGATAAAGAAAAAATTAAAAAGAGCATTATTCAGCCATGGTTCATACCAGAGACAACAAAGGTTAAGGACCAGCTTAATGAGTTTATTAAGCGTAAGGAAAAAATTGCCTTTGTTATTGATGAATATGGTGAGTTAATGGGTTTAATTTCATTAGAAGATATTATTGAGGAAATTGTCGGAAATATATTTGATGAAACTGACTTTTCAACTATTGGCATAAGAAGAATTGACGATAAACACTATCGTATTAGAGGTGACGTGAATATTCGTGATATTAACAGAGAATTAGATCTGAATTTGCCAGAAAATTTTTCTTCAACTTTGGCTGGATATATTATTTATAAAACAGAAGCTCTCCCTGAGGTTGGACAGACGTTTAAATTTGACGATATTGTTTATGAAATTTTAAATAAAAATAAAAATCAAATTACTCAAGTCAAAGTTACTTTAAATAAAGAAACTAAACATTAATTATTTCAATTTCCAAAGCATGAATATAGCTTTGCATTTCACTAGAAAGGCAAGAATATATTTTTTGATGCGCCTTAATCTTATTTAACATAAATAATTCTTTGTCATTAATAATTAACTTAAAATGACTATTGCCGTTTTTAGGAGACTGATCATGATGTTGATGTAAATGAGAATTGTTAATTACTTCAACGCTTGATAACCCCAGTTCTTTTAATAATTTATTTTTAATTTCTATTTCAGCATTCATGAATATTTTATATTATATATCATAAATGAAAAAAAATTGCGAAAGCCCAAACTGTTTTGAACGTGGATTTAAAGAAGTTTTAGTAAGAGATAAGAAAAATAAAGAATATAAAATTTTTTGTCATGCCCATTTTGAGCAATATACTAAAAACCAAGATTTAAATTGTAATTGGAGTTCATGCACAGAACTTGGAGAGTATAAAGCGCCTGCGAAACATAGTGATGGATACCTTTGGTTTTGCGAAGAGCATGTAAAAGAATATAATAAAAAATGGGATTTTTTCGAAGGAATGTCCCAAGCCCAAATTGAAGACTTTGTTTTTCAGGACATCATTGGACATAGAAAAACACAAAAGTTTGGATCAATGGATAATTTTTTTCATGAGTTATGGAATAATGCAATTGAAGATGAGCTTCTAAATATTTCAAAATTCAAAAGTACACTTGATCGGGGAAGTCAAAAATATACTGAAAAACAAATTGAAGCTTTAAAAAAAATGGACCTTAAACCTAATATCAGTTGGGTTGCGGTCAAAGAACAATTCAAAAAACTTGTCAAAAAATATCACCCTGATATGAATGCAGGCGATACAAAATACGAAGAAAAACTCAAAGAAATTACAATTGCTTACTCGTATTTAAAAACATCGCTCAGCGATAAACAAAAGGTTGCATAAAATTAATGATAGCTGAACAACAACCAGATTTAAAAATTTCAGTTAAACAAACTTTTAATATTGATGCTGATTTAGAAGTCCCGGCATTCTCAGAGAAAAATGACTATGTTCCAGAAATCGATAACAATTATATCTTTGATAAAGAAACTACACTTGCAATACTCGCAGGGTTTTCAAATAAC
Organism: Pelagibacteraceae bacterium; assembly: GCA_008638005.1. Taxonomy (GTDB): domain Bacteria; phylum Pseudomonadota; class Alphaproteobacteria; order Pelagibacterales; family Pelagibacteraceae; genus HIMB114. The sequence goes on along the minus strand of VTPE01000004.1, from coordinate 12,467 downwards.
AAAAGAGTAATGGTACAGGGCTATCATGGTACTGGAAAATCTACTCATATTGAGCAAGTGGCAGCAAGACTTAATTGGCCATGTGTTCGGGTTAATCTTGATAGTCATATCAGCAGAATAGATCTTATTGGTAAAGATGCGATTGTAATTAAAGATGGTAAGCAAATCACAGAATTTAAAGAAGGCATATTACCTTGGTCTTTACAAAATCCAGTAGCTCTTGTGTTTGATGAATATGATGCTGGCAGACCAGATGTCATGTTTGTAATTCAAAGAGTTTTAGAAAGCGAAGGTAAATTTACCCTCTTAGATAAAAATAAAGTCATAAAACCCAATCAAGCGTTTAGGTTGTTTGCTACAGCTAATACTATAGGCCTTGGTGATACAACTGGTCTATATCACGGAACACAACAAATAAATCAGGGTCAGATGGACAGATGGAATATTGTTACAACATTAAATTATTTAGAAGCACAAAAAGAAGAAGCTATTATTCTGGCAAAATGTGAATTTTTAAAAAACACTGAAGGTAAACAGATTATAAAAAACATGGTCCAGGTTGCTAACCTCACAAGAAATGGTTTTGCAAATGGCGATATTTCAACAGTCATGAGTCCAAGAACAGTTTTAACTTGGGCGGATAATTATAAAATTTTCTCTGATCTAAAACATTCATTTAAAGTTTCTTTCTTAAATAAATGTGATGAACTAGAACGACCGATTATTGCTGAATACTACCAAAGATGTTTTGGTGAAGATCTGACTTCATCTAAAAGCAATGTCGAATAATTCAAAATTAGAAAAATTTAAAACCGCAATACACTCGACTGCAAAAGCTATTGCAAGATCAAACTTACAGGAAAAAAAGGAGAAGTTTGAAAAAATTAGTAAACCAAAAATTTTATCACCAGAAAATCAAGAAGAAATCTTAGAGGCTCGCGTATTATCTGATAGTGACGCTTTAAAAATTAAATACAGTGATGAATATATATTAAATAAAAACCAACCATCTGGTACGATTAGCCGAAGTTTGTATCAAGTAGCAGAAAAAATTAGATATGAAAAAATTGGCTCAGATCAATTTAAAGGAATAAAAAATAATCTTAATCAATTTTATCAAAAAAAAATATCAGAAAGTAATGTTCATTCACAAAATTTTATAGCTGATGCTTTTGAGGCTTATTTAAGAGGTAAAGTCATGGGCTTTAAAGTGCCAGCAAATAAAAAAGATGATTTTAAAAGGTGGAATGAAATATTTGATAATAAGGTCTCAGATAAAATTTTTTCACTTACTAAAAGTTTGGATGATCAAAAAGCATATGGACAAAAGATCAATTCTATTATTCATGATTTGGAAATCCAGGATCAAAATTCAAATCCACAAAATGTAGAAAATGATAATGAGGATGACTCCAATAATGATAATCAAGATAATGAGCAACAACAACTGCAAGAGCAAGAAAATCAACAATCGCAAAAGCCAGAATTTGATATGGAAAGTTTAGTCCCTGAAATAGACTTCGATCCAAGCCTTAATGATCAGGAAATTGCTCTAGAAGATAGTGATGATGAAGATGTCAAAACAACAAGGGCTCAAAAACAGTCAACGAATGATCCTAACAAATATAAAATTTTTACAAATCAATACGATAAAATTTTAGAAGCCAATGAACTTATTACTGATGAAGAGATTTCTAAACTTAGAAATAACCTCGATCTACAATTGTCTTCCTTGCAATCTTTTATTTCTAGATTGGCTAATAAATTACAAAGAAAATTACTTGCAAAACAAAATAGATCTTGGAATTTTGATTTAGAAGAAGGATTGCTGGATGCATCTAAGTTGCCTAGAGTTATTATGGATCCGTTTAACTCCTTGTCTTATAAAAAAGAAAAGGACATCGATTTTAAAGATACCATCGTTACATTACTCATTGATAATTCAGGTTCAATGCGTGGGCGTCCGATAACTATTGCTGCAATTTGTGCAGATATATTATCTAGAACGTTAGAACGTTGTTCGGTTAAAGTGGAAATTTTAGGATTCACAACTCAAAATTGGAAAGGTGGAAAAAGTCGAGAACTTTGGATGAAACATAAAAGAGAAAATCCTGGTCGATTAAATGATCTATGTCATATCATCTATAAATCTGCGGACACACCTTGGAGAAGATCAAAAAATAATCTTGGGCTAATGTTAAAAGAAGGAATATTAAAAGAGAATATAGATGGAGAAGCGGTTCTTTGGGCCTACAACCGATTAAAAAAAAGGAAAGAAGAAAGAAAAATTATAATGGTTATATCTGATGGCGCTCCAGTAGATGATTCTACCCTGTCCGTAAATTCGCCAAGCTATTTAGAACAACATCTCAAAAAAGTTGTTCAATGGATTGAAAATAACTCTGATATTGAAATTAATGCTATTGGTATTGGGCATGATGTAACAAATTATTATCAAAAGGCTGTGAAAATAGCAGATGTTCAAGAGTTGGGTGATGCTATGGTAGATCAGTTAGTTGATCTATTTATTAATTCACCTGCTAAAAGACGAACCTTGAATTAAATTCAGGTTTACAAGTATCATCCTGAAGGGAACTAGCATTAACATTGCTATTAATATTTTTACAATAAAATCACCAAGAGCTAAACTAATCCATGGAACTTCAGTTCCATAAAATGCGATTGAAAAAAACAAAATGGTATCAACAGCTGATGAAATTAAAGATGATAAAAAAGGTGGAACAAACCATAGCTTACTATGTCTAAGTTTATTAAAAATATTGGCATCAAGTAGTTGAGCGATGAAAAATGCGGTACCAGAACCAATTACAATTCGTATAGAAATTAAATTAAAGTCGCTAATTGAAAAAAATAGGGAAACTAAAACGCCCCATACAAAACCAGCATGGATGACTCTTTTTGTAAATTGAATCCCGTGTATTCGGTTAGCTAAATCAGTTACCAAAAATGCTATGGGATAAGTAAATGCACCCCAAGTTAAAATATTTTGTAAGTTAAAATAGGGAAATGAAAATTGAACCAAATAATTAGATGCTAAAACGATTAGCATCATAGCAACGATATATGGGATTAGTTTTTTATAGCTCAATTAGCTTTAACAGGCTTTGCTTTAGGTGAATTAACTTTTGTTTTTAGCATTAATGCTTTTTTAATTTTTTTAATTCTTGGTGCTAAATTTTTATTCTTAGCTCTAATTAAAAATTGGTCTAAGCCACCTCTAAAGTCTACAGCCTTTAAGGCTCTAGTTGAAATTTTTAAATTAACGTTTTTTCTTAATAATTCGCTCTTTAAAGAGACCTTTTTCAGATTAGGGTAAAATCTTCTCTTCGTCTTATTATTAGCGTGTGACACCTTATGCCCTGTCATTGGACGCTTACCAGTTAACTCACATATATTTGCCATAGGTGAAGAGGATATATTTCTTTAACTTCTCTTGGTCAAGGTGTTTTTCTCTCGTATTTTCTTGCTCGTTAATTTGACAATTAAAAATTTGAGGCATATTTGTTGAAGAAATATCACCAATGATAAATGCTTGATATCTACTTACCGATTGCCGAAGTCTACATCAACATACCTGTTTTATTACTCATAAGTGCGATCGTTGGTTTCTTAACTGGTCTTATTGGAATTGGTGGTGGTTTTTTAATGACTCCTATTTTAATTTTTCTAGGCATTTCTCCTATTTATGCAGTTGGCAATGGAGCAAATAATATTTTAGCAGCTTCTGTTTCTGGAACCTTGGCTCATTATTTTAAAAAACAAATTGATATTAAAATGGGAGTCCTTATTTTAATTGGTGGATTAATTGGGTCATTAATTGGTGTTGAAATTTTTATTTTTTTTCTAAAACAAGGTTCAATTAATAATGTCATATCAATTTTGTATTGTGGCTTACTAAGTTCTGTTGGGCTTATGATGCTTATTGAAAGTTTAAGTGAAATAAAAAGAATTCGAGAAAAAAAATTTATAAGAAGAAAGTTACATAATCACTACTGGATACATAACCTCCCTTTTAAAGTTAGAATTCATGCTTCTAAATTATATATTAGTGCCATTGGACCAATTTTTTTTGGGATCGTGATTGGATTAATATCATCCATTATGGGGGTAGGTGGTGGTTTTATATTAGTTCCAGTCTTAATTTATGTCATTGGAATGCCAGCTAGATTAGTTCCAGGGACCTCACTATTTGCAATGATATTTGTTATGATTATTGTCACTTTGTTACACGCCTTAGAAAATAATACGATAGATTTATATCTCGTGATGATTTTATCATTAGGATCTGTACTCGGTGCTCAATTAGGATCAAAGATAAGCAGTAAGTTAGCTGGTGAAGAATTAAGAGCAATCCTTTCAATACTAATTTTAATTTTTGGCTTTAAGTTTGGTTATGATTTATTTTTTTCTAAAATTATTCCATCTATAAATATTACAAATATTTCTATTCCCGATTTTAATAATTTTACACAATTTATCATTAATGCTTCAACACAATACCCTATTATTTACGGTTTAGCTTCTGTCAGTATTGCTATTCTTATTGGTGTCTTAATCGCCTATTCTTTTAGAAAAATTGTTTAATGATCAATTTAAAGCTGGTAAAAATTTTATCTTTTGGAGGCTTAATTCCTTTTTACGTTCTATCTATATTTAACTTTTTTCATAAAGCGTTTATCGTTTTAGATCTCTATTCTCTTTATTCACTTGTGATTTTAAGTTTTTTATTTGGTTCAACCTGGCTTCAGCTAATTATTTATGAAGAAAAAAAAAATATAAAAGGCTTTATTGCTTCAGTCGTTTTGGCTCCTGTTTTTTTGATTTTTATTGAAATATTTATTCGATTTGAAATTAAAATATTTATCTTTGGCTTATCTTATTTTGTAATTTTTTTAATTGATAAAAAATTTTTAAAAAATACTGAATATTTAAAAATTCGAAAGAATTTAACGCTACAGGTAATTCTGACTCATTTAATCTTATTGATTAGCATTCACACCAACAGCTTCTGATATATTTTTAAATCCATCTCGCTTTAAAAACTCAGTAATATCTTCATTAATATTGGATGCCACATAAGGACCTTTGAAAACTAATGAAGTATAAAGCTGAACTAAATTTGCTCCTGCTTTAATTTTTTCATAAGCAGTTTCTCCATCACTTACCCCGCCCACTCCTATAATCGGAACTTTGCCTTTTAAAAACTTGTAAAAACTAGAAATAATTTTATTGGATAAAGTGTAAATAGGGCTGCCAGACAAACCTCCAGCCTCTTCCCTATCTTTTCCTCGTAAATTTTCTTTACCCTCAATAGATGTATTGGTTAAAATTAAACCATCGATTTTTTTATTTAAAAATATTTCAGCTAATTTTTCTACTTCTGATGTTCCAATGTTAGGTGAAATTTTAAAGATGATAGGCTTACTAGTTTTTTGATTGCTCCTAAAATCATTAAGCGCTTCAATTAATTCTGATATTTTATTTTCATCGTGCAAAGTTCTCAAGTTCGGCGTGTTAGGCGAAGAGATGTTAACAGCAATATAATGCGCCTGATCATAAAATTTTTTGATACAAGTCAAATAGTCATCAACTTTAGTCGCATTTTCTTTATTGGGACCAATATTAACTCCTAGAACACCTTTGCTGACTTGATTTGAAATTCTATTATAGATCTCTTCCATTCCATTATTGGGAAAACCCAAACGATTAATGATTGCTTTGTCTTCATTGAGCCTGAATACTCTTGGTTTTGGATTTCCCTCTTGTGGTTTTGGAGTTACCGTGCCCACTTCTGCAAAACCGAAACCCAGTTTAAACATGGAATTATAAACTTCTGCGTTTTTATCAAAGCCAGCTGCAAGTCCTACAGGGTTGATAAAATCAATACCGAATACTGTAGATTTCAAAGTGTCGTCACCTTTAAACTTAAAAAGATCTAGAGGTAAAATATCTCTCTTTAAAACGTTGATTGCTAATTGATGGGCAACTTCTGGGTTTGTTTGTTTTAATAAAGAACTAAAAATATCATACAGCATTTTTATCTATTTAAACTTTTCTCCAATAATTGAATAGTTTCTTCTCGTCCAAAAAAACATATAAATGATCCCATTCGAGGACCCTGTTCATCTCCAAACACAATTTCATAGATTGCTTTAAACCAATCTCTTAGTTTTTCTTTTGGATAATATTTTTTTCCTACCGTAAATACCTCTGTTTGAATTTCAGATGGATCTTTTCCATCTGGCATTTTTTTTAAAACTTCAATTAAATCTAATAGAGCTTTTTTTTCATTTTCATTTGCTGACCTGTATTGTTTTAAGGGTTTAACAATGTCATTGAAATATTGAATCGCATAATAAATGAGTTTCCCCAAGATAGGATGTTCTTCTTTAATAATTTCAGGATTATAGTTTTTGATAAACTTCCAAACTACTTCTTCACTCTCAGCATTGCTGGCACTAACTAAATTTAAAAGTACACCAAAAGTGATTACATTTTTTTCTTTTGGCGGACTACCATTGTGAACATGCCAAACAGGGTTACCTAATTGCTCTTTAATTTCTTGCTGCTCAAATTTTTCTAAGAAAGTTAAATATTCATCAACCGCTTTTGGGATCACTTGAGGGTAAAGTTTTTTTGCCCTTTGAGGATTTTGATACATATAAAGCGCTAAACTTTCCTGCGTAGCGTATTTTAACCATTCTTCTATTGTAATTCCGTTACCTTTGGATTTTGATATTTTTTCCCCTTTTTCATCTAAAAATAATTCGTAGGCAAATCCATTGGGAGGTGAGGTACCTAATGTTTTGCAAATTTTTCCTGAAAGCTCTGCACTTGGAATTAAATCTTTACCATACATCTCAAAATCAACTTTTAAAGCAGACCATCGCATCGCCCAATCCACTTTCCATTGTAGCTTACAATGACCATCTGTAACTTTCGTTTTAAATTTCTTTCCATGATTATCAAAGACAACTTCATTTTGTTTTGTATCTATTTCGATAATTGGAATTTCTAAAACTTTTCCAGTTTCAGGACAAATAGGTAAAAAAGGACTATATGTTTTTTTTCTTTCAGGTCCTAACGTGGGTAAAACAATATTCATAATATTTTCATAGTTTTTTAAAACGTTAATTAATTCATTGTTAAAAGCTCCAGATTGATACATATGAGTTGAGCTTTTAAATTCATAACTAAAATTAAATTTATTTAAAAAAGATTTTAACATTTCATTATTATGCTCACCAAAACTTGGGAATTTCTCAAAAGGATCAGGAACAGCTGTTAAGGGCTTATTCAAATTTTTTTCTAACAATTCTTTGTTGGGTATGTTGTCTGGAACTTTTCTCAAACCATCCATATCATCAGAAAATGTATAAAGTTTAACTGGAATATCTGAAATTTTTTTAAAAGCTTGAATAACCATTGTTGTTCGACATACCTCTCCGAAAGTTCCTATGTGAGGTAGTCCGCTTGGTCCATATCCTGTTTGAAAAAGGACATGACCTTTTTTTTCTAAAGCTTTTCCTTTTTTTTTTAAAATGGCTCTCGCTTCAACAAATGGCCATGCTATAGAGGATAAATATTCCTGACTCATAAACATTTTGTTTATAGGCTAAATTATACATTTTTCAAATTGCAAACGCTTGAACCGTTGTCTAAAAAAAATATTAATATAATTTCCTTTTAACTGCTTTGAAATGAATACTGGATTAAAAACAACATTTCTCATTATTGGATATTTAATAATTACAATTTCAGCTTTTATGATCATTCCTCATATAGTTGAGGTAACCATTGGTGATGGTTCGCAACATTTTCTCGTTACAGCAATCCTCAGTGCTTTTATTGGAACCTTAATCGTTTTGATCAGTCGAACTGAGGATAAAACTTTAAATGTAAGAGAAGCTTTTTTAATGACCAATTTGGCTTGGTTTTCGATTTCTTTTTTTGGGGCTCTGCCTTTATATTTTTCATCATTGGATTTAACTTTTACCGATGCGTTTTTTGAGAGTGTATCTGGTATTACAACTACAGGATCTACGATTTTGCCAACTGTTGAACTGGCATCTAAAGGGACCTTAATTTGGAGATCTTTGTTGCAGTGGCTAGGTGGTATTGGAATTATTGTGATGGCGATTACTATTTTGCCTTTATTAAATATTGGAGGGATGCAATTATTTAGAACCGAAGGTATGGAAGTTGAAAAAGTTGTACCCAAAACAACTGAGATCGCTTTATCAATTTCAAAAATATATATTTATATTACGCTAGCTTGTTTCTTTTCTTACTCTGTAGCAGGCATGAATACCTTTGATGCTATTAACCACGCATTAACTACAGTCTCAACTGGGGGGTATTCGACTTATACTGAGTCTATTGGTTATTTTAATAGTACAGCCATAGAAGTTGTTGCCATCGTATTTATTATATCGGGTAGCATCCCCTTTCTTGCTTATATTAAATTTGGAAGAGGTGACTGGCTAACTTTTTTTAAAGATAAACAAATCAGCGGTTTCTTTTTAATACTACTTATTTCTATATTAATAATTTTTATTCACTCTGTAATGAATATTAATGAAAATCCTTTGTATGCTTTGCGAGACGCTGCTTTCAATGTAACATCAATAATGACTGGAACAGGCTATACTACACAAAATTATAGTGCCTGGGGAAACTTTGCATTATTTTATTTTCTATTCTTAATGTTTATTGGTGGCTGTTCAGCCTCAACTACATGTGGAATAAAAGTATTTCGTTTTCAAATTTTAATCTCATTTATTGATAGGCAAATTAAACAAATGTTTTATCCTCATGGAATATTTCCAGTTAAATACAATAAGCAAAATATTAACGATAAATTTTTAACCTCAGTTCTTGCTTTTGTTTGTCTTTATATATTTGTGTTTTTTATTTTAACTGTACTTCTTTCTTTAACCGGTCTTGATGTAATTACTGCAGTCTCTGCTGCAGCAACATCAATTTCCAATGTAGGCCCAGGATTAGGTCCTATGATTGGACCTGAGGGAAACTTTTTTACTTTAACGGATACAGCTAAATGGCTTTTATCTCTTGGTATGTTGCTTGGAAGATTAGAATTATTAACGGTATTGGTTTTATTTCTGCCTGCTTTTTGGAGAGGTTAACTGGATAAACACCAGTCAATAATTGCTTTTTGTCCGTGTAATCTGTTCTCTGCTTGTAACCAAACTAAAGACTGTGGTCCATCCATGACGGATGAAGTAACTTCTTCTTCTCTAGCAGCTGGCAAAACATGAAGATAAACAGCATCTTGATTTGCAATAGACAATAATTCATCATTCACTTGAAAACTTTTTAAATCCTTTTTTTTCTTTTTTACATCACCATCATCACCCATAGAAATCCATTTATCGGACATAATACAATCAACACCCTTAACACCATCTTTAACGTCATGAAAAATTTCAACTTTTCCGTTTTGACTTTGAGCCCAATCTAAAACTTTCTTTGATGGCAAATAGTTTTGAGGCACACAAATATTAATTGCAAAATCAAATTGTACAGCAGCCTCGATTGCAGAATTTGTAACGTTATTTCCATCACCAACCCATGCAACTTTTGCACCCTTGATAGATCCTTTTTTTTCTTCAAAAGTCATAACATCGCTTAATAACTGACAAGGATGACTTGAATCTGTTAATCCATTAATTAAAGGGATCGTCAAAAGTTCTGATAGATCTAAAAGCGTTTGGTGCTTAAAGGTTCTAAACATAACAATATCAGAAAATCCTGAAATCACTTTAGCAGTATCGCCAATAGTTTCTTCACCTTTGCCGAGGTGCATATCTTGTGAATTCATCACTATAGTCTCACCACCAAGCTGTCTCATGGCTAAGTCAAAAGATAATCTTGTTCTCGTTGATGGTTTCTCAAAAATCATCAGAAGCAATTTATCTTTTGCATTCGATGGTTCTGAAACGACAACTTTGCCGGCTTGACTTTGCTTTCCTTTTCTTCTCTTGGCTTCTGATAAAATATTATGGAGCTCAGATTTAGGTATGAGCGATAAATCTAAAAAGTGTTTCATTTTAGTTTTTCACATACTTTTTCAATAATTGAAACCCCTTCATCAATTTCTTTATTTTCTATAATTAAAGGAGGTAATAATCTAACAACATTGTCACCTGCTTTGACAGCTAGCATTTTATTTTCAAATAATTGATTAAGAAAATCAACATTATTTACTTTAACTTTAATGCCTCTTAACAGACCTTTACCTCTAACTTCCTCTAGAACACTTGGGTACTTTTCTTTTAGTTTTAAAAGTTGTTGTTCAAAATAATGACCAACACTAACTACATTCTCTAAAAAACCTTTTTCTAAAATAATATCAAGTACAGCATTCCCAACACTCATTGCCAAAGGATTCCCGCCGAAGGTTGAACCATGTGTTCCTGGTTTCATTCCACTGCCAGCTTTTTCATTAACTAAACAAGCGCCAATTGGAAAACCTCCACCAATTCCTTTTGCAATAGGAACAATATCAGGTGAAATCTCAGCCCACTCAAAAGCAAAAAATTTTCCTGATCTTCCAATTCCGCATTGCACTTCATCTAAAATAAGTAACAAATCATGCTCATCACAAAGTTTTCTTAAACCCTTTAAACATTGGTCAGGAATAACTCTTATTCCACCTTCACCAAGTATAGATTCTACCATGATAGCTGCTGTATTTTCGTTAATCGCTTTTTTTAAAGCCTCATGATCTCCAAAAGGAACTTGATCAAATCCCTCAACTTTTGGCCCAAAACCTTTTACATGTTCAGAATTGTTTGCGGCAAAAAGAGAAGCAAGTGTTCTACCGTGAAAAGCACCTTGAAACGTTATAATTCTATTTTTCTGTGGTTGCCCCTTTTCATAGAAATATTTTCTAGCAATTTTAATACTAGCCTCTGTTGCTTCTGCTCCAGAATTCATAAAAATTACATGATCTGCAAAAGTATGATCAACCAATCTTTGAGCTAATCTTTCTTGCTCTGGAATTTCAAAAGCATTTGAAACATGCCATAATTTTTCAGATTGTTTTTTTATGGTTTCAACTAAATGATCATGGCAATGCCCTAGCGAATTGACGGCAATCCCAGAAACAAAATCTATAAATTTTTCATTTTGAGTTGAATATAAATAACAACCTTTTCCGTGTGAAAAAGAAACAGGTCTTCTCGCATACGTTCCAAGAATAGCACTCATAATATTTAAGATTTAATTTTATAACCTTTTTTAAACAGCAAGTAACATAATCCAAATAATAAAATGTTACAAATAATCAAAATCAATAAACCAATATTAACATTTGAATCAGATTGACCTAAAAAGCCATATCTAAAACCATCAATAATATAAAAGAATGGATTGAATTGACTGGCAATATGAATAGGCCCTTCAAGTTTTGAAATAGAAAAGAATGTTCCAGACAAAAAAGATAATGGGACTACAACAAAATTGGTAACAGCTGCCATATTATCAAATTTTTCAGCCCACAGACCCGCAATAAAACCAAGTGCTGCAAGTAAAGCAGATCCTAAAGATGCAAAGGCAAGAACATAAAAAAGATGATTAAAAGGAATTTTAATAAAAAACAAAGAAACTAAAACTGAAAAAAATCCAACCACTAATCCTCTAGTCACCCCACCTAAAATAAGTGCAAAAGTCACTTCTCCTGCAGATAAAGGGGGGAACAAAATATCTACAATATTACCTTGAACTTTGGAGATCATTAAAGAAGACGAAGTGTTAGCAAATGCATTTTGCATAATCTGCATTGCAATTAATCCTGGTACTAAAAATGTAGTAAATTGATGTCCTAAAACATTTGCTCTTTCAGAACCAATGGCCAGAGTAAACACAGTAAAGAATAATAATAAAGTAACGATAGGTGAAACAATTGTCTGTACCCAAACTTTGAAAAATCTTTGAACCTCTTTTAAATATAAAGTGTAAAATCCAATCCAGTTAACATAACCAAATCTTCTAACTCCTATTTTATATTTATATTCAAATGCGCTCATGGTTTTCTCATTATCAGTTAATTATAAAAAAGGCTTAAAAAATGTTGATAATTAACGTTTTTGCTTAAAAAAGCCATTTTTCCTACATTTTTTCATCAACATCTTGTGTTCTATTTAATTGAATGTGCAACATGTGGTTAATATAACACCTTTCATGGCATGGACTGAACAACAAACAGAGCAGCTCAAAAAACTTTGGGCTGAGGGACATACAGCAAGTCAAATTGCTAGAATGTTAGGTGAAAATATTTCTCGTAATGCAGTTATAGGAAAAGCACACAGACTAAATTTACAAGGAAGAACACAATCTAGAATGATTAGTTCACCAAGAATAAATAATAATCAGTACCAACAAAACAAAGTTGCAGGTCAAAAAAGAATAAGAAGACCAAGAGG
>VTPE01000089.1 GCA_008638005.1 Pelagibacteraceae bacterium | reverse complement strand
ATCAGGTGGATGTTTGCCACCCCTTATCAAAGTGAAATTGAAAGATTTGAAGATAAACATAATTGGACACCTTTTGGGTAATTAAAGTTGAATGCTTATTTTCATAAACCTCTTTTTGTATTATAATAAATCTTAATTATGAAAATTGGATTATTACGAGGACTCAAAGATATTAAAGAAAACATATCCTTTAATCTTGAAACACCGATTAGTGAAATTGCAGCGGTCATCAAAGAAAAAAGTATTGGAGCTGTTCCTATTATTGACGATCAAAATAAACTGATCGGCATTGTATCGGAGCGAGACATTGTGACTAAAATGGTGGTTGAAGCAAGAGATGCAGATTTAACGACAGCACAAGAAATTATGACGAAAGAAATTATTAGCGCTAATTTAGATGATGATCTTGAGCAAACCATTGGGGTGATGAAAAGTAAAAATATTAGACATATGCCGGTTACGGATTCTGATGGAAAATTAACGGACTTTTTTTCTATTCGTGACTTTTTAAATGCTGAAATTAAATCTAATCAACAAGTGTCCAGGAAACATAAAAATGTGGTGAAGTATCAAATCACAGCATCGGTCTTACTCGTGATCGCAACGTTCGCTGGTGTTTTCTTTGATTATTTTGATAAGAAAAATATCATCATGATTTTATCAGTTGTCTTTTTAATTATAGGAATGACCGCAGTGATGACGATAAGAACCACACGTGATAAATCAGACGATTATTAATTAAATGATAAAAAATTTAATCAATAGCATTCAAAAAGCAGATACAACCGATCACTATCAAATGATGATTGTCCTTGCTGTTTTACAAATGCCAGTTTTTTTTCCAGGATTTTTACATAGCCTCATTGCTAAGATTTATATGGGCGTTATTGCTGTTCTTGCACTTACCAATGTTACTTTGTTTTTCATTAAGTATTACAAAGAAAAAAAGCAATCACGTTAAGATCTGATATTTCTAGAACGTTCTAGTGATGATTGGTGAGTTTATAACTCGTTCCTGAATTTTGAAATTTTGTAATACTTCTAATATAATTTTGTTTGAGTAAACGAATTAGTGTTTGAGAAAACAGTTTTTGTGCCTGGTCTTCAGCGATAGACTTAGTCTCCGTTTTATTCAGTGTTTCAATTTCAATTTGAAACACCTATTATTTTTTTTTCTTAGGTTCTTCACACCAAATTAAAAAAGCAATAAATGCAATGGTAATGGGCATGCCAATAATAATGAGCAAAATGCCTGATTGGACATCCATGATAATTTTTAAAGAAAGGGTTAAGTTAACTAGAAGTTTCTCTTCATCTAGAGCCTATCAAACCCAATAGGTAAAGATACTTTTTAAATGATGCTCCTTTTGAACCTCTTTAAGGTTTCAGACTAAGCGTGGGACAGGGTTTGTAGCCACAGGTTATCAATGCTTCGTAACTGTGAAGGATCAAGATCTTTTTCAATTTCCCAATACCTTCCAGATGGAGCCATGTAAGATAAGGCTTTTTCTTTTGCTAAAGCTTGTTCCATGGACTTGGTATTAATCTTCGTATGTTTTTGATGGATCGTTTTGGCTAATAAGTCTTGATCTAAAAATGTTTTGATTGAAATTTTTGGAAACAACAGTCTTGATTGTGGTTGTTCGGATAAATTAAAAACTTTGCAGTGATTAGATTTTGCAAAAGCAAAAAACCTTGCTGATTTGGCTTCTAAAGATTGCAAAGTGACATCTTTTCTCAAAGGATCTGGATGACCCGTTCCGTAAAAATGCGTTTGTCCTTCTTTTTGATTTGGATAAATCATATCACAACCAAGATACGCAATCACATCAGGCTTTAAGGCACCAAGTGCCCAGTACCCTGCAGTAAAACTCATGGTTCCCCCTGCATAAATAAATCCACCAAATGAATTTTGTTCAGGAACATATTGTTTGGCTGAAATCAGTTTATTAGAATCAAAGTCTTTGGGTTGATTTGTTTTAGGAAAATCTTCTGGAAAAATAATGTAATCCCAATCTTTTCTTAAGCGCCAAGCATTGTTAATGGCAACCACATTAGAAACTTTAGAACAATCAACAGATTGAATTCTTAAAGCATCTGGAGCACTGCCAACAATAAGTACACTTTTCATAAAAGTCGTTCGTTTCTTTATAATATTATTATACAATAAAACTTAAATTTTCATGGAAAAATTAAAACCAAAACCTTACCAAATGTGGGCCTGGGCATCGACGTCGATGATTATGACCGGTGCGATCATGGCTGCCTTTGGCTTTTACCCATATTACATTTACTTTTTCTTTCTAGGAAATACATCCCTTGCACTGGTGAGTTGGAAATGGAATGAAAAATCTCTCATCTTTTTAAATGGTGGTATTGCCATTATTTATCTGATTGGCATGATTAATTATCATTTAGGTTAACTGGTTACCACCAACCTAAAACTCGGCCATTACCAATGATGATCATTAAACAAGTGATGATGTGTAATAACACCCAAAAAGATCTCACCATAAGCACCTGCTTGTCATAAGGTTTTGTTTTTTTGTCCGAAAAACTTCCAAGCGCATACATTAAAACTTTAAATAAAGTATTCATTTTCTCCTCCGTATTTTTTTTAAAAATGTATCATTATAAGATATAACAAGTTCGAAAATGCATTCATTAAAAAAACTTTATTCAAATTTTATCAATTCTCTTAATGGTTTAGGGGTGGGGCTCAAAGAACATTCTTTTGTTATGGAAGTGATTGGTGGCGTAGTTTTAATTCCTTATGTTCTGATCACAAATTTAGAGTTATTTTTTAAAATCAGTATTGTTACCGTTTATTTTCTATTATTGGCATTTGAATTGCTCAATACTTCAATTGAAAAATTATCAGATAAAATAACAACATCATTTGATCAAGATATCAAAAAGATTAAAGATTTATCGAGTGCAGCTGTTTTTTTAGTCTTATTCGTTTTGGTATCTTTAATTATCATATCTATCATCATTTAGATGAATAAAGAAAATGCATCAAAGTTATGGAAACGTATTCAACAAGCAGGCGATGAGCTACAAGGAAAACTACCTGATCATCCTAACCACCCAAAAGGTAGAAACCCTTATGCTCATGTGGCCCTTTGTGTGAAGAA
>VTPE01000088.1 GCA_008638005.1 Pelagibacteraceae bacterium | reverse complement strand
CCAAAACCATTCTTAAAAATTATCAAAAGATAAAAAGAATAAACAAAAATAAAAATGTTGTCATTGGTTTTGGAATTACCAAAAAAACAATCTCATCATTAAAACAAGCTGATGGATTAGTGGTTGGAAGTGCACTTTGTAAATCCATTTCAGATGCAGTGAATAAAAGAAAAAACCCTGCAATTGCAGCACAAAAAACCGTAAAAAAATTAAAAGCTAAAATACTTTAAGTTTTAAGCAAAAAATATCCGTCCAAATATAGCCAAACTTTTACAGTTTATGTTAAAACAAACAAATCAATGACGAACTGGTTAGATAAAATATTATCCAAAGCAAAAGAAGCTGGCGCTAAGCTTACAGATTCATTTAAGAAAAAAACAATTGAAAATGCAGATCTTTGGAGTTCATGCCCTGAATGTAAAAAGATGTTTCTTGGAAAACAACTTAAAGAAAACATGTATGTTTGTACGCAGTGTGATTACCACTTTAGAATTAGTGCCAATGAAAGATTTAAAATCTTTTTTGACAATTCTCAATTTGAAATGATCCAAACCAAACGTTTAGCAGAAGATCCTAATAAATTTAAAACTGAACTTAAAGCTTACAAAGACCAATTAAAATCTGCAAAAAGAAAAACAAACCAAATCGCTTCACTCGTATCAGCTCACGGAAAAGTAAACAGTTTAGAGATGGTATGTTCTTCATTTGATTTTAATTTTAATGGCGGAACTTTGAGTATGCAGTCAGGTCAAAATTTTTATGAAGCTTGTGAGTATGCGGTAAAAAATAAAGTTTCAGCGTTAGCTGTCTTTATCACAACAGGAGGTGCAGCTCTTCAAGAAAACCTATTTGCCCTTTATCAAATGCCAAAAACCATCCTTGGTGTTCAAATGTTAAAAGAAAATAAAATTCCATACTTTGTGGTAGCGAATGTGAATATTGGTGGAGTGAGTGCAAGTTTTGGGTCACTTGGAGATTTTCATATTATGGAGCCTGGTAAAAAAACAATCTGGGGCTTTGCTGGAAAACGAGTGGTACAAGGGACAATCTCAGAACCGCTTCCAGATGACTTTCAATCGGCAAGCCATGTGATTACCACAGGTGCCATTGATATGGTGACACACCGAAAAGATCAAAAAAATGTGATTTCAAATTTAGTTTCTATTCTTCTTAAAAAACAAAATGTTCAACAAACAATTGTTGAAGAAAAATTTGAAGAAGCCAAAGCTGTTAATCAGTAATTAGGTGTCTCACTCCAAAAAGTTACAATTTATTTTAAATAAACTTTATGAACTTAATCCTGATAAGATTGAGTTGAAGTTAGACCGTGTTTTTAGATTAGCGAATGATCTTGGAAATCCACAAAGAAAATTAAAAAATGTTATCACGGTTACTGGAACTAATGCTAAAGGAGGAACAGCCTTTTATATTAAAGATATTTTGTTAGCGCACGGTTACAGTGTTGCACTCTTTCAATCTCCTTTTCTTTATAATTTTTTAACTCGGTTTTTAATTAACAACAAACCACTCGATGAAGAAAAATTTATCCAATATGTCATTGAAACGGATAAAGCCAATAACAACCAAGACATTACTTTTTTTGAATACATTACCTGTATTGCGTTTCGTGCTTTTGAAGATGCGAATTGTGATTTTAATATTATGGAAACAGGACTTGGTGGAAAATATGACAGCACCAATGTCGATTACCAAGATTTAAAAGCTCAAGTCTTAACGCCTATTAGCATGGATCATAAAGACTTTCTTGGAGATACGATTAAAGAAATTACACATAATAAATGCGGAATTATCAAAGACAATTCTAATGTCATTATTGCAAAACAAACCAATGAAGTTTTAGGTTTTATTGATGAAGAGTTAAAAAAGAAAAAGATCAAAAAACATATTTTTTCAGAAGATTTTAATGTCCATGAAGAAAATGGGCGAATGATTTTTCAAGATGATGACAGTTTACTTGATCTTGATATGCCAACGATGAAAGGATCTTTTCAAATTCAAAATGCAGCCGTTGCACTTAAAGCTGTAAAAGCAACAGGAGTAAAACTTGATAACCAAAAAATATCACAAGGTATCAAAAGTATGCAACTTGAAGCTAGAATTCAGCACATCACTAAGGGAAAATTGTTAACTTACATTCATGAAGATTCTAATACTTTAATTATTGATGGCGGACACAATGAACAAGCTGGAAAATCATTATCAGAATACTTAGAAAAAATTAAAGGAAAGCGCTCTATTTACCTTGTCTTTTCTATGCTAACTTCCAAAGACTTATCAGCTTATCTTAAAAACTTTAGCTCCCTCGTCACCGAAATGAAATGTTTTAAATTAAGAGAAAATTTTTATGAAACCAAAGACATCATTAAACAAGCAAAAGATCTTGGGATTCATGCCAATGCCAATAACTCTGCCACAGAAGCTATCGCACAACTCGCCATTCAAGATCCAAATGGCATCATTGTTGTTTGTGGTTCCCTTTATTCAGCGGGTAAGGTATTAGAACAAAATATATGAAAAAGTTTTTAGTTTTATTTTTAATTGTCTGTACACCGCTAAAAGCAGACGAAGAAAAAAAGTTTTTTGACCTATTAAAAGAAAATGACAAGATTTTATGGTTAAGACACTTCTCGGCACCAGGTGGGGGTGATCCAGATAACTTTGATGTGAGGGTGAGAAGCACACAAAGAAATTTAGGTTCATTTGGAGTTAAGCAAGGACTCAAATATTCAAAATTATTTAAAAAGAATAAAGTTGAAATTAAACATGCTTTAAGCTCACAATGGTTTAGAGCGATGGAGACCTGTCAATTCTTTGGAGAGTTTAAAACCTTCTCAGCTCTTAATTCGACTTTTAGTTACAAACTTTCCGGTAATGCTTCAAAACAAAGAAAACAATTACAAGCCTATATTAAAGACTGGAATGGTGATGGAAATTTATTACTTTGCGCTCACTATGTCATCGTCCAAGAACACTTAAGTTATGGTGCGAGTGAAGGCGAAATGGTTTTAACGGATAAAGATTTAAATATTTTAGCGAAATACAGACTTAAAAACTAGGAACTAGAGTTAGTTCCTAGTTTAAAAAAATTAACCAACTTTTGAATTAATCCAAGTCTTAATATCTTCTTTAGAAGCCGCTCCAACTTTTGAAT
>VTPE01000087.1 GCA_008638005.1 Pelagibacteraceae bacterium | reverse complement strand
AAGTTCATTATCAAATATTGGAATAGACTATATCGAAGGAGGTTGGCCAGGCGCAAACCCAACAGATACAAGTTTTTTTAATCATCCACCATCTTTAAGCAGTCATCTCGTAGCTTTTGGAATGACTAAAAGATCTGGAAGAAGCTGTGAGAATGACCCTGGAATTTCTTCAATTATAAACGCTAAAATTAATCATGTTTGCATAGTTGGAAAATCATGGGACTTCCACGTTGATGTAGCGCTTGGAATTTCAAAAGATGAGAATTTAAATAATATTAAAGAAACAGCTAGTTACTTTATTAAAAATAATAAAGAATTTATGTTTGATGCTGAGCATTTTTTCGATGGATATAAAAATAATAAAGATTATGCCTTATCCTGTATTAAATCTGCTTATGATAATGGGGCAAGATGGATCGTGCTTTGTGATACTAATGGAGGAACCTTGCCAAACGAAATAGGAGAAATTGTCTCTGAGGTTTCAAATATTATTCCCAATGATCACCTGGGTATTCATGCACACAATGATACTGGTAATGCGGTAGCAAATTCTTTATCAGCAGTTTTAGCAGGGGCTAGACAAATTCAAGGAACTTTGAATGGTCTAGGAGAAAGATGTGGCAATGCTAATCTAGTTACGATTATTCCAACCTTAGTATTAAAAAAAACATTTAATTCTAAATTTGAAACAAATATTACAAAAAAAGGTCTAACGAATTTAACTGATTGTTCCAGACTTTTAGATGAAGTGCTGAATAAAACTTCAAACAAACATGCGCCTTACGTTGGAGCGTCAGCTTTTGCACACAAAGGTGGCTTGCATGTTTCCGCCGTTGAAAAAGATCCAAAAACTTATGAGCATATTAACCCTCAAGATGTAGGAAATGAAAGAGCTATTATAGTTTCTGATCAAGCGGGTAGATCAAATATTTTATCAAGATTAGAAAAGCTTGGTATTAAAATAAATAAAGATGATCCTAAAATACAAACAATTTTAGATGAGGTAAAAGACAGAGAGTTTACAGGTTACTCATATGATGGTGCCGATGCATCTTTCGAGCTTTTATCAAGAAGGCTTCTTGGTGAAATTCCAAGTTATATTCAAATTAAAAACTATGAAGTCAAGATTGTAAAAAATACTTCTGATAAAAATATAAACTCAGTTGCAAAGGCATTTTTACTCGTTGATGGGAAAGAGATTGTTTGCGAGGGAGAGGGTAACGGACCAGTAAATGCATTGGATCAAGCTATAAGAAAAAATTTAGATAATATTGGAAAATATTCTGATTATTTAAAAGACCTGAGATTAGTGGATTATAAAGTTAGAATTTTAAATTCAGGTACTAATGCTACAACTCGTGTATCAATTGAAAGCATAGATGATAAAGGTAAAAGCTGGTTTACGGTAGGGGTTTCGCCTAACATTATAGAAGCTTCTTTTAGAGCATTGTTAGATAGCATTGATTACAAATTATATAAGGAAAATGCACCCTCAAGTACCATTTGACAACAAGGTTTTGATATCTATAACTCCAGTTTTTATTAATGACAAAAAGAATTAAATCTAAGCACAAGGTTGATAGACGACTAGGTGCAAATATTTGGGGAAGACCAAAAAGTCCATTTAACTCTAGAGCTTATGGTCCAGGACAGCATGGACAAAGATCATCTGCAAAACCTTCGGATTACAAAATTCAGTTACAAGCAAAACAAAAATTAAAAAACTATTATGGCAATCTAAACGAAAGACAGTTTAGAAATCTTTATAGAGAGGCAGATAGAAGAAGAGGCAATACTGGAGAAAATCTTGTAGGATTATTAGAAAGTAGATTGGATGCTGTGATTTACAGAGCAAAGTTTGCAACAACAGTTTTTCAAGCAAGACAACTTATCAATCATGGTCATGTTAAAGTAAACGGTAAGAGAGTTAATATTTCTAGTTACAAATTAAATGATCAGGATTTAGTTGAGATTAAAGAGTCATCAAAGCAATTAGCTTATGTTTTATCATCAACTCAATTAAAAGAGAGAGATGTTCCTGAATATATTGTTGCAGATCATAAAAAAATGACAGCTAAATTAGCTCGTGTTCCAAAAATTGACGAGATACCGTATCCAGCGATTATGGAACCAAATTTAGTTGTAGAATACTACTCTAGATAATTTAATTTTTATATTTGATTTCTTTTTCTTGAAAAAGTTTTTGTAATTCTTTTTTCTCAAACATTTCTCTAATAATATCACATCCACCCACAAACTCTTCCTTAACATATAGCTGAGGTATAGTTGGCCAGTTGCTGTACTCTTTAATTCCATTTCTGATTTCTTCATCATCCAAAACATTAATACCTGTAAATTCAACTTCTAAATGTTTCAGAACATTTGCTACAGCCATGGAAAAACCGCACTGAGGCATATCAGGTGTGCCTTTCATAAATAATACTACTTTGTTATTTTTTATGATTTCATCTAATTGTTTATTAATATCTGACATTTATTTTTCCTCAGTTGTTAAAGCAAGAGCATGAAGTTCGCCACCCATTTTACCCTTTAAAGCTTTGTAAACCATTTGATGTTGTTGTACACGGTTTTTTCCTTTGAATTGGCTAGAAACTATTTTCGCTGAAAAATGATTATCATCACCTGCTAGATCTTGAATTTCAATATCTGCATCTGGAAAACCTTCTTTTAGCAAAACTTCTATTTCTTGTTGTTTGATTGGCATTTTAGTTATTATATTTATGAAACCATTCTTTATTAAGCTTACTTAATTCATCAATGTTAAATTTCAAGACTTCATCTATTGTTATTTCAGCTGAGGTTGTGCCAATTATCTCATAACTCACATCTTGCTTTTTTAGATACTCAGAAACCTTGTTATTATTTTCCTCTGTTACCTCGATAATATAACGCGACTGATCTTCACCAAATAGATACTTAATTTGATCAAAACCTTTTTTATTTGTATTTATTTTAAAGCCAATATTAGATGAAATGGACATCTCTAAGAGGGCGAGAATAATTCCTCCAGAAGAAATATCATGGCAAGAATTAACCAAATTATTTTCTATTAAATTTCTGATAGCTTTTCCATTTTTCAATTCCTCATCTAGATTGATAGATGGAGGAGGGCCTTTTTTTAAATGCAATATATCGTAACAAAGGATACTTT
>VTPE01000003.1 GCA_008638005.1 Pelagibacteraceae bacterium | reverse complement strand
AGTTTTGATAAAGTAATTTGTGTTTTCCACTCCTTGTTTAATTCCGTGAAATTTTTTTAATCGTCCTAAGTTGTAGTTACCTAGAATTTTATTTATCTCGTGAGTTTGTAATTTTGTAAAAACTGCCATTTTCTATTTTACATTTTTATATTTTAGAATACGTATGTATAGACTCATGGAAAAAAAAATTAAACAACCTATACAAGTTAAGCTTGATAAAGATAGAGTATATTTCTGGTGCACTTGCGGTCTATCTGGAAAACAACCAATGTGTGATGGATCTCATAAAGGAAAGTCAGAAAAGAAATCCCAAAGTTTTAGAGTTGAAGAAACTAAAGATTACTACTTGTGTAGTTGTAAGTTAACTAAAAACCCACCATATTGTGATGGCTCGCACAATAGTTAACCTAATTAATATTTTTTAATTTTTCTATAGATTGTTTAAGTTTAGAAACATTAATTTCCTCTTGTTTCTTTTGATCCAAGTTTTCAATCAAAACCTTTTCAACAGTCTCTAGAGCAACTTGTGTAGCTACTTTTTTGACCTGATAAATCGCATCATTTTTAGATTGCTCAATTTTATTTTGAGCCGACTTTTCCTTATTATCTAATGAAGCTTTCATTTTTTCTAACGCAATAGCAATTTCATCATCACTGATTTTTTGTGCTTTTGTCAAAATATCATTATTTTCAGTTTTAGAGTTTTGAAGCTTTCCTTGAGCTTTGCTTAATAAATTTTCACTTTCATTTTTCAGATTTTCAGCTTCATTAATTTTGTTTTTAAGTTCATTAATTTTATGATCAATCTGATTAAGTACTAGTTTTGGAACTCCTTTGTAAATTAAAAGAGCAAAGAATAAGATAAAGGCTATACCAACCCAAAATGTTGCATCAAACATTTAGTTTAAGTCCCCAATTCTTTTTTTGCTTATTTCATCAATTTTGGATGAGATAATTTTCTCATCAACATAATTTTTAATAGATAGCTCATTTAAAATTTCAGAGGTAACTTGATTTGCGATATCTTTGATTTGATTAATAGAGTTATTTTTAAAATTATTAATCTCTTTTTCAGCTTCATCTGTCATCTTTTTGATCTTTGTATCAAGTTCATCTCTTTTTGTATTAAATTCTGAATTAAGTTTTTTTCTGTCGGTAGCAATTATTTCTTGCGCTTCTTTCTTTGAATTTGCAATAAATTCTGAATATTCTTTATTTAATTTTTCTGTCTGCTCAGAGAGTTTTTTTGCCTCATCTAAAAGGTCACTGATATAATCATTTCTTTGTTCTATACTTTCAGAAAGTCTTGGAAAAACTACTTTTGAAATTACAACATACAAAAAACCAAAAGTAATGATTAACCAGAAAATTTGAGGAACCCAAACGCCAGGATCTAACTGGGGCATGCCACTACTTTCGGCAGATAAGGCCGAGGCAGTGGACAGTCCCACGAATAAAATAATCGCTCTAAACATTATTA
Organism: Pelagibacteraceae bacterium; assembly: GCA_008638005.1. Lineage (GTDB taxonomy): Bacteria > Pseudomonadota > Alphaproteobacteria > Pelagibacterales > Pelagibacteraceae > HIMB114. The sequence continues at coordinate 34,699 of VTPE01000003.1, read as the reverse complement.
CCTTTATTAAAATGCAAAAAGTATAATGAACGCAAGTACCAATCCAAATAACCCAGTAGCTTCGGCTAATGCGAAACCTAATAGTAAATTTGGAAACTGTTTCTGAGCTGCTGATGGATTTCTTATTGCTGCTGATAAAAAGTTACCGAAAATATTTCCGATACCCAAACCTGCACCAATTAATGCTAAAGATGCTAATCCCGCTCCAATCATTTTTGCTGCTTCTAGTTCCATTGTTTTCTCCTTTGTTAAAGTTAATGTAAATTTAATGCATCATTTAAATAGATGCACGATAGTATTGCAAAAACATAAGCTTGTAGAAACGCAACAAGAAACTCTAAGCCTGTTAATGCAACTGAAAATCCAAGTGGTAACCAACCACCTATTACTCCCAAACTTACTACAAATCCCCCAAACACTTTAAGAACTGCATGTCCTGCCATCATATTTGCAAATAATCTTACTGATAAACTTATTGGTCTGCTTAGGTAAGATACAATCTCAATAATAATTATGAGAGGAAGTAATATTGCTGGAGCCCCCGAGGGTACAAAAAGTTTTAAAAAACCTAAGCCATGCTTCGCAAAGCCGACGATTGTAACTCCAATAAATACAAATGCTGCTAATGCAAACGTTACAATGATATGGCTCGTAACGGTAAAAGAATAGGGTATCATTCCAATCATATTGCAAAATAAAATAAATAAAAAAAGTGTTAGAACAAAAGGAAAAAAAGGTCTTGCCTTAGAACCCGCTGTTTCAGATATCATTTTTGCTACAAACTCGTATGTCATTTCGGATAAAAACTGTATTCTTGATGGGACAAGTGATTTTTTTTGAGTGGCCAGGGTAAATAAAATAGAAATAGTAGCAACCGTAATAACCATAAAAAGGCTAGAATTAGTAAAAGATACATCAAAGTTCCCAAAAACTATCTTTGGACCGATAGTCTTAACTTCAAACTGTTGCATTGGATTTGCCATAAAATTTAGTCTTTATTAATCATTTTAGAAGAGCGCACAACATTTAAAATGCCTGCAACTGATCCGATAATAAAAAAAATTATTATAAAAATTGGCGTAGTTTGTAGCCATTTATCAACATGAAAACCAATAAAACTTGCGACAAAAACAGCAGCAACAAATTCGGTTCCCATTTTAAGAGCAATGCCCATAGAACTTGAACCTTCTTTTTTTAGTTCCTTTGATTTTAATTCGTCTTTTAATTTTTTAACTTTTTCTTTGATTTCTTTAATTTCCATCTAAGAATTAAGCGACTAATTCTTCTGCTTTATCAAGATTAACGGCAACGAGTTGGCTAACTCCTCTTTCCGCCATTGTCACACCGTATAATCTGTTCATCTTTGACATCGTTAAAGCATGGTGAGTGACAATTAAAAATTTTGTATTTGTTATTCTCGTTAGTTCTTCAACCAGTGTATTGAAACGTGTAACATTAGCATCATCAAGAGGGGCATCAACCTCATCTAATACACATATAGGAGCAGGGTTAATTAAAAAGACTGCAAAAATTAATGCCAAAGCTGTTAAAGCCTGTTCACCTCCTGACAAGAGAGTAATAGATTGAAGTTTTTTTCCAGGAGGGCTCACAAGGAGTTCTAGGCCTGCTTCTAATGGATCATCAGACTCAATTAATTCTAATCTTGCATTTCCACCCGCAAAAAGTTTTGTATAAACATCGTTAAACTTTCTATTTACTTTTTCAAAAGCATCCAAAAGTCTTTCCCTGCCTTTTTGATTTAGATCATTGATACTTGATTTTAATTTTTGCAATCCATGAACAAGATCTTTTCTGTCTTCCATCATTTTATCAATTTTATCTTGAAGTTCTTTGGTTTCGTTATCAGCTCTTAAATTTACAGCACCCATTGCTTCTCTTCGTTTTTTTAAGATTTCCAGGTGACTTTGAGTATCCTCAAATGTGAGGTCTTGTAAATTTTCAATTTTTGAAAAATCGGGTATACTTTTTAAGTCAATATTAAATTCTAAAAGTGATCTTTGTTCAAGTTCTTTAAGTTTTACTTTTAAACCTTCAATAATTGTTTGTGACCGAACCCTAAACTCTGTTTTTTGTAGAGTACTCTCATTTATTTTTTTTAGAGCCAGGTTTAGCTCATTGACTTTGTTTTCTCTAAGCAAAATATCTGATTTGATAATCAAAATATCTTCTTCTACATTTTTAATATTCTGTAGATAAGAACCTCTTTTTTCCGCAATTTGTCTTGGCTTATCCTCTTCGACTTCAAGATTTTTTTCAAGATTATTAACCTTTTCATTCAGCTCATTTAATTTGTTTGAAGAATTTTCTTTAAGATCTCTCCAGTTTTTAATTTCTTTTTCAATATTATTTAATCTCTCCTTTCTTTTATTTGCTTCTTGTTTAACCAAATCATATTTACCAAATCTTGATGCGTATTTTTCTTGTTTGTCTTCAACATCATTAAAATTTTGGTCAAACTCTCTCTGAATTAGATTTTCATCAATATCTTCTTTATCTTTGATGATTTGAATAAGCTTATTAAAAAAAAGTTTAAGACTTTCTTTTGCTTTATTTAGGGCACTAAGTGATTCTTTGTAATCATCAGTTGCGGATTTTTCGATATCGTAATAATTTTTTTCAATATTAATTATATCTTCTTGTTCTTTATTTAATCGCTCTTCGTTATTTGTTGAATTAGCTACAATCTCTTTCTCTCTACTAATATCGTTATAAGTAAGTTTTATATCTTTTTTTGTTTTTTCAATTTCTAATTTAGCTCTTTCCTCATCTTTATTGATTTGATCAAATTCTATTTTTAGTTTTTGTAAATTATTATTAAGCTCATTAGATTTATTGATAATCGGTGTAATTTCTAATTTTAATTTTTCAATTTCACTTTCATTAAAATTCTTTTCAATATTTACAGCACTAATTTCATCTTCAAATTCATTTAATTTTTCTTTATTTTCTTCTATCTCGTCTTCAACATTTTTAGCATTTAAAAAAATTGTAATTGCTTCATATCTTCTAATTTCATCAGATATTTCTTTGTAACGAGAAGCCTCTTCTGCTTGTTTCACTAAACTTTTAAGTTGGTTTTCGGTTTGCTTCATTAGATCATCAGCTTTTTTTAAATTATTCTCTGCAGCATTTAATCTAAGTTCAGCCTCGTGCCTTCTAGCATGCAGACCCGCTATTCCTGCAGCTTCTTCTAGAATGGCTCTTCGATCAGTTGGTTTGGCGGTGATCAGTGCACCTACTCGTCCTTGACTGACCATTGATGGAGAGTGAGGACCGGTTGATAGGTCTGCAAAAAGTATTTGAACATCTTTTGCCCTAACTTCTTTTCCATTTATATAATATTTAGAGCCTTTATCCTTTTCGAGTTTTCTTTTAACCTCAATCTCCGGAATTCCTTTAAACTGAGGGGAGTCTTCATTGTTATCAATTTTAATAGTTACTTCGCAAATATTTTTTGAAGGTCGATTAGATGTTCCGTTGAAAATAACGTCCTCCATTCCAGAACCCCTTAAACTTTTAGCAGATGTTTCACCCATGCACCAACGTAGCGCCTCGACGACATTTGATTTTCCACAACCATTTGGCCCTACAATACCCGTTAAGCCTGGCTCAATGAATAAATGAGTTTTATCCGCGAATGATTTAAATCCAGAGACTTCAATTTCTTTAAATTTCATTAATTATAATAATTTTTTAAGATACTCCTCAAGCTCATTAAAAGTACCATTAAATTTTTTTTCATTAATTATTAGTGTTGGTGTTGAATTAATTTCATATTTTGATTGCCCGTCAATTCGACTTTTTAAAACAATATCCTCACTTTTTTTATCATTTGCGCATTTTTTAAATTCAGCTTCACCCAAACCTTGTTTTGTAGCAATCTTTTCTAAATTGCTCAGTAAATCAGAAAGTGTTTTTGCCTGAGTCCATTCTGACTGCGTTAGATAAATTTCATCTAAATATTTAAGTTGTGTCTCATTAGGAAAACATTTAGCAATTTGAGCCGCTTTTAGTGCAGGCAAATCCAAAGGGTAATCCATTAATTTTATTGCAGCTTGTCCAGAATTTACAAATTTTTCTATAATATTAGGCAAATAATTAATATGTAAATCAGCGCAGTGAGGACAGGTTAATGAGGAAAAAACTTTAATTATAATTTTTGGTTCAGGATTAAATTTACCATAATAAGGAAAATCTTCAGTTTTTGCATTAGAGGTATTAAAAATTAACAAGGCTACAGCAATAAATTTAAAGAGTTTACTTTTCATTTTTTTTATTAAAATTTTTTAACTTTTCTTTTAAATCCTCATCTTGTATCGAATCTATCAAATTTTCCATTTTTTTGTTTAAATTTAGAGACTTTTTTGTTTCTTGTGGACTCTTATTATCATGAGGATTTATTAAAATTTTAGAAATATATTTAAAGCCCAGGAATGAATTGATTTTTTCCGCAATTTCATCTCTGGAGTAATCAATATCAATTAAATCAGATCTATCTACTTTGAGAAATAAAGAATTTTCACTGTTATTTTTTTGAACTTTTAAAAGAGTGCACTTATTAGAAAGCTCTTTTCCCAATATCTTTTCCCATGAGCGCTTTAAGTTAGAAATATCTGTAGTTGGAGTATTTTTAATTATTTTCTTTATATTGTCTGGTATTAAACTTCTGATAGGTTTTAGTGAACTAAAAGTACGATTTTTTTTCATTTATTTATGTCATCATCAATATCAAATAAAATTTTAGCCTGGTATAAAAAACATAAGAGAGATTTACCCTGGAGATCTTATCAAAATCAATCAGATAGACATTATAAAGTTTTACTTAGTGAGTTTATGCTACAGCAAACACAAGTCAAAACAGTTATCCCTTATTTTAATAATTTTTATAAAAAAATACCTAGAATTGATTTGTTAGCCAAAACTAGATTAGACAGAATTAATAAGTTATGGCAAGGACTTGGTTATTATCGAAGAGCAAAAAATTTATTACAAACAGCACAAATTATATCTGATAAATATAATTCTCGCTTACCTAGTACATACGATAAACTCATTAATCTTCCTGGGATTGGAGATTATACCGCCAAAGCAATTTTATCTATAGCTTTTGATAAAAGTGAGATTGGTATTGATGGAAATGTAAAAAGAGTATTTTCAAGATTACATAATATTAAAGATAACAAAAAAATTTTAATAAAATTAAATGAAGTCAAAGTTAAAAAAAATTCAAGTTCATTGATGCAAGGCATTATGGAATTGGGTGCTCTTATTTGCAGACCCAAAAAACCTTTGTGTGATCAGTGTTGTTTAAATTTCACTTGTAAATTTTTTAATGGCTTGAAAAAAAATTCTAAAAAAAAATCTTTAACTAAAATTAAAGTAAGAAAGTTTTATGCATTAATTTATATTGTTAAAAAAAAAATTTTATTAAATTTTGAGACTAAATTTGGACCATTAAATGGATTTTTAAACGTACCTTTATTGGAGGTTTCAGAAAAAAAACTTAAGAATAATATAACGGCTTTATTTTCGAAAAAATTTACTTTTTCAGTTAATCATAAAATTAATATTTTTATTTCAAACTTTAAAGCCGATATTACTCTGGTTGAAATAAAACCTTCAGACCTTACAAAGATTAAATTAAATCAGTTTAAATTTTATAGTAATGATCAATTAAAAAAAGAATTTGTTTCCAGTTTTTTAAAAAAGATATTATCTAAAATAAAATTTTTATAATGAAAAAAATTGGAATTATTGGATGTGGAATTGCGGGTTTAGCACTTGCCAGTTTATTAAAGAAATCGTTAGATTTCGATATATCTATTTTTGAAAAAGATAATATTCAAGATACCAATGTTAGCGGTATTCAAATTTCCCCAAACGGAAAAAAAGTTCTATCACATCTAAATTTTTCAAATTTTCAAAAAGATAACTTTTGTTCGATCAAAAAAATTTCTTTTTTTGACATGGTATCATCAAGTAGAATTTCAGATATGAATTTGAACTATCTAAAAAATGAGAGCTATATCACTTTGAATAGATCTGAATTGATAAAATTTTTGATTCATGAATATTCATTAAGCAAAAACATAATAAAACAAAAAGTTGTAAGCTTTGATGAAAAAAAAATAATATTAGAGGATAATAATCAATTAGAGTTTGATATTATAATAGTTGCTGATGGAATATTTTCGAAGCTAAGAATTAATAACATTAAGCCAGTATATTCAGGTTACAGCGCTATTCGAGGTTTTTATAAGAACTTAGAAATTGAAGATCACATTGATGTTTGTTTAGGTAAAAACTGTCATTTAGTTAAATATCCAATTGATAAAAAATTAAATAAATCATTTACACTTGTAAAAAAAATTGAACTCAAACAAGATATTAATCATTATAATTACCCTCTTGAAAATTTTTTTAATGATTACAAAGATATTATTCCGCAGGATCACCACGAGATTTTTAAAACAACTAAGACTGTTATTTGGCCAATTTATAAACTAAATAAAATTTTTTATGGACATGACAAATCAATTTTTATCGGAGATAGTGCTCATGGTTTTATACCTTCTAGAGCCCAAGGGGCATCAATGGCGTTAGAAGACTCAATGCATTTATTTAATTTAATTAACAAAAATTTAGTTAGTGCTGATAAATTGTCCAAGTTAAGACAAAAAAGAATTTTAAAAGTAATTAGTAAATCAGAAAATAATTTAATAATATTTCACTTATCAAGCTTTGTGCTTAGAAATATTAGAAATCAGATCATAAAAATAATATGCAAAATTCATTTTTTAACTAAAACAATCAATTCTTATATTTTTGATTATAATGCGAATAAAAGTGATTTTTAGATAGAATCTCTGATTTTTTTTCTTAAATAATCAATGGGTTCAATTTTTCCCTCAATATTAAAATGCCAGTAAGACCAGCCATTACATGATGGTAAATTTTGTATTTCTGCACCAACTTTGTGAATCGATCCTTGAATTTTATTACAGTAAATAGACCCATCTGCCATTACTTTTGCTTTATATTTTCTTTTAGGATCAAATAAATCTAGCCCTGGTTCAACTATACCGGTTTCAACAAGATACCCAAAAGGTATTCTTTTTTCATTTTTTTTGTCAGACATTTGATTATTAAAGTTATCTTGAATTTGTTTGATTTTAGCAATTCTTTGTTCTGCAACCTTGAAGTGATTTTTATCTTTTTCAATACCGATAAAATTTCTACCTAATTTTTTTGCAACTGCACCAGTTGTACCAGATCCCATAAATGGATCTAAGATAATATCATTTTTTTTTGTTGAGCACATAATGACCCTGTAAAGTAGGGCTTCTGGTTTTTGAGTGGAGTGTGCTTTTTTACTATTATTTTGAATTCTCTCTGATCCGTTACATATAGCTATACTCCAATCTGATCTTAGTTGCTTATCATCATTAAATGTTTTCATAGAATGATAGTTAAAAGTATATTTTGATTTTTCAGATTTGGTCGCCCAAATTAAAGTTTCATGAGCATTAGTTAATCGCGTTCCCCTGAAGTTTGGCATGGGATTTTTTTTATTCCAAATAACATCATTTAAAATCCAATAATTTAGGTCTTGAAGTATTTTTCCAACTCTAAAAATATTATGATAGCTTCCAATAACCCATAGAGCCCCATTTTTTTTTAAAACTCTTTTACATTCTGACAACCATTCGTAAGTAAATTCATCATAGTGTTTGAAAGAATTAAATTGATCCCAATAATCATTGACTGCATTCACTTTAGAATTATCCGGACGTGAAAGTTGATTTTTAAGTTGTAAATTGTACGGAGGGTCAGCAAATATTAAGTCTACTGTCTCACTTTCCAATTTTTTAAGTTGTTGAAGACAATCTGAATTATAAAGTTTAGTTAAAGTCATATTTCAACCGGAGGTAGAATAGACTAGATTAAGCTTTAAATGTCAACTGACTTAAAAGAGTTTTAGTGCCCTCTATTTTTGTAGACTCAATATTTTGTGTACTGGAGCAAAAGATTTTCTGTGGTGTGAAGATATTCCATATTTTTTAATTGCACTCAAATGCTCTTTTGTTCCGTATCCAGAGTTTTTTTCCCAAAGATAATTAGAAAATTTTTTTGATAGTGATGACATCAAATTATCCCTATAAACTTTTGCAATAATTGAAGCGGCAGCAATAGATGGATATATGGAGTCACCTTTGATCTTTGGTATGATTAGACTGTTGCTGTTATCGTATGACCAAGGACCGTCTACTAAAACCGTATAATGATCTTTAGATTTAAACTGACTCACTGCTCTTTGCATTGATAACAACGAAGCTTGTAAAATGTTATATTTATCAATTTCATTAACACTAGCTATTCCAATTTTGAAATCACATTTATTAATAATTTGCTCATAAATTAATTCCCTTTTTGACTTTGATAATTTTTTAGAGTCATTGATATCATTAGTATCAAAATCTTCAGATAGAATAACAGCTGCAGAAACTACAGGTCCTGCTAACGGACCTCTGCCAACTTCATCCACGCCTATAATAAAATTAGAAATTTTTTTTTCTACAAATTTATCTAACACAATTTTTCAGAAACTAATTTATTATAAAATCTTTTTAGATCTTCCCACGCTAATTTTTTTTGTTCACTTTGTCTCATAAGAAACACAGGATGTAACGTCGGCATAAAATTAATAAATTTATTTTTTATTTTTAAATTAAACCACTTTCCTCTTATTTTTGATATTGAATTCTCTTTACCGATCAACGCTTGTGATGTTACCGCACCCATTAACAAAACGACTTTTGGATTAATAATACTAATATGATCTATGATTAATGGTAAAAATTTTTGAATGTCTTTTTCACTTGGTTTCTTATTATCTTCTAATCTATAATTAATAATGTTGGTAAGGTATACTTTGTTTCGATCTAAATTAATTGCTAATAACATTTTATCGAGCAATTCACCTGCATCACCTGAAAATGGTTTTTTCTTAATTTCATCTGAGACACCCGGCATATCTCCAATTATCATAATCTTAGAATTTTCATTGCCATCCGAGAAAACAGCTTGATTTTTATTCTTATTATAAAAACTCGCTAGTGAAGCTATTTTTGTTTTAAGATTTATAAGGGTAAGTTTATTTTCTATATTACTTTTTCTTAAAATGACTCTATCATATAAGCCTGATGATTGATAAAAATCTAAGATATTTTTATTAATATGCATGTAACTCTATGTCTTTAAAAAAAATTTTATCAATTGGAATATTTTTAGTCATATTATCAATCAGTAATGGTTATGCATTCTTATTCAATGATCAAGAAAAAATTCAATCAAAAGATTATATTAAAAACTATTTATATGCTTCGATTTTGCATCAACAAAAACAGCATAATTTAGCTGCATTAAATTTTAATAAAATAGATCGTTTAGAGGGAAAGCATTCTGATTATGATATAAAATTTATTAACTCATTGATAGTTAATGGACAATTTGATCAGGCAGTAAAGCAAGTTTTAAAAACTGAAGATAAATATGAAAATATTTTATTATTTGATTTTATTAAAGTTATACATTTTATTAAAGCCAAAGATTATGATGTAGCGCTAGATCTGTTGAGAAGTTTAAATATTAATGATCTTTTGTTTACAGAATTAAAATCATCATTAGAATTTTGGATTTTGCTCGAAAAAGCCGATGAGTTTCAAAAAATTCAATTAATAAAAAATATTAATTCAAGATACCCAACCATTTCTTTGATTAATCAGTTTCTAGCTTCAAATTACATCAATAATGCAAATCTTTACAATATATATAATAAAAAAATTTTAAGCTCAGACAATTATATTAGATATCAAATTTTATCGTCTTGGAACGAAATTAGAAATAATAATAAAAAGAAAGCTAAGCAAATTTTAAAAAATCTTTTAACAAAAGACAAAAAAAATATTTTACTTAAACAAAGTTATTTAAATTTTGAAAAAGAAGATTTTAGGATTATTAATTTTTATAACTTTAGTAGTATTGAGGATAATATTTCTGAGATTTTTTACTTATTTTCAAACTTATATCAGCAAAGAGATGATCTAGAATTTGCTGAAATTTTATTATCAATATCCTTAGATTTTAATAATAAGTTTTTATCAAATAATCTTTTACGCTTTGAGAATATGATTTTTTACAGCAACGCTTATAATTTTGATAATAGAATTTTATATAGAATTAAAAATATAGGATCAGAATATGAATGGCTGGTCAATTACCGAATTGCAGCAAATAAGAATGATCTAGATAATATTAAAAATTTAGAGAAAAAAATTATTTCCGATGATATTTTTAAAAGCGATAAGTATTTAGATTTAGCTAATTACTACAGAATTAAAAAACAATTTAAAAAAGCATTAGAATTTTATGAAAAAGTGGAAATTGAAAGTTCAGATAAACTTGATTGGTCCTTTTTTTATTTTAAAGGAATTTGTTATGAGAGATTAAATTTATGGAAGAGTGCAGAAAAAAGTTTTAAAAAATCATTAAGCTTATCTCCAAGGCAATATTCGGTCATTAATTATTTAGCTTACAGTTGGTTAGAAAGAGAACAAAATATAAGTGAAGCCAAAGCCATGCTTGAAGATGCCGTCAAGTTAAGTCGCTGGGAATTGGGATATATTATTGATTCATTAGGTTGGGCTTATTATCTTCAAGGTGATTATGATAAAGCAGAAGACCTGCTAAGACTTGCTTATGAAAAAACTTCTTCTGAGAGCGAGGTTTATGACCATTATGGTGACGTCTTGTGGAAGCAAAAAAAATATTTGCAGGCAAGATATGTATGGCAAAATGCCTTGAATTTAGAAAATATTGACGAGAAAAGAAAAGATACAATTGAGAGAAAAATTTTAAATGGTTTGAATGACTAAAACAATCAGATCATATGCAAAAATAAATTTATTTTTAAAGATTTTAGGAAAAAAAAATAACTATCACCGGCTGTATAGCTTGATAACCCTCATTAATTTACACGATAAAATTTCAATAACAGAAAATAATCTTGGTAAAGATATATGTAAATTTAGCAATAACCTAAAAGTGAAAAAAAATAGTAACACTCTTTTACTGCTTTTAGAATTAATGAAAAAAAATTTTAAACAGATAAAAGAAAAAAATTTTAGTATTTATATAAAAAAAAATATTCCAAGCGGATCTGGTATGGGTGGTGCATCATCAAATGCTACTGCGTTGTTTTTTTTTCTAAAGAAAAAGTTCAAATTAAAAATATCTAAAAAAGAGACAATTAAAATTTTAAGTCAGGTTGGCAAGGATTGTCCTTTATTTGTTAATAAAAATTTAAAATTAGTCAGTTCATTTGGTGAGAAATTTAAGGAGTATACCAAAAAACTTAACTTGCAGATGCTTATCATTTTTCCAAATAAAAATCTTTCAACTAAGAGAGTGTTTAAAGAATTCTCTAAAAAACCAATAACTAATAAAAAAAAAGTATTTAGCTTTAGAGATAAAGATAAACTTTTTAAAACTTTGAGCTTTTATGGAAATGACTTAATAAAACCTGCAGCAAGATTATTTCCCAGCCTAAATAGTTTGATTAAATTAATAGAAAGTATCGATAATACCTATTATTATTCAATGACAGGAAGCGGGTCTGCCTTTTTTGTAATTGCAAAAAATAAGAAATCACTTTTAAATGTAAAAAAAATCATTAAAAAGCACAAATTAAAGTTTTGGACTACACTGACCAAAACATTATAATTGAAAAATATTGGGGCATAGCCAAGCGGTAAGGCAGCGGTTTTTGGTACCGCCATCCTAGGTTCGAATCCTAGTGCCCCAGCCATACCAGATGATAAGTAATCTAGAAAAATTCAATGATCTTGAGGACGCAAAGCGGATTTTTAATCTACTGAATGCAGAAGAAAATGAAGTTGTTTGTTTATTTGTAGGGGGATGTGTTAGAGATTTAATATTTGGAAAAGAACTTGCAGATATTGATTTTGCAACATCGTTAACTCCACTGGAAATTAAAAAAAAGCTAAATGCAAATAATATTTCATTTGATGATCATTATGAAAATTATGGTTCAATTAAAGTTTTTTTAAATAACAATTTTTATGAGGTTAATACACTTCGAAAAGATTTAGATCATGATGGAAGGCATGCAAATGTAGTATTCACCAATGATTGGAGACAAGATGCTCTAAGACGTGATTTTACAATTAATTCAATCTATTGCGATTTAAAAGGTAGAATTTATGATCCATTCAAAGGCGTAGATGATTTAAAAAATGGCATTATTCGTTTTATAGGTGATCCTGTTAAAAGAATTAAAGAAGATTATTTAAGAGCTTTAAGATACTTCAGATTTTTTATTCAATTTTCAAAAACTCATCATGAAGAGTATATTATTAGCGCAATACAAAAAAATTTTTCAAATATTGAACAGCTTTCAAAAGCCAGGCTTTTAGATGAACTAAAAAAAACTCTTACAAGTGGTAAAGCTTACAAATTATTTCAAAATGATTTTTCTAAAGATTTATATCTTTCAGTATTTAAAGGTATAAAATATTTGACCAGACTTGAATTTGATAGAAAAAAAAAAATTTTGAAAAAAGAGGTCGATTGGGTAGTTTTATTATCATTACTTTTAATTGATCAAACTAAAAATTTTGAGAGATTTGTAAAAGATTTTAGTTTATCAAATGAAGTTAAAAAAAGACTTAATAACCTGCAATCTCAATTTACTTTCAAAACTACTGATAATATTGAAAAACTAGATACTTTGAAAAAAAAAGTTTTAGAATATGGCGTCTCTTCTGTAGTAGATTTTGTACACTTTCAGTATCTGGTTAATGAAAAATATGAGCAGGAATTATATGAAAATAATTTAAAAATTATTAAGGAGACTGAACCACCTATTTTTAATTTTGATACCAATATTCTTTTTCAAAAAGGTTTTAAAGAAGGAGAGAAATTAGGAAACGCTCTAAATTTTTTAAAAAAAAGATGGCTAGCAAATAGTTATGAAATTCGTGAAAAAGACATTGATGATGCTACAAAGCTATTCAAGTAGTTAAATATATTGAACATCTATAATTTCAAAATTTTTTTCTCCAGATGGCGTTTTAATTTCAGCGAATTCACCTTTTGATTTACCTATAAATCCTTTTCCCATTGGGGATTGAAAAAAAATAAGACCGCTTTTTACATCAGCTTCATCTTTTCCAACTATTTTATATTTATTTTCTTTTTCAGTTTCTAAATCTTTTACTATTATTGTTGCTCCAAAAATAACTTTGTCATCTTTTTTAATTTTTGTAATATCAATAACATTCGCAGTTGCTATAGTGGTTTCCAACTCTTGAACTCTTTTTTCATTCAAACCTTGCTCTTCTTTAGCAGCGTGATATTCGGCATTTTCTTTTAAATCACCATGCGATCTTGCCTCTGCTATAGCTTGAACAATTTTAGGTCTGATGATATTTTTTCTTTCATCCAACTCTAGTTTTATTTTTTTAAGACCTGATACTGTTATTGGTTGTTTATCCATAAATTATTTTATCATTTTGTTTTGATTGAAAAAAGTTTTAATTTTTTAAAGAAATTTGTCTCAAAGCCTCTGATGCTGCAATAGCAACTGATGAGGATAAATTCAATGATCTTGTATCTTTTTTTATAGGAATTATCATTTTATTTTTTATAGTATTGTGCACTTCCTCGCTGACGCCATGACTTTCACTGCCAAATAATAAAGTATCACCCTTTTCAAATTGAAAATTATAATAATACTTTTTAGACTTTGTTGTAAAAAGAATTACTCTATTATTTTGTTTCGCATTAATAAAACTATCAAAACTTTCAAAAATTTTAATCTCGCAGTTTTTTACATAATCCATGTAGATTCGATTTAGCTTTTTTTCATTTAAGACAAATCCTGCTGGCTTTATGATCTCTAACTTTATATCAAAACAAGCGCACGTCCGAATAATAGCGGCTGTGTTTTGGGGTATATCAGGTTGATAAAGTGCTACATTGATCATTAAACTATCCAATCTGCGTCATTCTAGTATTAGAAAAACATATTGAAATAATAATATAATGAAACTCATAAAAATGAGTGAAGAAAATAATAAAAAACCAACTAGAAGAGAATTTATTCATATAGCAACTACAGCAGTTGGAGCTGTTGGGGCAGGGTGCATTGCATTACCTTTAGTTACCCAGATGAATCCAGATGCATCAGTGAAGGCTTTAGCAAAGGTTGAGGTTGATATTAGTAAAATAGAAAAAGGCAATGAAGTAACAATTATGTGGAGAGGAAAACCTATTTTTATTAGAAGAAGAACTGACGAAGAAGTTCAGAAGGCTAGAGAAGTAAAAATAGAGGATCTTAAAGATCCGCAAAAGGATCAGGAAAGAGTTAAAAAGGGTAAAGACGAGTGGTTGGTCATGGTTGGAGTTTGCACGCATTTAGGCTGCGTCCCATTAAAACAACAAGGTGAATTTGGAGGATGGTTTTGTCCTTGTCACGGTTCACACTATGACATTTCAGGCAGAATTCGAAAAGGACCAGCGCCGGTCAACATGGAAGTTCCAAATTATGAATTTGTATCTGATACAAAAATATTAATAGGATAAAATAGTTATGAGTGAAACTAATTATAAACCTACATCTTCCTTTGGAAAATGGTTTGATGAAAGATTACCATTACTAACTCTTTTTAATGGGCATCTCATGCAGTATCCAACTCCAAAAAATTTAAATTACTGGTGGACGTTCGGAGGAATTTTAACTTTTTGTTTAATGACTCAGATTATAACCGGAATTGTATTGGCGATGCACTATACTGCACATGCAGATATGGCTTTCTCAAGCGTAGAACATATCATGCGAGATGTAAATTACGGCTGGTTAATAAGATACATTCATGCAAATGGCGCTTCGATGTTTTTTCTAGCTGTTTACATTCATATTTTTAGAGCTCTATTTTATGGTTCTTATAAATCACCAAGAGAAGTTATTTGGATATTAGGAATATTTATTTATATTTTAATGATGGCTGCTGCATTCATGGGTTACGTTTTACCATGGGGACAAATGAGTTTTTGGGGCGCAACAGTGATTACTAATTTATTTAGTGCAATACCATTAGTCGGTGAAAGTATCACCCAGTGGCTATGGGGTGGTTATTCGGTTGATAATCCAACTTTAACTCGTTTTTTTAGTTTGCATTATTTAATACCTTTTTTAATCTTGGGTTTAGTTGTTCTTCATATTTGGGCATTACATGTTCCTGGTAATAACAATCCTGTTGGTATTGATTTAAAAAAAGATGGGTCTGATACAGTTCCATTTCATCCATACATTGTAATCAAAGATTTATTTGCTCTAGTAATATTTATGATTATTTTTGCAGGGTTTGTTTTTTATGCTCCAAATGTTTTGGGACACTCGGATAATTATATACCTGCTGACCCCTTAATCACCCCAGCACATATTGTTCCAGAGTGGTACTTACTGCCATTTTATGCAATTTTAAGATCTGTACCAGATAAACTAGGCGGTGTAATTTTAATGTTTAGCGCAATCTTGATTTTAGCGGCGCTTCCATGGTTAGATACTTCTAAGGTAAGATCAGCAGTATTTAGACCAATATATAAACAGTTTTTTTGGATACTAGTTTTAGATGTTCTGATACTTGGTTACATTGGTGCAATGCCTGCAGAGGGTGCTTATGTTGCGATAGGTAGGGTGGCTACGGTTTATTATTTTGCTCACTTTTTAATTATTATGCCTGTTCTCGGATTTGTTGAAAAAACAAAACCAGTACCTCTTAGTATTGCCGATCCAATTATTTCTGGTTCAGGCAATTTGGCTGCAGCAAAAAAAGATAAAAATTTAAATTAAATAATGAAAAAATTTTTTATAACTATTTTTTTTAGTTTTATCTGTTTTAATTTGTATGCTGCGGGAGATGCGGCAAAACCTTTAAAAGTTGATTGGTCTTTCAATGGTTTGTTTGGAAAATTTGACCGATCTCAATTGCAAAGAGGATTTCAAGTTTACAAAGAAGTTTGTGCATCTTGTCATTCAATGCAATATTTAAGTTATAGAAATTTAGGAGAAAAGGGCGGTCCAGAGTTTTCAGATGCTGAAGTTAAAGCGATTGCCGCTGGATATCAAATTAAAGATGGACCAAATGAAGAAGGTGAAATGTTTGAAAGAGCTGGATTGCCTAAAGATAAATTTAAAAGCCCATACCCAAATGAAAAAGCTGCCAGGGCTGTGAATGGTGGCGCTTATCCTCCAGATATGTCTGTGTTGGTAAAAGCAAGAGCAGGTGGAGCAAATTATATTTATTCAATTTTAATGGGATACGATGAAAATCCACCAGCAAATTTGAAACTAGAAGATGGTGTTTATTATAATAAATATATGCCTGGCAATAAGATAAAAATGGCAAAACCTTTAAACGAAGGTAGTGTTGAATACGCAGATGGAACAAAAGCTACTGTATCCCAAATGTCAAAAGATGTTACGGCCTTTTTAACATGGTCTGCAGAACCACATTTAGAAAAAAGAAAAAGAATTGGTTTTAAAACTATCGTTTATCTTTTAATTTTTAGTATTTTAGTATTTTTCTCTATGAAAAAAATATGGTCACGTATTGAAACGAAAGTGTAAGACATCACCATCTTGTACAATATATTCTTTTCCTTCAATTCTTAACTTACCATTATCTCTACAGCCGGCCTCACCATTAAATTTTATATAATTTTCATAATCAATTACTTCTGCTTTAATAAAACCTTTTTTAAAATCAGTATGTATGACTGCCGCTGCATCTGGTGCTTTGCTGTTTCTCTTTACTGTCCAAGCTCTAGTTTCCTGAGGACCAGCAGTAAAATAGGTTGCGAGATCAAGGGATTTATAACTTGATTTAATCAATCGATCTAAGCCAGTTTCTTTTAATCCAATTTCATTCATAAAATCTTTAGCGTCATTTGCTTCTAGTTCATTAATTTGCTGTTCTATTTCTGCAGAGATAAGTACTACTTCATTATCTTTATTTTTTTCTGTTACTTTCTTTGTATATTCATTTCCATTCACAACACTTGCTTCATCAGTGTTACAAACTATAATTTTAGGTTTTAGTGTTAAAAGATTAGACATTTTAACTATCTTTTCTTCGTGATGATTTCTTAAATGGTTAATTGAATCACCTTTTCTTAACAATTCTAATGCTTCAAATAATAGATTATCCAATTCTTCATTTTCCGACTTATTTTTCTTTTTTTTATCTAATCTTTTTTCTAATGATTCTAAGTCAGCTAGCATTAGTTCTGTCTCAATTATTTCAAGATCTCTATTTGGGTCGACAGTTTTATTAACATTTTGAATATTATCTGAGTCAAAACATCTTAAAAGGTGAACTACTGCATCAACTTCTCTTATATGAGATAAAAATTTATTTCCCAAACCTTCACCTTTCGATGCCCCTGCAACAAGTCCGGCAATGTCAACGAAAGTGATTAACGTGTGTATTATTTTTTCAGATTTAGCAATATCAGATATTTTTTTTAATCTTTCATCAGGAACTGAAACGACACCTACATTTGGTTCAATTGTACAAAAAGGAAAATTTGCTGCCTCTGCATTTTTTGATTTAGTGAGGGCATTAAAAGTTGTTGATTTACCAACGTTGGGCAATCCAACGATTCCACATTTAAAACTCATAAATTATTTACCTTACTCGAAAATTCATCAAATTTTTTATCAATTAATACATTAATATTATCTTTTACTGATGTGATAGTTTTTAAAATTAGATCATATTCATCACTTTTAAAATTTGATAAAACATATTTGTCTACAAGGTCTTTTTGTCCTGGATGACCAATACCTATTCTTAATCGGTTATAGTCATTTCCAATTTTCGATGAAATAGATTCAAGTCCATTATGTCCTGCGTTTGAACCTCCATTTTTAACCTTAACTTTACCTATCTCTAAATCAAGGTCATCGTGTATTATAAAAATATTTTCATTTTTTAATTTAAAAAATTGCTTAATTTCAAGCAATGACTCTCCAGAAAGATTCATAAAAGTCATAGGTTTTAAAAAATAAGATTTGATTTGACCAATTTGATTTTCACCAAATAATCCTTTAAATTTTTTTTTGAATTCACATTTATTACTTATCTCATCAATTAAAATGAAACCAATGTTGTGTCTGTTATGTTTGAATTTTTGACCAGGATTACCTAAGCCAGAAAACAAGAGCATTATTTCTTGTCAGGTGTATCTTTTTTATCCTCAGTTGCCTTATCACCTTCTGCCGGTTTAGCTTCTGTGTCCGCATCTGTTTCAGTTGCCGCTGCTTCCGCTGCTGGTTCAGGTTCTTTAACAACCGTAGGTGCCGCAACCGTTGCTATAGTAAAATCTCTGTCTTTAATAGTGGGCAATACTCCGTCTGGTAATTTAATTGCAGAGATATGAATACTCTCACCAATCTCTCTGCTTGCTAAATCCACAATGAGCTCTGATGGTATTTTATCTGCTGGACAACTTAGCTCAACTTTTCTTCTTACAATATTTAATACACCGCCCATTTTTAAACCTGGGCAGGTTTCTTCATTTAAAAATCTAACTGGAATCCAAACAACCACTTTTGTATTTGCAGATAGTTTTTGAAAATCAACATGAATTGGTTGATTAGTTAGAGTATCAAACTCTATATCTCTTGGTAGTACTTCAAATTCTTTACCATCAATTGTAATTTTTATTACTTTACTTTTAAAATTGGTCGTTTTTAAAAAATGATCGAGACTGCTTTTTTTAACACTTAAACTAATATTTTTTTCAATATCTCCATATAGAATTCCAGGAACAAGACCTTCAGATCTTAGTTTGTTAAGCTCTGATTTGGTTTTAGTTGATCTTGGTGACGCCTCTAAAATGTTATTTTCTGTACTCATCGCGCTGATTTTTTACAATATACAATTAAAAAAACAAGAAGGATTTAGTAAAAAAAAGTCTTATTTAAACAGCTTTGAGACAGATTTTGAGATAGAGATACGTTTAATTGCCTCAGCCAATAAACTTCCAACACTTATTATCTGGAATTTATTTGAAGATCCAATTTTTTTATTATTTAAAATTGAATTTGAAATAACAAATTTCTTAATTTTTGATTTGTTAATTTTTTTAACAGCATCACCAGTCAAAACACCATGAACAACATAGGCATAAACATCTTTAGCACCTTTATTTATTAAAGCGCTTGCTGCATTCACGATTGTACCTCCGCTATCAACCAAATCATCTATAACAATACAAGTTTTACCTTTTACATTTCCAATAACATTCATCACTTCTGATTTACCTGGACCGGATCTTCGTTTATCAATAATCGCTAAATCTGCTGCTAACCTTTTTCCTATAGCTCTAGCTCTTTCAACGCCACCAACATCAGGTGCAACACAAACAATATTTTTGTGCTTAATATTTTTTTTGATATGTTTAACTAAAGTTGGTGCAGCAAAAAGATTATCAACTGGAATATCAAAAAATCCCTGAATTTGGTTTGCGTGCAAATCCATTGTGAGTACTCTGTTAACACCAGAGCCAACTAATAAATTAGCAAATAGTTTAGCAGTAATAGGCGATCTTGGAGTTACCTTTCTATCTTGTCTTGCATATGCATAATAAGGAAGTACTGCAGTAATACTTTTTGCTGAAGCTCTTCTTAAGGCATCAACACAAATTAATAATTCCATTATACTGTCATTGACAGGAGAAGATGTACTTTGAATGACAAAAACATCTTGTCCCCTCATATTTTCATTAATTTCTACATAAACCTCACCATCCGCGAATCTTGTTATTTTTGTATCAACAATTTTTTGTCCGAGTTTATTCGCTATTTCTTTAGAGAGATCTTTATTATTAGTGCAAGAAATAATTTTCATAATGATGATTCTGTTTTTACTATTATAGAAATATTTCTTCCATAATCATATTCATTTTTATGCACAGATCTTCTATAGCTAAAAAAATGATTAGTTAAGGAGTATGTATCTTTTTGAATTAAATCAATCTGATTAATTTTTATATTTTGCTCTTTAAATTTTTCTAATGCGTAACCTTGAAGATTAAAAAAAATTTTGTCTTTTTTAAATAAAAAAAGTTTTTGATAATTTTGATTTTGACGAATGATTTTCATCATAAATTTTTTTTGAACTTCATAGCTGTTTTGACCAATAGAAGGTCCAATACCGCAAATAATATCTTTAGGATTAACATTATTTTTCTTAAAAAGATTAACAGCATTTTTAATAATATTTTTATACAAACCTTTCCATCCGCCATGCAAAGCACAAATATAATAACCACATTTTGATGACATAAGAATGGGAATACAGTCGGCAGTAAGTATACCTATTAAATTATTATTTAATGATGTAAAAATTCCGTCAGCTTTTCCCAGTCTGAGCGCCTTTGTTTTTTTAGTTAAAGTAATAATTTTGTTACTATGAATTTGATTTACTAAATTTAAATTATTAGATCTAAATTTTTCTTTTACAATATTTAAGTTTTTTAGAACATTTGCTTTACTGTCACGGGAACCAATTCCACAATTTAACGATTTATATATTCCAGCTGATACACCTCCTTTTCTGGAGAAAAATAAATTTTTGGTATTTTTTATTTTATTTAATTTTTTTGAGCTAATCATTATTTGATGCTGTCATTACTTTAAATAAAGATCCCATTTGCTTATCATTTATTAATCGATTAACAGCCAAATGTAACTTAGAAATTTTTTCATCACTATCCAGAAGTTTTTTTGATTGATTAAATCTCTCAATTATTCCATTTTTTTTTAAAAAATCTGATTGAGTAGAAATATTTACATTTGAAACTTTATTTTTTTGAAAAATACTTTTGATTAAATTAAAGTTTACTAAGTAAGTAATATCGACAAATCCTTGATTAGAAAATATGTCAACTTTTTTATGTTTCATTAAACCTTGTAGTGAATTTCTATAGCGCTCACTATTATATCCATAGTCAATTGTAAGAAAAAAGTTGTTTTTACTATTCATTAACACTTTAGAAATGCCTGTAACAAATTTGAAAATATCTGGAGAAAACTCAATAAAATTACATTCTTTATCAACGAAGTTGAAAATCTTGTGGTTTTTTTTTGTAATTTTAAAATATTTTGTAATTAAGTTTTTTTTCTTAAAATCATATTTTACGAATTTTTCGTTCCACACGTCATTAATCTTTTTAAAATGTTTTACTGCAAACGCATCCAAAAGTTCATTAGATACAATAAAACAATCCTTTATCTTTACATCTTCGAGAGATTCAAACCATTTCACTTTCAATTTACTAAGTTTATTCTTTTGAATTTTTTTTAGTTTTTTACTTTTTTCAATAATGTAATATTGACACTTAATATTTTTAAACTTTGAAATTGTCTTGATTATATCTTCGGCTAATAAACCTTCACCCGCACCAATCTCTAAAATTTTAAAACTAAAAATTTTTTTTTTTAAAAAATAATTTATTATAAAAATAGCAATTATTTCTCCAAAGATACTTGATATATATGGGGAGGTAATAAAGTCTCCCCGCGGTCCAAATATTAAATCTTTTTCATAATAGCTGCTTTTATATTTATAAAGACAATCATTAATATATTGGTCTAATGAAATTGGTTTTTTTTTAATATTATCAATTATTTTTTGCATATTTTAATAAAAAAACTCCAGTAATGAGCATTATCAAACTCAATAAAGTTCCCATGCTTATCATATTAAAAATATATCCAATTTGTTCATCTGGTAATCTAAATTGCTCTGAAAAAATTCTAAAAATTGAATAAAAAATTAAAAAGCAAGATGATATTAATCCCTTTATTTTTTTAAATTTAAAAATGATATTTAATAATAAAAATAATAAAATCCCCTCTAATAAGGCTTCATATAGTTGTGAAGGATGACGAGGCAAATTATCAACTTTTATAAAAATTACAGACCACGGAACACTAGTTGGAATACCAATTAATTCTGAGTTTATAAAATTTGCCAATCTTCCTAAAAATAACCCAATGGGTGTGATTAAGGATAATAGGTCAGTAAACTTATAAAACTCCAGATTATTTTTTTTTGCAAAAAAGATACTAATAATGATTATGCCTACTAAGCCTCCATGAAAAGACATTCCACCCTCCCAAATAAAAAAAATATTTATAGGGTTTTGAATAAAGAAATTTAAATCATAAAAAAATACATAACCTAGCCTACCACCTAAAATAATACCAATTATAGCGAAAGGTAAATATTCATCGAGTATGTTCAAATTAAAGTTAAAGAAATTGTTTTTTTTTATTAAAAACTTGCCAAATTGAATCGCAAGAATTAATCCAAATATATAAGCTAACGAGTACCATCTAATATCTATGTTAAATATTGTTACAGCTACGGGATCTAAATTATTTATGAACATTAAACTGGAAATATTAAATTCACTCTAAGTCCTGTTCCTTTAGGGTTATCTTGAAGTTCAATTTTACCACCATGAGAATTAACGATATCTTGTACAATTGATAGGCCAAGTCCAACACTCCCAGAGTTTGAAGTTCGACTTTTGTCTAGTCTATAAAATGGCCTTAAAACCCTTTCTTTTTCACGGTCAGGAATACCAGGTCCGTTATCATCTACGGTAATAACAATTTTGTTATTTTGATCTGTAACTTTAATATCTGCTGAATTTCCATATTTTAAAGCGTTTTCGATCACATTTAGTATAGATCTTTTGATAAGGTGCTGCCTTCCTACAATGAAGTAATTTTTTTTACATTCTAACTTAATTTTAGATCCACTAAATTTATGATAAATTTCATTAAGCATTATTGAAAGATTAAATTTATTTGATGTTTTATCTGATTGAGATGTTGAATAATCTAGATAATCCGAAATCATTTTTTGCATTTCATTAACATCTTCTTTTATTTTATTTAATTTTCCATCTTTGTTTAAAATTTCAATTTGAAGTTTAAGTCTTGTTAATGGGGTTTTTAAATCATGGCTTATTCCTGAAAGCATTGAAGTTCGTTGACTGATATGTCTTAAAATCCTTTTCTTCATTTTTTCAAACTCATTAATAGCTTTTCGAATTTCTATTGCACCAGACGGTCTAGCTTCAGCAACGTATTGACCCTTTCCAAATTTTTCTGCTGCTGATGCTAAGTTAGCGATAGGTTTGATCTGGTTCCTTAAAAATAAAAGCGAGATAATCATTAATATAAAGGCAGGTACAAGAATCCATAAAATGAAAATTCTTCCAGATGAATTTCTAACTCTAGATTTTGGAACAATTAATTCAATATGTTGATTATTAAATTCAACTAACACTTTAACATAATCTTTATGGATTTTAGTATTAAACCAAAACTTATAGTTTAAATTTTTTGAGAGCTCTTCTTTAAGTAACCTGTCGTAAAATGAAAATTTTGAATAATTTTCTACTTCATTAATTTTGCTATTAATTATTTTAATCAGGTATGGTTTATTTTTTTGAAATGTTTCAACAATCTTTTCTTGTTTGTTTGTATCCTTCTCGTTTTCAAATAAATTTATAAAGGTTACTATTTCATCTGATAATGAGTTTACTAATCCTTTGTTGGTTTTAAGCCACAAACTATCAAAGAAAACGATTGATAATAAAATCTGAAGAAAAATAACAGGAGTTATAATTATTAAAAAGTAACGATAGAATAGTGTCTTAGGTAAAAATTTTTTAAACATTTAATCAGCCCAAAGAACATATCCATTACCTCTTACAGTTTGAAGATAGATAGGATTTTTTGGATCTGGTTCAATTTTTTGCCTTAGTCTTGTAATTACAACATCAACTGCTCGTTCTTTGCTTAAATTAATTATTTTAGATATGTCTTCTCTTTGAAATACTTTTCCCAAAGACATAAGCATTGTTTCAAGTAACAATTTTTCTGATTGATTAATTTTTTCTATATTTTTTTTAAATGTTACAGTCATTTTCTTTAAATCAACTTTTCTTTCACCAAATTTTATTAAATGCAGACCATCTTTGAGATTTTTAATTCTTTTTAAAATATTTTTTATTCTAAGAACCAGTTCTTTTGGTTCGAAAGGTTTAGGCACATAATCATCCCCACCTGTTTCCAAACCTTGGATTCTACTTGCCGCCTCACCCATAGCAGTTAAAAAAATGATTGGTGTATTTTTGAATTGCCTTATTTCTTTAGTAAATTCCAGTCCTGATTGACCGGGCATCATAATATCAACAATTAATAAATCAAATTCAAGTAATTGTATTTTATTTTTGGCATCTTCAGCATCTTTAGCAGTCGAAACTAAAAAATTTTCACTTTCTAAATATTCTTTTAATGGCTCACGAATGCCTTCTTCGTCATCAATTACGAGAATATGTTTTTTTTCTTCGATCATTTTACAGGATCCTTTTTAACACATTTTTGAAATAAAGAACTTCATCTGGCGACGATTTTTTTAAGGCATTTAAAATTCTTGTTTTTTGAGAATTAAATAGATTATTACTTAACTCAGTGCCTTTATCTGATAGAAATATTTCTTTTTCCCTTCCATCCTTAATACCTTTTTTTTGAACAATTAGTTGATTTTTTAAAAGATCTTGAATTACACGGTTCAAACTTTGTTTAGTAACCTTTAAATGATTAAGGATTTCAGTTACTTTTATTCCTGGGTTGTTATCCAATAATATAATTAATCTATGATGTGCTTTTCCTAGATGATTTCTTTTTAGTGTTTGTTCACTGTCTGAGAAAGATGAGCTATATGCCTTTAAAAGTAATTCAATGATATCTTTTAAGTTCTTTTCTTTTAAGTAAAGGAAATCTTTAAGCATGAAACATTAGTCAGTTTTATTGACTTATATTACATTCAAATATAATTTCTATTCAATTTTCAATATGGAACCTATCCCGTACGACAAAAGAGAAGGCAAGATCTGGTTTAATGGTGATATCATTGACTGGAAAGATGCAAAACTACATGTGCTTACACATGGTTTGCATTATGGAAGTTGTGTGTTTGAAGGTGAAAGAGTTTACAATGGCGAAATTTTTAAATTAAGAGAGCACACTAATCGTTTGGTTTATTCGGCTAATAGAATGGGATTTGATATTCCATACTCGGTTGATGAAATTGATGATGCTTGTAATCAGATTATAAAAATTCAAAATGTAAAAAATGGCTACGTTAGGCCGGTCGCATGGAGAGGAAGCGAAATGATGGCAATTTCAGCTCAAAAAAATAAAATTCATTTTGCTATTGCAACTTGGGAGTGGGGATCTTATTTCGATCCAAAAATTAAAGAGAATGGAATAAAACTTAATATCTCTAAATGGAGAAGACCCGCTCCAAATACAATACCTTGGGACACAAAAGCAGCAGGATTATACATGATATGCACACTATCTAAGCACGAAGCTGAAAAAGAGGGATATAACGATTCATTAATGTTAGATCATCAAGATTTTGTTGCTGAGGCCACTGGAGCAAATATTTTTTTTATAAAAGAGAATTCAAAAGAAATTCATACACCAGTACCGGATTGTTTCTTAGATGGAATTACTAGAAGGACTATTATTGATATTGCTAAAGAAAATAATTTTAAAATTAATGAGAGAAAAATTAAACTTGAGGAGTTAAAAGATTTTGATGCATGTTTTTTAACAGGAACAGCTGCTGAAGTTACCCCGGTTTCTGAAATCGGGAATTATAAATTTAAAGTCACACCTTCAATTGGAAAGTTTTTTGATAGGTACTTAGATATCGTAAATAGAAAAGTTACAGTTTAATCTAAAGCGTGATCTATGCCTTTTTTTACATAGTCATAGCCTGTATAGACAGTCAAAATCGCAGATACCCAAAGGAGCGCGAGTCCAATTTCAATTCCGTAATTGAATAAAAGTATATCCCCTGATTTTCCAGCTAATAAAATTGAAATAGAAAACATTTGGAAAAAAGTTTTTACCTTTGCTAGTTGAGAAACAGGCATTTTGAGTTTAAATTTTGATAAATATTCTCTTAAACCTGAAACTAAAATTTCTCGACAAAGAATAATAATTGCTGCAATTACATTAATATCCGCAATAGTGTCATTTTTGATTAACAACGCTAAAGCAGTAACTACAATAATTTTATCAGCTATTGGATCAAGCATTTCACCCAATCTAGATTGTTGCTTAAGTAATCTGGCTAAAAACCCATCTATGAAATCAGTAAAACTTGCAAAGACGAATATACCACACGAAAGCCAGTTTCCTAAAGGACCTGGTAAAAAAAAAACAAATACGAGTACGGGTACAAGAATAATTCGACCTATAGTTAATATGTTTGGAATTTTAATCATTAGATCATATTTTTTTCTTTATGAAAAAAGTTGTAAATTTTTTCTGCTGTAGAAAGGTTAATTCCATCAACGCTTTTAATATCATCTAAACTAGCTCCTTCAATTGCTTTAGCTGAACCAAAATGATTAAGCAAAGCTTTTTTTCTTTTTGCTCCAATACCATCAATTTCCTCTAAGGGCGATTTAAACATTTTTTTTATTTTTTTCTTTCGATGGGTTGTAATCGCAAATCGATGAGCCTCATCTCTAATTCGCTGCATTAAAAATAAGACTGGATCATTCCTCTCTAATTGAATTAAGCCATCTTCAGTAATAAATTTTTCATTACCTTTATTTCGATCTTTACCCTTTGAAATTGCAATAATTTTTAAATCATGAAAACCTAAATCATTTAATTTTTCTCTGACTACAGAGTATTGACCTTTTCCACCATCTATAAGCAGTAAATCAGGTAATTGATCACTTGATGATTGCAATTTAGAAAATCGTCTTTGTATTACTTCTGACATCATTCCATAGTCATCATTAGACTTTATTTTTTTATTTTTAATATTAAATTTTCTATAACGATTTTTAATAAACCCTTCTTTTCCAAATGCAATTAAGGCTCCAATATTACTATCTCCTTGATTATGACTATTATCGTAAACTTCAATTAAGCTTGGTGTAAAATTTAATTTAAATTTTTCTGCCATTGATATGAGTAAATCATTATTTTTATCTTGAGATAAAATTTTAAGTTGCAATTGTTCTTTGGCATTTTTTAAAGCATTTTGCACAAGTGAATTTTTTGCATTTACCTTAAGAGATATTTTTTTATTATATTTTTTTTCTAATGCCTTTAAAATTAAGTCTTTATTCTCTGGACTAATATTTAAAACAATTTCTTCAGGGGGTTCTTTATTATCGTAAAATTGCATCAGAAAAGATTTTAAAATATGTCTATCATCATCTTCGTAATCATGTTTTGGATAGAAATATTGACTTCCCCAATTTTGTTTTGATCTGTAAAAAAACACTATTACGCAAGTTATATTTTCTCTTCGATAAGAAACGATAAGATCTGCATTTTTAAGATTGCTTTTTTGAATTTTTTGAGAGGATTGAATATAGGTCAGTGATTTTATTCTATCTCTTAAAATAGCAGCTTTTTCATAATCTAAATTTTTGCTGCAAATCTCCATTTCGTTAGATAATTTTTTTTGAATATCTCTTGTTTTGCCATTTAAAAAATCTATGCACTCTTTTACAGTTATTTCATATTCTGTTTCCCTTATTTCTTTAGTGCATGGACCAGAACACCTTTTGATTTGATATAGGATGCAGGGTCTTGTTCTTCCATTAAAAGTATTATCATCACAAACTCTAAGCTGAAAAACCTTTTGTAACATTTTAATAGTCCAGTTTGCTGATGCTATAGATGCAAAGGGACCGAAATAAATATCTCTATCATTATGTTTTCCTCTGAACTTAGTAATTTGAGGATATTTGTGACCTAATCTTATTTGAATATAAGGAAATGATTTATCATCTTTTAGAAGAACATTATATTTTGGTTTGTTTTTTTTGATTAAATTAGCCTCGAGCAATAATGCTTCAGATTCATTTACTGTACTAATTGTATCAATTCTAAAAGTTGAAGCTATCATACGCTCTGTCCTTATAGGCAGAGCACTTCCTGATGCATAATTAGATAGTCTTTTAGGTAGACTTTTCGCTTTACCTACGTAAATAATTTTTTCTTGTTCATTGAGGACTTGATATACTCCAGGGCTATTTGAACATTGCCTAGATTTTTGTTTAAATATTTCTTTTCCAGTTTCTAAGGAGTTCATTAAAAGTTTCTAACTTTAGTTACCTCATACCCAACACTTTTACATTCTTCGATAGCTTCAGGCTTTTCGATTTTAATAGAAACTTTAAATACCCTCTGGTCTTTGAAAATTTCATTAATAATTTTGTCTGCAAGCGTTTCTAGAAAATTTATAGGATCTGATATAATTTTTTTAATCATATTAATAACTTGATCGTAATCAACAATTTCCTCTAAGCTTTTATCTTCATATATTTTTGGCATTATAAATAATTTAAGATTAAAAATAATTTTTTGCTCTTTTAATTTCTCATATTCATAAAAACCAAATTTTGCATTTAACATTAAATCGTTAATGAGGATAATCTCTTCTTCTGAAGATATATTATCTTTAAGATGAATAATTTTCTTTTCACTCATTAATATTTATTAAATCTTTAGTTTGCCAATTTAAACTTTGACCGCTATCTACTGCAATGATTTGACCTGTAATATTTTGATTTTCAATCAAAAACTGACAAGCGTTTGAAATTTCTTTTTTATTTACTTGTCTTTTTAACAATGTGTTTTTGTATTGCTTTTTAAAATGAAGATTTGATTGTCTGGCATTTTTTATGACAGGACCAGGAGCAATTCCATTAACTCTTATATTCGGAGCCAATCTCATAGCTGCTGTTTTTGTTATATTGAATAATATCATTTTACTTACAGTGTATGAGAAAAAAAATGGGGTTAATTTAAAAACCCTTTGATCTAAAATATTAATAATTGAAAAATTTTTTCCCTTTTGAAATTTTTGTTTTGCAAATTCCGACATAAGAATTGCTGGCGCTTTGGCATTAACATTTATATGATTATTCCACATTTTTTCATTAAATTTAGTTAAATCATCATTTTCAAATAAAGATGCACAGTTTATCAAATGGTTAATGTGCTTGAATTTTTTTTTAGCTTCAGAAAAAATTTTTTTTGTAGATTTAAAATTTCTTAAATCGCCTTTGATAATTTCACAATTAGAAATTTTATTTATCTCGCGCTTTGTTTGAAGAGCTTCTTTTTTTGAAGTGTTGTAATGTAAAATTATATTGTAGCCTTGTTTTGCAAAATTTATTGCAATTTCTTTACCAATTCTTTTGCTACCCCCTGTAATTAAAATATTCATTTTTTTTGATATCTTTTTCCAGATTTAGTTCCTGCTCTACCTTGGGTAGATCGAGCCGAGTCTTTAGATTTATAATTTTTTGTGAATGAATTTACAGTTAAGCCCATGTCTGATTGTTCTAGTTTTCTTATTTCGTCTCTAATTTTTGCAGCTTTTTCAAATTCTAGGTTATCTGCTGCATTTTGCATATCTTTTTTTAAAGCTTTCATATGTTTTTTTAGGTTATGACCCGGTGTTACAAATTTATCTGTATTGAGGTAATCTTTTTCATAAACACTTTCTAGGATATCCCCAATCTCTTTTTTAATTGATGATGCATTAATATTATTTTTTAAATTATATTCCTTTTGTTTTGCTCTTCTTCTGTCTGTTTCCTCCATTGCTTTAATGATGCTTTTAGTTTTTTTATCAGCATATAGAATTACCTTTCCCTCTAAATTTCTTGCTGCACGACCGATAGTTTGAACAAGCGAAGTTTCTGATCTTAAAAAACCCTCTTTATCTGCATCTAAAATTGCCACTAAGGAACATTCAGGAATATCAAGCCCTTCACGAAGAAGATTGATACCAATGAGAACATCAAAGTGACCCAGTCTAAGATCTCTTATGATTTCTATTCTTTCGAGAGTGTCTATATCTGAATGTAGATATCTAACTTTAATACCGTTTTCATCTAAATATTCAGTGAGATCCTCAGCCATTTTTTTAGTTAAAGTTGTAACCAAAACTCTTTGTTTTTTCTTTATTATGTGCTGACACTCATTTAATAAATCATCGACCTGGTTTTTTGCAGGCCTTATTTCAACATCAGGATCTGTTAAACCTGTCGGCCTTATTATTTGTTCCGCAAACACACCTTTAGTTTGTTCTAACTCCCAAGGCCCTGGCGTTGCAGAAACAAATACTGTTTGAGGCCTCATTAAATTCCATTCTTCAAATTTTAATGGACGGTTATCCATACAAGAAGGCAATCTAAATCCATAATCTGAAAGTGTTTTTTTTCTAGTGTAATCACCTTTATACATTCCATTTAGTTGCGGAACTGTAACGTGACTTTCGTCAACAAATACAACTGCATTGTCTGGTAAATATTCAAATAGAGTAGGAGGGGGCTCTCCCTTTTTACGTCCTGAAAGAAATCTAGAATAATTCTCAATACCAGAACATGAACCTGTTGCTTCAATCATTTCGAGATCAAACCTTGTTCTTTCCTCAATCCTTTGAGCTTCTAACAATTTGTTTTCAGATCTAAACTTTTCTATAGTAGTTTTTAATTCCTCTCTAATATCTTTAATTGCCTGGTTCACCGTAGGTCTAGGAGTAATATAATGGCTGTTTGCGTATACTTTAATAATATTTAGGTCTTCAGTTTTATCTCCAGTCAAAGGATCAAATTCTTTAATGGAAATTAATTTCCCTTCATCAAGATTGAGTTTCCAGGCTCGATCTTCTAAGTGAGAAGGGAAAATTTCTATATTTTCACCCCTTACTCTAAAAGTACCTCTTTGAAAATTTTGATCATTTCTTTTGTATTGAAGTTCTATTAACCCTTTAATAACTTCTTCTCTCTCATAGTTTTCGTTTTTAATGAATGTAAAAGTCATTTTGCTATATGACTCAGCAGATCCTAATCCATAGATACAAGATACACTTGATACAATAATAACATCGTCTTTTTCTAATAATGATCTAGTTGCTGAGTGTCTCATCCTATCAATCTGTTCATTAATAGATGACTCTTTTTCTATATACGTGTCCGACCTAGGCACATAGGCTTCGGGAGTATAGTAATCATAGTATGAAACAAAATATTCAACCGAGTTATTCGAAAAGAAACTTTTCATCTCTCCATAGAGTTGTGCGGCAAGTGTTTTATTTGGTGCTAAAATTATAGCCGGCCTGTTTAAGGTTTCTATAATTTTTGCCATCGTGAATGTTTTTCCAGATCCAGTAACACCTAAAAGGACCTGATTTTTTTCATTGCTGACTAGTCCGCTGCAAAGTTCTTTAATTGCAGCTGGCTGATCACCTGCAGGTGAAAAATTACTTGTTATTTTAAAAGATTTTCCACCCTCTAATTTGTTAACAGATAACTTATCAGACAGCTTGCTTTCTTGGTTATTAATTGTATCTAATAATGACATATTTAATGACTATACTATCAAGTTCTTTATCAAGAATAAAACCTTCTCCGACAATAGCTGTAACGCAAAAAGCAAGAGAGTTAAAGGAAAGTGGAGTTGACGTTGTTTCCTTGGGCGCAGGTGAGCCTGATTTTGATACTCCTGAAAATATAAAAAAAGCAGCGATAGATGCGATTAACAATGGAGATACTAAATATACAGCTGTAGACGGAACTCCAAAACTTAAAGAAGCAATAATAAATAAATTTAAAAGAGAAAATAATTTGGTTTTTCTAAAAGAGCAAATTAGTGTTGGGGCAGGAGGTAAACAGGTTATATTTAATGCGATTTTAGCCTCAATTAATCCTGGTGATGAAGTTTTGATACCAGCGCCTTATTGGGTTTCCTATCCCGATATTGTCTTGTTGGCAGGCGGAACACCAAAAGTAGTAATTTGTGATGAGGCAGATGAATTTAAAATTAATGCAAAAAAATTAAGAGAGAATTTGTCAAAAAAAACAAAATGGCTGATTTTAAATTCTCCATCAAACCCAACGGGATCTTGTTATAGCAAAGATGAATTAAATGAGATTGCTGAAGTATTAAAAGACTTTCCAAACGTGATGATTATGAGCGATGATATTTATGAGCATGTTTTGTATGATGACTTTCAATTTTATACTATTGGTCAAAACAAAATTGTTTCAGATAGAACTTTGACAATTAATGGGGTAAGCAAATCTTATTCAATGACAGGATGGAGAATAGGTTATGCAGGTGGACCAGCTGATTTAATAAAAGCTATGGCGAAGATTCAATCCCAATCTACAACTAACCCTTCTTCAATTAGCCAGGCGGCAGCAGTAGAAGCTTTAAATGGGGACCAAAGTTTTATTACTGAAAGAACAATAGCATTTAAAAGTAGAAGAGATTTCGTTGTTACTTCGCTTAATAAAGTTCAGGGCATTAGCTGTTTAAATCCACAAGGTGCCTTTTATGTTTTTCCAAGTTGCAAAGATTGTATTGGAAAAAAACATAAGGATTTAGGGAAGATTAATAATGATACAGATTTTGTAACGAAACTTTTAGAAAAAACTGGTGTTGCGGTTGTTCAAGGTTCTGCTTTTGGTCTTGAAGGTTTTTTTAGAATTTCTTACGCAACATCGATGGAAAACTTAGAAAAAGCAGTAAAGAGAATATCGGAGTTTTGCTCTGATCTCAGTTAGTGATTTAGTAATTTTTCAGCTTCAAGAGCAGCCATACAACCCATTCCAGCTGCTGTGATGGCTTGTCTAAAAATTTTATCTTTAACATCGCCTGCTGCAAATACTCCTTCTAAATTTGTGGCAGTCGAATCTGGTTTTGTAATAATATATCCTTCATTATCCATATTAATTTTATCTTTAAAAATCTTGGTTGCCGGTTGATGTCCTATTGCAACAAATAAACCATGGACTTTAAGTTCAGTAATTTCATTAGTTTTAAGATTTTTTAATGAAAGAGACTCAAGATTTTTTGGATTTTCTGTTCCATTAATCTTATCAACTGCACTGTCCCATATCATTTCAATTTTTTTATTATCAAAAAGTTTTTTTTGTAACATTTTTTCTGCTCTCAATTCATCTCTTCTATGAATAAGAAAAACTTTTGATGCAAAATTAGTAAGATAGATTGCCTCTTCAACAGCGGTATTGCCACCACCAACTACTGCTACTTCTTTGTTTTTATAAAAAAATCCATCACATGTAGCGCAAGCGCTAATTCCAAAACCTTTAAACTTATTTTCATTTTCTATTCCAAGCCATTTAGCTTGCGCACCAGTAGAAATAATAATGGTATCAGATATTATTTTATTTCCGCTTTCCCCTAGGCTGACAAAGGGCTTTTTTGAGAAATCAACTTCTTTGATAATATCGGTAATGAATTTGGTTCCAACATGCTCAGCTTGTTTTTTCATTTCATCCATTAACCACGGTCCTTGTATTGCATTTGCAAATCCTGGGTAGTTTTCTACGTCGGTAGTTGTTGTTAACTGTCCGCCAGGCTCCATTCCAGTAACTAAAACAGGTTCAAGCATAGCTCTAGCTGCATAGATTGCAGCGCTATAGCCTGCAGGTCCAGACCCGATAATTAAAACTTTTGTTTTATGCTCTTTATTTTGACTCATTTGAAATGTTTATCAAAACAATCTAATAAAATATTATTTATTATAATGAAAGCATTACACTCTTGGTTACTCACAGAAGGTGCGCATGGAATGATCAGCCAAGTTGAAGGTTTAGCCAATGGATTAAATTCAACTTTTGAGCATAAATTTATCAAGCTATCTTATTTCTCAAGATTTCTTCCACCAATACTTACACCCAAAGTTTCAAGCTTATTTAATTTTGAAGAGTTGATGAGCGGCGTCAATTCGTGTCCAGATTATATTATTTCATGTGGAAGAAAGAGTGTAATACCAAATTTAGTTATTAAAAAATATTTAAAAGAAAAATTTAATAAGAAAGTAAAGAATATTCATATTCAAGATCCTAAAATTGCAGCATCAAGCTTTGATTACATAATTGTTCCTGAGCATGATAATAAAGTTTCAGGAGATAATATAATTTATTCAAAAGGCGCTTTGCATTATCTGAGTGAAAAAGAGGTTCTAAATACTAATAAAGGAGATTTAATATTAAGTTTAATTTTAGGAGGACCAAATAAATATTACAGTTTTAGTTATGATGAATTGAAAAATATTTTTTTTTATTTGAGAAACAACCAGGACTTAAAAAAAATAAATATTGTTGCCTCAAGAAGAACTCCCCAAGAAATATTTAAAAAATTACAACTGGAATTTTCTGAACCCAAATTTAATTTTGATATAAGTCTAAAAAAAACAAATTATACCAAAGCTTTGTCAGAGGCTTCGCACTTAATGATAACGTGTGACTCAACTTCAATGATTTCAGAAGCTGCTACAACTAATAAGCCAGTATATGTAATTAAGTTAAATTCTGTAAAAAACGATTATCGATTTCAGAGATTTTTTGATTTGTTTAAAGATCTTGGTATCATTAGATTTTTTGATAGTCGTATTGAAAACTGGACTTACGAAAAATTATA
>VTPE01000020.1 GCA_008638005.1 Pelagibacteraceae bacterium | reverse complement strand
ATAAATGTTTTAAGCGTAAATTACAGCAACAAATGCTACGATAAAAACTACCGCTGCTGAAACAAACAGAAAGCTTTGAAATTTCTCTTGTTTTTCTTCGTTTGCTCTATCAGTCTTCAGATTAAAATAGTCAGGATTTGATTTTTTTTTAGTCTCTTCTTTTGTAAAATCTAAATGTTTTTTTTGTGAAAATGAACTCATAAATCGTTGTAGTAAATAAAATAAAATTCTGCTAAATACAACTCTTAATTTAATTAAAAAACTAAAATGGGATATCCAAAAAAACACAGGGGCAGAAGAAAGATCGGATCTAAGAGAAGAAGAAATAGAAGAAAAAATAAAAAGAAATAATTACTTTTCAGTTTTATCTATCCATCCTCCTCCAAATACCCTCACGCCAATATCATCTTTTTTATAAAAGACGCAGGCTTGTCCAGGGGAAACACCGGCTTCACCTTCGTCTAATACGACTTTTTTTCCCTCTTCATACACTTTGCATGATAATAATTTGCCAGTGGATCTGACTTTTGCAAAGAATTCTCCTTCAAGCTCATTTTCCTCACAAAGAAAATTAATATTTTTAAGATAAATTTCCTTAACCAAAAGATCCTCTCTTGATCCAACAGTTACTTGGTTCAGAGCTGGGTCAATTTTTATAACAAAATAAGGATCAGACGAAGAGACCTTGATCCCTTTTCTTTGACCAATGGTAAAATTTGCAATTCCATCATGCTGTCCCAAAACTTCCCCTTGAGTATTAATGATATTACCAGGTTTAAAAGACTCTGGCCTTAACCTTTCAACAATGGTTTTGTAATTACCATTGGGTACAAAACAAATATCTTGGCTATCAGGTTTATTCGCAACCTGTAAATTTAATGTTCTAGCTAAATTTCTTGTTTCTGATTTTGGTAAATCACCAAGTGGAAATCTCAAAAAATCTAATTGCTCTTGTGTCGTATTAAATAAAAAATAGCTTTGATCACGGTTTAAATCCTCCGGTCTATACATTTTGGCAGTATCATTAAATATTCTTCTAACATAATGCCCTGTTGCTAAGGCATCTGCGTCAAGTTCTTTTGCTGATTTAAATAAATCTCTGAATTTTACAGTTTGATTACAATCTACACAGGGTATGGGAGTTTCGCCTTTAACATAGCTATCTGCAAACTTTTCAATAACTTCCTCTTTAAAAATAGACTCATAATTAAAAACTTCGTGTTTAATATCTAACTGATCGCAAACTTTTTTAGCATCATAAATATCTTTACCAGCACAACATGTTCCTTTGGTCTTTCCAATTTTTCCATAATCGAACAATTGTAAAGTAATACCAATAACTTCATAACCTTGTTTTTTTAATAAAGCAGCTACAACTGATGAGTCTACTCCACCAGACATTGCAACAACAACTTTAGTTTTTGATTTGTCTTTATCAAATCCTAAAACATTATTATTTACTATTTGCGAAGTTGCTAAACTCATAGCATGGGTATATCACGATCATAATAATTTAAAATGCATGTATACGATTTTGATCCAGGTGATTTTGTCATAAATCCTGAAAATAAAACTTGGGGGATTGGTCAGGTCCAATCCATTATCGGGACAAAAGTTACAGTTAATTTTCAAAATGTAGGAAAAAAAACTATTAATACATTAGAAATTAATTTAGAGAAATATGATGAAAAAAATCAATCCTGAGAGCTTAATCAAAAAACTTATCCCAGTATTTTATAAAGCTGGAGCAAAATCAGTTTCATTATCAAAGAAATTAAAAATATTGATTAAAGAGGATGGCACTCCAGTTTCTAATGGTGATCTTGAGGTTGATAAGATTTTACAAAATCATATTAAAAAAATTTCTCCAGAAATTGAAATTGTATCTGAAGAAACGATTAAAAGGACTAAAATGAAAAAACGAAAAACATTTTGGCTTATAGATCCAATAGATGGAACCAGCTCTTATATTAAAGGAGGTTCTGAATTTACAATTAATGCTGGGTTGATTGTTAATCAAAAACCTGTAGCCGGTATAATTTATGCCCCAAAACTTAAAAGAATGTTTTATGCGTTTGGCAAAAACAAAGCCTATGAAATTAATAAGAAAAAAAAGAAAATTAAACTTAATTGTAAAAAAATACTTCAAAGAGATAAAATTGCACTTACCAATTCATCAAAACCATCGTCAATTATCAAACGAATATTAAAAAAATATAAAGTTCAAAAGTTTGTAAATATGCGAAGTTCATTAAAATTTTGCTTAATTGCTAGCTCCGAATATGATTTGTATGCAGCAAGAGCAAGAGCCCGCGAATGGGATTATGCTGCAGGTCATGCCATTGCTGAATGTGCTGGAGCTATTATTAAAACGCATCAAAATAAAAATATTTTATACGGAAAAAAAGGTTTTAAAAATCCTTCATTAATTGTGAGGCGAAATTCTAAAATCTGATGTTAAAAACGGTATTACTTATAATCATTGGTGTATCAATTTTTGGTATTATTCTTTTTAGTGTTGTCAGGCAACTCATGCAAAGAAAATTGAATGAACTTGTTGAGGAAGAAAAAAAAAGAAAAAGAAAAAAAAAATTATAGTTTTTTCTCGAAAATCTTTAATTGCTTCAGATCAAGCGCTAAAACCTCTTTTGACAAATCATAACTAAAACCAGATCTAGCGAGTACCCCCATATCTTTTTTATAAAATATTTCCTTATTCGCCTCTGGTCGGTACGGCCCTATTCTTCTTTTTTTACAAATTCGAATAGCTGAATAAAAATCAGGATTGGTATGATCATTTTGAATCTTTTCAATTGTTTGCTTTAACAAGTCCTGACCAATTCCCTTTTGATATAAATGCTGCTTAATTTTATTTAAAGAATAACCTCTTTTAAGAAAATTTTTAGATTTTAATTCAGAGTACAATGCATCATTTAAAATTCCCTGTTCCTCAAGGTCGGTGAGAACAGTTTCAATTTTCTTTAAAATTTCACTTTTCTCTACAGAATTACTTTGGGCATCTATTGCTTTTCTAAACAGATAAACTTGTAAACTTTTTTTGGAAGGCTGATATTTATCTAAATAGTTCAAGGCTAATTCCTTGATTTCTTCTACCGTTTCTAAATTTTGATAGATTGATTTAGATTGATTCATATATACACTATTAAATTATCATATGTTGGAAACGATCAAAGATTTTTTTACTTTGGAAATGATTTATCATTTTGCAAATATTGGTGTTATCCCTCTGTGGTTGTTAATTGCATTTTTGCCTAGTTCAAAAATTACTCAAGGACTAGTAAACAATTTATTTATTCCATTTATTCTGGCTCTTACATATGGATATTTAGCTTTTGAACAAATTTATCCTTCAGGAACATTTGAAAATATTGCAAAAAAAGATCCAACAGGCGTTTTAAACAATTTTAAACAGGACCCAATTCAAGTCCTTGATAACTTTAAATTATACCTGGGTTTAGATAACCTTATGGCACTAATGGATAACTCTTTATTTGTGCTTATATTTTGGATACATTTTTTAACGCTCAGTTTGTTTCTTGGGGTTTGGATTGCAAATGATGCAATTAAAAACAACATACACAAATTTATAGTTTTTTTTCCACTTATACTTACTTATTTCACGGGGCCTGTAGGTTTGTTTTTATATTTGTTTTTAAGATTGCTTATTTCACAAAAATTTAAATTACATGATTAATGAAAAAAATTGATTTTTATTTTGATATTAGCAGTCCCTATTCTTATCTTGCTCATGAACAAATCAAAAAATTTGAAAAACAAAACAGTATTAAAGTAAATTATATGCCCATTCTTTTAGGTGGTTTGCATCAAATGGCAAATATTACTGCGCCCGGTTTAAACCCATCTAGAGCAAAACATATGATCAAAGATTTAAAAATTTGCTCAGATTGGTTCAAAATAAAATTTCAATTTAATCGATATTTTCCCCTCAAAACCGTAAACATTATGAGAGGAGCATTAATTGCTGAGCGTGAAGGTTTTTTAAGAAATTATGTAGATAAATTTTATCAAGCTGCATGGGTTGACTCATTAAATCTTAATGATGGTAAAATTTTAGAACGTTTTATTAAAAATATGGATATTAATCCTAATATTTTTGTTGAAAAATTAAGTGAGCAAAAAATTAAAGATGATTTAAAAAACAGAACGTCTCAAGCTTTTAAAAAAGGAGTCTTTGGGGCTCCAACATTTATTGTGGGTTCAAAAATGTTTTTTGGTCAAGATCGTTTGGAATTTGTTTTTCGAGAAGCTAAAAAATAAATTTAATCTAATTTTTCAACTTCAAATCCTGCATCGACTAAGGCTTGAAACCCACCTTTAATATGACAAACATTATCAAAACCCATTTCTTGAATTGCTTTTGTAGCTAAAGCACTTCTCCAATTCGATGCACAGTATAAAACTTTAGTTTTATCAGGGGTAATATCTTTTTTGTAATATGGACTTTCAGGATCCAACCAAAATTCTAGCATTCCTCGTGGCATGTGCTTTGCAATTTTGATTTTTCCAGTCTTACTTAATTCACGAACATCTCTTATATCAATCAATATAGTATCTGGTTTTTTTTCTAATAAAGATTTTAATTCGGATGGCTCTATGGTTTTTATCTTATCCATAGCTTCTTCCACTAATTGTTTTGAAGTTTTTAAATTCATAATATAGGCATTATAAAATTTTATAATTATGATTAAAGAAAATAAACTTCTTAAAGACTTTAAATTACCTTCAACTAGTGGAAAGGAATTTCACTTAAAAAAAGATTTAAAACAAAATTTAGTTATCTATGTTTACCCAAAAGATAATACGCCAGGGTGTACAACAGAATCTATCGAATTTGCTAAAGATTACAAAAATTTCAAAAAACTTAAAACAGACATCATTGGTATTTCCAAGGATTCAATTGAAAGTCATTTGAAATTTAAAAATAAATTTAAGTTTCCCTTTGAGCTTGTTTCTGATGAAAAAAACAAAGTTATTAAAGAGCTAGGTGCATGGGGTGAAAAATCTATGTATGGTAAAAAATTTATGGGAATTAAAAGAACAACTATTTTAGTTGGTAAGAATCAAAAAGTGATTAAAATTTGGAATAATGTCAAAGTAAAAGACCACGTAAACACAGTTTTACAATTTCTTAAAGATTTAAAAAACTAATCTTTAAACTGTTCTTTTTTAATTCCTAAAAAATATAAAACTGTTGTTAAATCTGTGAAATGAATTTGAGTTTTAATGTTATCTTTAATGATTTGATGGGCGTGATAGCCTATTCCCAGTCCAGAGTGTTTTAGCATTTGTAGATCATTAGAACCATCTCCAACAGAAACCATTTCTGAAAAATTAACTTTATTATCTTTAGATAACTTTTCCATATACTTATATTTTGAGTTTTTCTCTCCAGTAATTGGAATATAATCACCTGTGAAACAATCATTTTTATCAAAATTAAATTCGTTACTAATAACGTTTTTAAAACCAAAATATTCACCAACATAACTTGAGATTGGCTTAAATCCTCCTGTAATTAAATTTGTCTCTAAGCCCAGTTGGTTGCATGTCTGAACCAATGTTTTTCCTCCAGAGTTAAACTGTATTCCTTTTAAAACTTCATCGATTAAACTTTTTGGCTTTCCTTTTAAAATTTCTACACGTGTTTTTAATGTAGTTCTCAAATCTATTTTACCTTCCATTGCAAGCTTACTTGTTTCATCAACATTAAAATCGGACCCTGAAATTTTTACTAGATCATCTAATGTTTCATTTGCAATCATGGTGGCATCCATATCGCACAACAAAATTTTAAAATTTTTAAGACTTTCATCCTTTAGACAAAAATCAATTTTTTTATCACTCAGTTCTTTGTGTAAGTTTTGATATTTCTCATCTTCAAAATCTTGAATATAAAATTCTGTGGAATGCTCAGATAATTGATTTTGTTGAATGATATTTAAATTTAAATTTTCTTTAAAAAATTTAAGTATCTCATTAATTGCAAGACCATCGCTCGCAACCAAAGTTAATATTTTATTTTGCATCAAAAACTAAAGGCTTAGCTTGAATCACTAAAGGAATTTTCTTTATACTTTCAATTACACTTTCCTCAATTGGACTGTCGACTGATATTAAGGCGATTGCCTCCCCTCCTGAATCTTTTCGTCCAAGATTAAAAGTTGCGATATTAATATTATGATCAGCTAATATTTTAGATAAATTGCTTACAAAACCAGGTTTATCTTCGTTAGAAATATATAGGTTATATTGAGACAATTCAGCTTCAATTTTAATTCCTTTAATATTTACTATTCGTGG
Organism: Pelagibacteraceae bacterium; assembly: GCA_008638005.1. GTDB lineage: Bacteria > Pseudomonadota > Alphaproteobacteria > Pelagibacterales > Pelagibacteraceae > HIMB114. Next base: position 5,803 of record VTPE01000020.1, on the reverse strand, counting down.
TTTGCCACCAAATAAAGTCCCTGATACTGATCTTTTTTGTTTATCCGTTTCAATTGTAAGAGTAACGCAAGATTGATATTCGCAAGCTTTTTCATGTTTAGTTTCTGAAATTTGAATAGATTTGTTTTTGGCAACAGAGACAGAATTAATTACGTTCACTCCATCAAAATTAGATTTTAATAAAGCGCATAACATGGTTTGCATTAAAGGCTGAGTATTAATTTGAGAAACCTGACCCTCAAATTCAACTTCAATTTTTTTAATCGCATTTTCTGTTAATTGACCTGCAAATCCTCCAAGTTGTTCGGATAATGTTAAATAAGGTTTCACAGAGTTATATTCTTTTGCAGTTAATGAAAATGTATTAACCGCATTTGTAATCGCTCCTGTTTTTAAATAATCTGAAATTTGTTCTGCGATTTGAAGTGCTACTTTTTCCTGAGCTTCGGTTGTTGATGCACCAAGGTGAGGAGTTAAAATTAAATTCTTAGTTCCAAGTAATGGGCTATCCTTTGGTGGTTCATTAACAAAAACGTCCAAAGCTGCGCTTGCAACATGTCCGCTTTCTAAATTCTCTTTAAGAGCATCTTCATCTATCAGTCCGCCTCTTGCGCAATTCACGATACGAACACCTTTTTTCATCATTGCAAAAGCATCTTGATTAATAATATTTTTTGTTTTTTCCGTTAATGGAGTGTGCAAAGTTATAAAATCAGATCTTTTAAACAAATCTTGCAATTCGACCTTTTCAACTCCAATTTCATTTGCTTTTTCATCTTGTAAAAAAGGATCAAAAACAATAACTTTAAAATGCAGTCCTAGAGCTCTGTTAGCCACTATTGATCCGATATTACCGCAACCAATAACACCTAAAACTTTTCCTGTGATTTCAACTCCTTTGATTGCAGATTTTTCCCATTTGCCTTCGTGAGTTGTTTTATCAGCATAAGGAATTTGCCTAGCTGTAGATAAAATTAGTGAAATAGCGTGTTCTGCTGTTGTAATTGAATTTCCAAAAGGAGTATTCATGACAACTTTACCGTTATTTGTAGCAGCTTCTAAATCAATGTTATCAACACCAATTCCAGCCCTTCCAATAACTTTTAATCTTTTTGATTTTTCAATAATATTTTTATTAGGTTTGGTTGCTGATCTTACAACTAACCCGTCGCAAGTTTCTAATTCTTTGATGAGATCCTCTTCGCCTAAGCCAGTTTTAACAACAGTTTCAATCCCATTGTCTTTAAATATTTTAACAGCTTCATCGCTAAGCTTGTCGGCAATTAATACTTTGAACATTTATTTGCTTACTACCGTATATGCCCAATCTAACCAAGGTAATAAATTTTCTATATCCGAACTTTCCACAGTTGAGCCTCCCCAAATTCTAAAGCCAGGAGGTGCTGTTCTGTATGAATTGATATCATAAGCTACCTGCTCATTTTCAAGCATTTTATTTATTTCCTTTATTTTACCTTGCTGATCTTCAACGGATAATTTTAAAAAATTTGGATCTTTAACTTTTAAACATATGCTTGTGGAAGATAAATTGGCATGATCTTGGCATAAAAAATCTACCCAATCACTCTGTTCAACCCAACTCTTCACTGCATCTAAATTTCTGCTTGATCTATCAATTGCTCCTTGCAGACCACCAATAGACTCTACCCATGATAAAGCATCGAGTGCATCCTCAACGCAAAACATTGAGGGTGTATTAATTGTGGCACCTTTAAAAATATCAGCTGCAAGCTTTCCTTTAGAAGTTAATCTATAAATTTTTGGTAGAGGCCATGTTGGCTGATAGCTTTCTAACCTTTCAACTGCTTTAGGTGATAAAGCGATCATCCCATGAGCGCCTTCCCCTCCAAGAACTTTTTGCCATGACCATGTAATGACATCTAACTTTGCAAAGTCCATATCCATTGCGAATACCGCAGACGTTGCATCACATATGACTAAACCTTTTCTGTCTTCAGGTATCCAGTTTGCATCTGGAACTCGAACTCCAGAAGTTGTGCCGTTCCAATTAAATAATACATCTTTGTTAAAATCTATTTTTGATAAATCGGGTAATAAACCATAATCAGCTTTATGAACATTTGCATCTTTAATTTTTAATTGATCAGTGATTGTTTTTGCCCAATCTAAACCAAAACTTTCCCAGGCAAGAACCTCTACTCCATTCTCACCAAGTAGATTCCACATTGCAGCTTCAACTGCACCTGTATCTGAGCCGGCAAGAATTCCAACATGATAATTTTCAGGTAAATTTAAAATTTTTTTTGAGTGCTCAATTACTTGTAATAGTTTTTCTTTTGCAGGCTTTGCACGATGCGATCTACCTAGTGTATCTGTATCAAATTTAGTTACATTCCATCCTGGTCTTTTTTTACAAGGACCTGATGAAAAATACGGACTCTTTGGTTTAACTGTAGGCTTACTCATTTAAGAAATTTAGCGCAGCCTTGTAAGGCTGCGCTATAAATTAGATATTATGCTGCACACTCAAGAGGTAACTTATGCTTCAAAGCTACTCCTGATAAAAAGTTCCACATAAATTTTGCAGTTGTAAGAGCTGCTTTTTCAGCTTTTACTTGTTCTTCTGGAGAAAGTTCATCTAAAAGCTTTTCACACTCCGCTCTGTGAATTACGTCTGCATCCTTATGAACTTCAAAGAACTGTAATCCTTCTTTAGTATCAACGCCGTAATGCGTTTTTAATCCAGAGATTTTAACATCGGCAACTTCTGGAACTTGTCTTTCATAAGTATAAAAAGATCCTAACCCTTCAGCATAGCTTGACCTTGCTTGTTTAAAGAAGTTATCAATCATATCTTTTGTGAAAGTTTCTTGATCTTTTGTTTCAATTCCATCTTTATCTGCACCTAATGCTAAAGCGAATTGCTTCCAAAGTTTAGGATGATCGTGATCTTTGTCTTCCTCTTCAGTTAGATTTTCTAATAAAACTTTTCTTTTAGAAATATCTTCACACATTGAATGTGTTGCACTGATGTATCTTGGAAAAGCTTTAACGTGCTGATAATATTGCTCAGCATAATCTTTAATAATTTCTCTGTTTAATTTTCCTTCATTCCACGCTTGATAAAACGGGTGTTTCAAAAGATGATATTCATCTAATTTATCTGCTAACTGTTTTGAAAACATATCGACTCCTTTAATTTTAAAAATTTGAGAATATTCAGATTGGTTGATTATACAATCAATAAAAACGCGACTTTTAGATATTTGAGGATTATTTTAATTTTAAAACAGCCTTATTTTGCTTAAAAATAAGGCTGTTTTGAAAGACTATTTGTTGAACATGTCTTTTAAAGCTTTTGCAGGTAAAAACTTCACTTTTTGAGAAGCTGAGATTTGAATAGTTTCACCAGTTCTTGGATTTCTACCCTGTCTAGCTTTTCTCTTTGCTACTTTATAAGTACCAAAACCTGCGATTTTTACCGCATCATCACTCTTTAGCGCATCTAAAATAATATTAGTAATGCTATCGAATGTTCTTTCAGCATCAGCTTTACTTAGATTTAGTGTTGCTGATATTTTAGCGATTAATTGTTTTTTGTTCATTTTGGTCCTTTCGAATCGTTGTTAAATGAGCATCTTTCAAAAAACCAATAAAATCAACGAAAATTAGATTTTTAGGTCTTTTTTAACCACAGATTTCGATAAAAATAGGATTTTTGCGAGTTTTTAGAACAATCCTAAACTTTTTAAGTCATTAAAAGTTGCAAAAACCATTAAGGTTAAAAGTGCAGCCATACCAAACTTATAAAAATAAATTTGCACGTTTTCGCTTAAAGGTTTGCCTCTTAAAAACTCAATAAAATAAAAAAATAAATGACCACCATCTAAAAGAGGTATTGGAAACAAATTAATCAATCCAAGACTTATAGAGATGTAGGCCATAATCGACAAAAATGGAACCAAACCATGTTCTGCAACTTGTCCTGAGATTTGAGCAATTTTAATCGGCCCTCCAAGTTGATCGGTACTTTCCTTACCGGCAATCATTTTTCCAATGTAAGATAAAGTCATTGATATGGTATTATAAGTTTCTTTTACGGATAAAACTAAAGCATTTGCGGGTCCTAACCTTTCTCTTTCCATTGTACCTTTTAAAGGAGAAATCTTAATACCAATGAGTTTTCTCTCTATATTATTTCCAAAATTGTCTTTTGTTATTTTTTTTTCAGGAGTGACTAAAAAAGATAATGGTTGTTGATTTCTAACAACTTCAACTTTAACGTTATCATTACTACTTGTTGTTATAAATAAAGCTACATCATTAATACTTTCTATTTTTTTATCATCAATGTATGTAATTTGATCGTTGCTTTTCAAACCCGCTTTATACGCAGGTGAATCTTTTTGAACTTCGGCAATAATTGGAACAGTAACATCTTTTCCAACAGTCATAAAAATTGTAGCAAAAATAAAAATTGCTAGGATGAAATTAGCAATTGGACCGGCTGAAACGATTATTGCTCTTTGGTATAAAGGTTTGGTCGTTAAAAGTTTATCATGATCTTTACTATCTATTTTAGACAGACTTACAGGCTGTGAGGCAGAATTACTATCACCAAAAAATTTAACATAACCCCCCAAAGGGATCGCGCAAATTTTCCATCTAGTTCCATCTTTGTCATTAAAACCAATTAACTCTTTACCAAAACCAATTGAAAAATCAGTTACACCAACTTTATATTTTTTAGCAAAATAATAGTGTCCATACTCATGTATAAACACAACGACCGAAATGAGTATGATGAAAGATAAAATATATTGTAACATTTTTAATTATTATAATATTCCTTTAACATTTATAGCAAGTAATACTCCAAAAATAAAAATCAATATACCTGATGTAAGATTGATTTTTCCAATTAATTCTGGGGTTAACTTATCTCGTAATTTAATTGAAATATAACACAAAATTGACCACCATGTAATTGAACCAATAAATATTCCGCTCACAATTAATATTGATCCTATATACGTAATTTGTTCCATTAAATAATTAACGTAAGAAAGAGCTGCAACAAATGCTATGATAGTCATTGGATTACTAATTGTTACAATAAAACCTGTAACTGTATCTTTGATAGCAGTTTCGTGAGATATATTTTCTTTATAAGGCTCGTGTTTTTTTAGAGCCATTTTTAAACCCAAAAACATAATACAAAAAGCTCCAACTAATCTTAAAACTGGGTGATTTTCTAACGTCTGACCCGATATCGCAAAAAGTCCAAAAACTGCAATGATTCCATAAGCTAAATCTGCTAAAGCAACCCCTAAACCTGTGAAAAATCCAGCTTTGAAGTTATATTGAATTGATCTATTTATACACAGCACTGCAGCAGCGCCTACGGGTAAAGCTACAAAAAAACCTATTATGAGACCGGTTATTAGGTAAGTCATTATAAAAAGTAATATTTTAGAGTATTAAATAGCTAGATTCTAGCTGTATGTTCATTTATAATTTAATAAAATAATAAAGGAATTTTAATAATGGCAATATTTGACGAAGACAAAAATCAAAGCGGCAGCAGCCCCTTTTCACGTACAACAACTTCAAGATCATCAATGGATGGGACAAAAGAAGGTAATATTCATATCGGTTCGGGAGTATCAGTAAACGGAGAGATTAATGCTCCAAACGAAGTTATCGTGAACGGCAAACACTCTGGAAAAATTGCAGCAGGAAAAATTAGCGTTAAAAATGGAGGGGGTGTTGATGGTGAAACAGCTGTTGAGACCGCTGAAATTGAAGGTAATTATGATGG
>VTPE01000086.1 GCA_008638005.1 Pelagibacteraceae bacterium | reverse complement strand
TTTTTTTTGCTTTAATCGGGTTTATTATTGTATGGATCATTAAATCATGAAAACCATTTTTAAATATTTATTTATCATTTTATTTTTTCAAAATTTAAATACTGCTGCATTTTCTAACGATGTATCGAAAGGATTTTCAAAGCTTGCTGAAAAATCTATGCCATCGGTTGTAAATATTTCAGCAACAACAATAGTCGAGACAAGGTCTCAACCTTTTCCTTTTCAATTTCCTCCAGGCTCACCCTTTGAAGATTTTTTTAAAGAGTTTGAGCAAAATCAAGGACCTCAAAAAAGAAGATCAACTGCATTAGGATCGGGTTTTGTCATTAAAGAGGATGGAACTGTTATCACCAATAACCATGTCATTCAAAATGCTGAAGGAATAATTGTAAGATTCACAAACGGTAAAGAATATGAAGCAGAAATTGTAGGCACTGATCCTATGAGTGATGTTGCAGTATTAAAAATTAAATCTGATGAAAAATTTCCAGCAGTCAATTTAGCTGATTCTGATAAAGCTAAAGTTGGAGACTGGGTTCTGGCAATTGGAAATCCGTTTGGTTTAGGAGGAACTGTAACCCAAGGAATTATCTCTGCGATTAATAGAGATATTAATATGGGAAGATATGATAATTTTATTCAAACTGATGCTTCAATCAATCAAGGTAATTCTGGTGGACCGTTATTTAATATGGATGGGGATGTTATTGGTATTAATACTGCAATCTTTTCAAACTCGGGAGGATCTGTAGGTATCGGATTTGCAATCCCATCCAATTTTGCAAAGAATGTTATCGATCAATTAATAAAATTTGGTGAAACAAAAAGAGGTTGGTTAGGTGTTAGAATTCAAACTGTAACAAAAGAAATTGCAGATAGTTTAGGATTAAAAGAAAACATTGGAGCTTTAGTTACAGATGTCAATAAAGGAAGTCCTGCAGAAAAGGCAGGTTTGAAACCTGGTGATATCATCATAGAATTTAATAATAAAAAAGTAATGACGATGAGAGATCTTCCAAGATTAGTTGGGGAGGCTCCAGTTGGAAAAGGTGCGACAGTAAAAGTTTGGAGAGATAAAAAAGAAATTGAAAAAACAGTTGTTCTTGGAAGACTAGAAGACACTGCTGAATTTAAGGAAAAAATTCCAACCAAAACAAAAGACAGAACGCTTGATAGCCTTGGTATTGATGTGAGAGATATTTCTGAAGAAGATAAAAAAGGTAGAGATAAATTAGAAAAAAAATCAGGTGTAATTATTCAAAAAATAGATCCAAATGGTCCAATGGCGTTGTTGCCAGTTAGACCGGGAGATGCCATTGTATCTTTACAAAATAGCTCCATTAAAGATGTAAAAGATTTTGAAAAAAAATTACAAAAACTAATTAAATCAGGAAATCAAACCATCTTAATCACAATTATAGATCTTCAAAATACCACGAGATATATTGGCGTAAAAATTAAGTAAAACCAATTATTATGAATAAAGTTATCTTGTTAGCTGGACCAACAGCTTCAGGAAAGTCTGATCTTGCCATCTATATTGCAAAAAAAATAAACGGAGAAATAATCAATGCCGATAGTATGCAAGTTTATAAAGAGGTTAAAATTTTATCAGCAAGACCCACAAATTATAAAAATATTAAACACCATCTATTTGGTTTTTTGACTATTAAGAAAAATTTTTCATCAGGGGAATGGTTGAAAGCAGTTGAAAAAAAAATAAATGAAATTTTTAAAAAAAATAAAACACCTATTATTGTTGGAGGTACCGGGCTTTATTTTAAAGTTTTAACTGATGGTATGGCTCAAATTCCAAATATTTCCTCATTGAAAAGGAAGAAAATAATCACTTTATTTAATAAACTTGGTAATAAAAAATTCTACAATGAATTATTAAAACTTGATCCTAAATGTAAAAATAAAATTGATATTAACGATAAGCAGAGGCTTATTAGATTTTATGAAGTTAAATATTTTACTAAAAAGTCAATTTTTGATTGGCAATTACAAACTAATAGTAAATTTAGCGATATAAGATTTGTCAAATTATTTTTAAAATTTCCAAGAGATTATTTGCTAGAGAGAAGTAAAAAAAGATTTCATAAAATGATTAAAGATGGAGCTTTAAATGAAGCAAAGAAAATTAAGAATACAAAAATTTCATCATCATTATCTGCAAATAACATATTAGGTTTAAAAGAATTGATAGAGTTTATTGATGGAAAAATAAGCCTAGAAGGTGCAATCGAAAGATCTTTGATAAGAACTAGGCAGTATATCAAGCGACAAATGACGTGGTATCGAGGTCAAATGCATGATTGGATAACCTTTGAAGATTTAAATAGAGTTATTTTGAAAAAAAAAGTTTTAAATACCATTAGAACCTCTTGACCCTAGATTAAGTTAAGCTAAATTCCTTTGCTTGAGGGATATGGGAAATCAATTAACAGGTGCTGAAATCGTATTTAAAGCTCTTCAAGAGCATGGTGTAGAATATATATTTGGTTATCCGGGTGGTGCAGTTTTGCCAATGTATGATCAGATTTCTAAACAAGATAAAATTAAACATATTTTAGTTAGACATGAACAGGGTGCAGGACATGCAGCCGAAGGTTATGCAAGATCAACTGGAAAGCCAGGTGTTGTATTAGTTACCTCAGGACCTGGAGCCACAAATATGGTAACAGCATTAACTGATGCTTATATGGATTCCATTCCATTAGTTTGTATAACAGGACAAGTTCCAACACATTTAATTGGTACTGATGCATTTCAAGAATGTGATACGACCGGAATAACAAGGCCATGTACAAAACATAATTGGTTGGTCAAAGATGTAAATCAGTTAGCGGAGATAACTCACAAAGCATTTCACATTGCTACATCTGGAAGACCAGGACCCGTTTTAATTGATATTCCAAAGGATATTCAATTTCAAAAAGGAGAATATAAACCCTCATCGATCATTGAAATAGATACTTATAAACCAAACACTAAAGCTAAAACTTCTGAAATTGAAAAAGCAGTTGAACTAATCGTTAATGCAAAAAAACCAATTATTTATTCAGGTGGAGGAGTCATTAATGCTGGAGAAAAAGCTTCAAACGCTTTAACCGAGTTTACAAGAATTACAAATTTTCCAATTACTTCTACCTTGCAAGGCCTTGGTGCATTTCCAGGAAGTGATCATCAGTTCCTAGGAATGCTTGGAATGCACGGCACTTATGAAGCAAATAATGCAATGCATGATTG
>VTPE01000085.1 GCA_008638005.1 Pelagibacteraceae bacterium | reverse complement strand
TTTCTTAATCCAGAAATTAAATTTACTATGATAAAAAAAATAAAAATTATATCTAGAAGTGATAAATTTTCTTTTAAAAAATTAATTATATCATTCATTAATTCTTATAAAATTTTAATAACAGATTAGGCAACAAAGTAAGAACTAAAAAAAGCGCTGTTAACATAGCTAAACCTGTAAACAATCCAAAATATATGGTTGGCATAAAGTTGGATAAAACAAGTATAGAAAAGCCAAATATAATTGTAAACGACGTGCTTATAATAGCTTTTCCAACAGATTGGTGACAATTATTTATTAAAATTAATCCATTTTCGCTGGTTTTGTCTTTTTCAAATTTATATCGATAGATATAGTGAATACTGTTGTCTACAGCTATACCTATAGTAATTGCTGCAATTGTAATGGTCATCATATCAAGAGGTATATTTAAAAGACCAATAAACCCAAGTACAAATGATGCTGCAATCACATTTGGAATTATTCCTATTAGAGATATTTTTATTGATTTAAATAAGACTATAAACATTAAAAAAATTCCCAACATAACCATACCTAGAGTTTTTATTTGAGAATCAAAAAGACTTTGTAATAAATTATTATATATTATTAAAACTCCAGCTAATTTGAATTCATCATTTTTTAAATTAAATTTTTCTTCAAGGTCTCTTTGTATTCTTTCGATAAGCTCTTTTCTTCTTAAATCAGGTTTTGAGTCTAAAATTCTCATACTTATTCTAGCCTCATTATCCTTGATAGATATATAAGGTTTAATAATTTGATCTTTAATATTATCGGGTAGTTTATCGTATAGAATTCCCATTTCTAAACTACCTAACTTTTTATTGTTATTAAGACTTTCAGCTATATTTAAAATTGATGAAAATGATAAAACTTTTCCAATTTCAGGTTGGTCTTCAAGATAGTTATGGATATTTACTATTTTATCAATTTTATCTCTAGTAAACCAATATTTTGAATTTTGATTATCATTAATATCTTCACCTAAAAAATTATCTTTCTTATCTGAGGCTCCTAAAAAGTCAGCATCATCTTTTTTTGATTCAATATTATTTTTAAATTTAATTATTATTTCTAACGGGGTTGTACCACCTAATTTTTCATCAATATGTTTCATTCCTTTATATATTTCAGTTTTTTTACTAAAATAATTAATAAAGCTATTTTCAACTTTTAAATTCAAAATTCCAATTGCAGATAAAATAATCAATAAAATTGATAAAAAATATATAATAAAACTCTTTTTTGATGTAACGAAAAAAAAATTAGCAATTTTTGATTCTGATAAATTCATATTATTTGATAAAGGGGGATTAAAAATTTTAATTAATGCTGGTAATAATAAAAATGTAGTTACGAAAGATATTATTAATCCGATTGACATCATCCACCCAAAATCTTTTACCGGTTTAATTTCACTAAATACCAAAGATAAAAATGCACAAATAGTAGTTAAAACTGCATATAAAATCGGATAAAAAATTGTCTCTGATGTTTGTTTTATTCTAAAGTTTGTATTAATAATTTCATCTTTATCTTCAATTTGCATGTATCTAACTAAATAATGAATATTCATTGACATTGTTAGTATTAACATCAAGGCAATAAAATTTGATGATATTACTGTAACTTTCCAACCCAAAGTGCTTAGAAAACCAATCATTATAAAAATAGAAACAGCACAATTTATTAATGGGAAAATTACCCAGCTTAAATTTTTAAATACGAACCAAAGTGTTAAAATAATAAACAAAAATACCCCTAGTCCAAAAATAAAAATATCATTTTTAATAAAAGTTATCATGTCATCAGCAATCATTGGGATCCCACTCAACCTTATTTCTGCATTTGATTTGTACTTTTCAATTAATTCTTTAATGGACTTGTTATATAAACTAATATTTTTTGATTGTTTTTTTTGTAATTCTTTTAATTTTATATTTAATTCATCCAGTATTCTTTGATCGATATTTTTTGCACTTAGGATTTCAGTTTTTTTTTGTATGGCTTCTAGGTAAGCATTATTATCTTTTAAATAGACCACAATTCCAAAGGTTTTGGTATCTTCGCTGATAATCAGGTTTTTATAAACTGGACTATTTGTTAGCTCATTTATACCGGTATCAAGATCCACTTCTTCATTAGTAATAAATTTTAAATTTTTTATTCTATCTACGAGCGGCTCATTTGTAGACTGCAATAATGGCGCGTTTATTATAGATATTGTTTTGCTGACCCATTTAAAATTATTAATATCTATAACAAGTTTGTTTAATTCTTTAATACCATCCTTTACTGATAAATTAATAGGAGAGTATGTTATTATAAAAAATTCTTCTGATTTGTACTTTTTGTTTAATTCTCTTAAAAAAATTAAATCAGGATCATTTTCAATTAATAATGTATCTGCTGAAGCATCTAATTCAAAATTTTTTGACTGATATACCGAGTAAGATAATAAAGTTAAAAATAAAATAATTAGTAAATAAGGATAATTTAAAACCTTATTGTAAAATAATTTAAACATTAATTTTTGTAATTTTTAATGTATCTTTTTGAAATGCAAGTAATTATTCTATATGGAATTGTACCTGTTAATTTAGCAAAATCATCAATTGTGAATAGGTCATTGTACAAATATACAAAATCTCCAATTTTTATGTTATTTTTAACTTTTGTTATATCAATAATGATCAAATCCATTGATATCCTTCCAAGCATAGGCAATTTTTGATTTTTAAAGTGAACAAAACCTTTATTTGATAGCCTTATTCCTATGCCATCTGCATAACCCATTGGTATGGTGGCTGTAGTCATATTTTTTTTTGCTTTAAATGTTCTTGAGTAGCCTGCGGTTTGACCTTTTTTTAGTTCATTAATTTGTATTATTGGAGATTTTAGAGATACGACATGTTTAAGGTTTTTGTGATAACTTTTGCTTCCTCCATAAAGGTTAATTCCTGGCCTAACTAAATCGTAATGGTATTTTTTACCTAAAAATATTCCTCCAGATGCTGCAAGACTATATTTATACCCCGGTAAGAGTGCTTTTATTTTTTCAAATTTTTTTCTTTGAATTTCATTGAAAGGATCTTTTTTTTCACCTGCACAAGCCAAGTGACTCATGATGATAACTTCTTTAAATTTATCTATTTGTGTTTTAAGTTTTAAAACTTCTTTTATATCCTTTTCCTGTATTCCAAGACGACACATTCCTGTATCAAAATGAATTATTAATCGATTTTTTTTTTTATTTTTTAA
>VTPE01000084.1 GCA_008638005.1 Pelagibacteraceae bacterium | reverse complement strand
TTGAAACATCTCTTTTCATGTTGATTGGAGCATTAATAATAAAAAAACCTGTGCCTATAACTAAGCATTTAGATAATTTTTTTTAACTTATCTATCATGCTAGCTAGAGCTACTTTAGTATAGGGTTTCCCTTTAATAACCCAAATAGACAAAGGCCAGGTAGGATCTTTTTTATGTCTTGGCACAATGTGAATGTGCAATTGAGGTACGATGTTACCAACTTTTTCTACATTTAAATTGCTGCACTTAAAGTTCTTTTTCATTCTTTTACTGCAATAATCTATTTCATTAAAAAGCTTAGCTTGATCTGATTTTGTTAGATCAAAAATCTGTGAAATACCTTGTTTTTTAGGGATGAGCATAATCCATGGAAATTTTGAATTATTATGAAGTCTGACTTGGCATAAATTTAAATCTTTTACAAAAAAACTAGAGGTTAAGAATTTTTTGTTTAATTTAAACACTTAAGCAACAATGCCCTTGTCTTTATAGTCTTTAATTTGTTCAGCTGAGTAACCAAATTGTATTAATATTTCATCAGTATGTTGGCCAAAATTTGGAGCTCCTATTTCTGTATTTGCATTTGTGTCTGAAAATTTAATTGGCATTCCAATCGCTTTAGATTTACCAGCTTTTTTATTATCAACTTCAATAACCATTTTACGATCAAGAGTGTGGGGATCATTATGCATCTCAGTTATTGAATTTATTGGACCACAAGGTAAACCTTTTTCATCAAAAATTTTGATCCACTCATTTGAGGTTTTTTTTAATAACTCCTCTTGAAGAATTGGAGCTAAAGCTTCTAAATTTTTCATTCGACTATTGTTATCTTTAAATCTATCATCTTCTTGTAAATCAACTCTTTCAATTGCATTTAACAAATTCATCCAGTTATTTTGATTAGATGCTCCAATTGTAATCCAATTATCTTTTGTTTTAAAAGCTTGATACGGCGCTGTTAAAGGATGTGCTGATCCAAGGGGTCCTGGAGATTTTCCAGTGGCTCCTGCTATTGCTGATTGCCAATAGGTATGAACAATGCCCGCTTCATAAAGTGAAGTATCTACTCTTTGTCCTTTTCCTGTTTTGTCTCTGTTGATTAATGCAGCTAAAACACCTGTTGCTCCTAAAATGCCAGCAGTAATATCTGTGAGTGGAGCGCCAACTTTCATTGGAGGTTTATCAGAGCTTTCTCCTGTTATACTCATTAAACCACTCATGCCTTGTGCAACTAAATCAAAACCACCTTTATCAGCATATGGACCTGTTCTTCCGTATCCTGAAATTTCACATAAGATAATTTTAGGATTTATTTTTTTTAAATCCTCATAACCAATTCCAAGCTTTTCCAATGTACCTTTTCTAAAGTTTTCAATAACAACATCTGATTGCTCAACCATTTTTTTAAATATATTTATTCCTTCTTGCTCTTTAAGATTTAGAGCTAAACCTTTTTTATTCCTGTTCATCATCATAAAGGCTGCTGACTCTCCGTTGATATCTGGAGGTAAAAATTTTCTCGTATCATCTCCCCCTGCAGTTTTTTCAATTTTAATAACTTCAGCACCAAGATCAGCTAACATTAAACCGCAAGCAGGACCTGCCATAATTTGTGCAAGCTCAAGCACTCTAACTCCTGCAATCGGTCCTGGCATTTATTTATTTTTAAATTTAGGTTTTGTTTTTGTTAAAAATGATTTGTAACCAATCTGAAAATCCTCAGTATCATAACATTTGTAACCTCTGTTATTAAGTTTGCTGGTGACTTTGCCTTTTTGAATAATTTCTTTAGCAAATTCTTTGTGCCATCTTGCAACTTTGGGTGCACCATCACAAATAAGTTCAGCTGTTTTGTAAGCTTCTTTTTCTACATCTGTGTCTTTTACAACTCGGTTTACTAGATTTTTTTCATAAGCCTCTTTTGCATTCATAATTCTTCCCTCTAACAAAATCTCCATTGCAATTGAATAATTCGTCACTTTTAATAAAGCTTCTAATTCTTTGGCCGCCATCGTTAACCCTAATCTTTTTATAGGTACCCCAAACCTTGAGCTTTCTCCGCAGATTCTAAGATCGCAACACGCTGCAATTTCCATTCCACCTCCAACACAAATCCCTTCGATTAAAGCAACCGTTGGTACAGGACAATCCTGAATTGCTCTTAAAGTTCCATGCAAATATACGCCATAAGCTTTTGCAAGTTTACTTGATGACCTTTGTTTTTCAAACTCACCAATATCATTTCCTGGTGAAAATGATTTTCCACCTTCTCCTCTTAAAACAATGCAACGTAGATTTTTATTTTTTGATAACTTTTTAAAAACTTTACCAAGCTCTTTCCACATAGGTTTTGTTAGAGCGTTTAATTTTTCAGGACGATTTAGAGATACCTCTACAATATAATCACTTATCTTTTTTTGTTTAATTAAATTCATTTAAGATCTGTAAAAATACTCAACCAACGTCATTGGTACTGCTGGGATATAAGTAACAATTAGTAATAAAAACAATAAAACTCCAATAAACATAATGTTAGCTCTGGTGACATCCCAAATATCAGCTTTAGCAACTGAGCAGGCCGTTACTAATACACTGGCCACAGGTGGAGTTTGTTGTCCAATAGCTAGATTTAAAGTTACAATGATTCCAAAATGAACAGGGTCAATTCCTACCGCATTAACAAGTGGCATAACTATTGGAACAGTCAAAATGATTGCAGCTGCAGAATGCAGGAAAAGTCCAATTATTAATAAGAAGACGTTTAGTATCATTAATACAAAATATTTATTATCTGTTATTCCAATTATTGACTCTGCAACCTTTTGAGGAATCTGCTCGATAGTTAAAAATTCACCTAATAAAACTGAAGCACCAACCAATAACATTACTATTGCAGTTTGAGTTGCACCCTCTGATGCAGCTTTATAAAAACTTTTCCAATTTAATTCTCTATGAATGAAACCTATAAGTAAAGCGGCAAGAACTGCTAACCCAGCGCCCTCTGTTGCGGTAACGACACCGCCAAAAATTCCTCCTAAAATTATTAGTGGAAGGGTAAATGCTAATCCAGCCTCTTTTGCAGTTTTTTTAAGATTTTGAATATCAAAAGCTTCTTCTACGGGTAAATCTTTTTTTCTGGCATAAACATAAGCTGCGAACATCATTAGAAACCCACCTAAAATTCCTGGAATAATTCCAGCAACAAATAATTGAACAACTGAGCTTTGAGCCATTACCGCATACAAAATCATTGGGATAGATGGTGGAATTATAATTGCAAGTGATGCAGAAGATGA
>VTPE01000083.1 GCA_008638005.1 Pelagibacteraceae bacterium | reverse complement strand
TTATTTACAACTTAATTTAAAATTATTTTCTTGAGAACAATCTTTGTTTAAAACCTTTGAAGAGAGGTGTTCAAATTTACTTTTGCCCGTTTCTTTTTTAATTAAATAATCTGACCCCGTTGACAAAGCAGCTTTGGTTAGTGATTGACTAGTGCCAAGTGATAAAGCACCATTCCCTATAAAAGTTGATGGAGATGCGCAATTCAAAAGTAAAAAAAATAAAAGGTAAGATATTTTTTTCATTAACTAAAGTAGTATAATGATTTGTGAACTTATAATACAGTAATTAAAACCTTATAATGGGTTTAAATTTTACTAAGAAGAAATTGATTTTTTTTCTAATCTTTTTTTATGTAAAATGGGCTCAGTATAACCTGATGGCTGAACTTTTCCTTCAAAAACTAATTCGCAAGCTGCTTTGAAAGCAATCGATTGATCAAAATTTCCATCCATAGGTTTGTAGTTTTTATCTCCAGCATTTTGACCATCAACTACTTTAGCCATTTTTTTCATAGCTTCCATGACTTGATCTTTTGTACAGATTTCATGATTTAACCAATTAGCAATATGCTGAGATGAAATTCTAAGTGTTGCGCGGTCTTCCATTAAACCAACATTGTTAATATCTGGAACCTTGGAACAACCAATACCCTGATCAACCCATCTCACAACATAACCCAAAATACCTTGGCAATTATTTTCAATTTCTTTTTGAATATCTTCAGATGACCAATTCGGTCTATCTGCAACTGGAATAGTTAAAATGTTATCAAGATTAGCTTTTCCTCGGTTTGCAAGTTCTTTGTGTTGATCAAAAACATTTATTTGATGATAATGCGTAGAGTGAAGGGTTGCAGCAGTAGGTGATGGTACCCACGCACAATTTGCTCCAGCTTTTGGATGTCCAATTTTTTGCTCTAACATATCCTTCATTCGATCTGGCATTGCCCACATGCCTTTTCCAATTTGTGCTTTTCCTGAAAAACCACACTCTAAACCAATATCAACATTCCAATCTTCGTATGTATTTAACCAACTCGATTTTTTCATATCACCTTTAAAAATCATTGGTCCTGCTTCAAACGAAGTATGCATCTCATCACCAGTTCTGTCTAAGAAACCCGTATTGATAAAAACAATTCTTTTTTTTGCATTTCTAATACACTCTTTTAAATTAACTGTTGTTCTTCTTTCTTCATCCATAATACCCATCTTAATAGTATTAGGTTGAAGCTTTAAAACCTCTTCTACTTTTGAAAATATTTTATCTGCAAAGGCAACTTCTTCTGGTCCATGCATCTTTGGTTTTACAATGTAAACTGATCCTGTTCTTGAATTTTTCTTTAATTTAAAATCATGTTTAGCGCATAAAACAGTAATAAATGCATCCATAATTCCTTCTGGAATTTCAGATCCATCATCTAATTTAATTGCAGGGTTGGTCATTAAATGACCGACATTTCTAACCAATAATAAAGATCTTCCGTGCAAATGAGTAGGTTGATCGTTAGTATCTAAAAACTCTTTATCTTCATTTAACTTCCTTACAAATGTCTTGTCCCCTTTAGTCATTTTGGCTTCTAATGTACCCTTCATAATACCAAGCCAATTTCTGTAACACTTTACTTTATCTTCAGCATCAACCGCGGCTACTGAATCTTCTAAATCCATAATGGTTGAAATTGCTGATTCTGAAACAATGTCACTAATATTAGCTTTATCTGCTTTTCCAATAGGGTGATCTGAATTAACTTTTATTTCAATATGTAGATGATTGTTTTTTAAAAATATTGAACTTGGGTTTGACTTATCTCCAATATAACCAACAAATTTCGATTGATCTTTTAAATTTGTTTTTGTTTCACCCTCTAAATGAATAACTAAATTGTTACCATCTTTTATAAAACCTGTAACAGCTGACCAGCTTCCAGTTTCTAATTGAAAATTTTGATCTAAAAACTCTCTACCCTTAGCAATAACCTTTTCACCCCTTTTAGGATTATATGAGCTTGTTTTTTCACATCCATTATCCTCGCTAATTGCATCAGTTCCATATAAGGCATCATACAAGCTTCCCCATCTTGCATTAGCTGCATTTAGAGCATACCGAGCATTATCAATTGGAACTACAAGTTGAGGTCCTGCAATTTTTGCTATCTCATCATCAACATTTGAAGTTTCAATTTTAAAATCACCTTGATCTTCAACAAGATAACCAATCTCCTTTAAAAAATTTTTATAACTAGAAAAATCAATTTTTTCTTTATTAGATTTATGCCACTCGTCAATTTTACTTTGAATAACATCTCTTTTTTTTAATAGTTCTTTATTGATTGGCGCTAATTCATTTACAGCTTTGACAAAGCCATTCCAAAAATCATTTTCTGATATATCTGTATCAGGCAAAACCTCGTTATTAATAAAATTATATAAAACTTCGTTGATTTCAGTGTTCTCGACTTTAATATTTTTATTACTCATAAGATTTGTGAAAATGTACTAAGGGTTTTGAAAAGTCAAATAATAAAGGATTATTGTTTATAACTTTAAAATCTTATTTTTTGGAAGCTAAGTACTCTTCGTAACTGATACTTTTATTATTGTTCGTATCAATTTCTTTAAATCTCTTTTTACCTAAATCTTTATTGGTAAAATAGTAAAGGTATTCATTTAAAGATATGCTTTTATTACTGTTGTAATCAATTTCAGCAAATCTAATCTGAATTGCCTTTTCGTTAAATTGAGGTTTATTTATTGCTTTAGTTTTTTTTGGAATGTTTAAAGGCTCAACTTTCTTAGTTTTCTTAATATCAGAAACTTTATTATCCTTAACTTCAAGTTGCTTTTCTTTAACATTTATCTTTTTGTCTTGTGATGGTTTCTGCCCACCTGAGAAAGCTAACGCAACTACAATCAATAAAACTGCAATACCCGCATAGATAAACAGCTTATTGTTTGAGGATTGATTGGAAAAAGTTTTTTTTGAAACTTTTCTTTTAGTATTTTTTTTTGAAACTTTTTTTTTCTTTTTGGTAGCCATAATTTTTTAGGTTTTTAATTGAAAGTTAAATCTTGGTCAATATTAATCACCTACTATATGGGCAAGAATAGTTCGATTTTGCTGATTTAATCGATGTTCAAACAAATATATTCCCTGCCATGTTCCTAAAATGCATTGGTTAGACCTAACGCTTAAAGTTAAGTGAGTATTGGTTAAAGCAGTTTTAATATGAGCTGGCATATCATCTTTTCCCTCGGAATTATGAATATATTGTTTTGGATTCATCGGTACAATTTTATCAAAAAAATTGAGTAAATCTTTTTG
>VTPE01000082.1 GCA_008638005.1 Pelagibacteraceae bacterium | reverse complement strand
TTTCACAAATGATAGTGCTGAAATCTATTGTATAGATTTAGCAGAAAATAATATTAAGTGGAGTCTGGTTTTTGATGTACAAAATTTTCAAAAAGTACCAACAATTTTTAAATCCAGTCCAATTTCTATAGATAAAGGAAAAACTCTTTATGTGTCCACTAATTATGGTTTTACCTATGCGATAGATGTAAATTCAGGGGCTATCATTTGGTCAACACCTATATTTTCTTTAAACCGATTACAATTTCATGAAAATTATTTGTTAACCGCATTTAATGATCGACTAATTATTTATAAAAAAAATAATGGAGAGGTAGTTTTAAATAGAGAATTGAGTCGTAATAAAAAAAAAGATGAGGACTTAAACTTTCAAAGTTTAATTATGGGAAAAAATGCTATTTATCTTTTTGATAAAAGTGGAATTTTTGTAGAGGTAAAAAGTAGTAATTTTGATGTGATCAATATGAATAAAAGTTTTAAAGGATTTAAAGATTATGCAATTTATAAAAAACAATTTTATTTATTATCAGAAAACTCAATCAATAAATTCTAATGACAGAAAATGTTAATGTTTCAATCATTGGAAAGCCAAATGTTGGTAAATCAACAATCTTTAATAAATTACTGGGTAAAGATATTTCTGAAGTAAGTGATATTTCTGGAACTACAGTATATCCAATTTCATCTATTAAAGAGTTTGATGATTTAAATATTAATCTTATAGATTTAGGAGGATTAAAAAAAAAATCCAAATCCCATACAAATAAACAAAAGATTATAACATCAGAAACAATAAAGCAGTTAAATCAAAGTGATGTAATTTTTTTTGTTTTAGATGGGAGTGATGTAATAACCAAGAATGATAAACAGCTTTTTAGACTTATTTTGAATAAGTTAAAAAACGTTATCGTAATTATTAACAAAACTGATCTCATTAAAGAAAATTTAAAAAAAAAAGAAGTATATTTCAAATATTTTTTTGAAAAGAATTATCCAAACATCTTGCTTAAACCTCTTTTTATTTCAGCTCTAAAAAATGTAAAAAAAGAATTTTTATTAAAAAAAATATTAGAAATTCACACTAGTTCAAAATTATTAATTAATAATAAAGAAGTTAATAGTGTTTTAAAGAAAATTCTTGATAAACATCAACCTGTTTTTTCAAAAAAAAGTAGACCTGTTATTAAATTTCTAAGACACGTAAATTCAAAACCAATGATTTTCAAAGCTTTTGGTAATAAATTAACTTCTTTAAGCAAAGAATATAAAAATTTCTTTTTAAAGCAGGTTTTGTCTGAATTAAAAATTTATAATCAAATTACAGTGATTAAATATTTGAACAATGAAAACCCATATTCAAAATAAAATGTTAAAATCTAACATTACTTAAAAGCGAAAGTTGATTATTTTTCTCTAACTGATTGAGTTGATCAAGCGGTTGAACAGGGTAGTCTCCTGTAAAGCAATGATCTGTAAATTGTGGATTTTTTTCATTTCTTTTCTCATGACCAAGCGCTCTGTACAATCCTTCAATACTTAAATATTGCAGGGTATCTACTCCGATAATTTTTCTTATTTCTTCATTGGTATGATTAGCTGCAATAAGATCTTTTATATTGGGAGTATCAATACCGTAATAGTCAGGATGTTTAATAGGAGGACTTGAAATACAAAGGTGTATTTCCTTAGCACCTGCATTGTATAACATATCAACGAGTTTTTTAGATGTTGTCCCTCTTACAATAGAGTCATCAACTAGAATTAATCTTTTGTTTTTAATAATTTCTTTATTTGCATTATGCTTCAGTTTAACACCAAGTTGTCTAATTTGCTGCGTTGGTTCAATGAAAGTTCTTCCTACATAATGGTTTCTTATAATTCCCATATCGTAAGTAATTTTTGATTGATTTGAATATCCAATAGCCGCCGGTATACCAGAATCGGGAACCGCTGATACAATATCAGCATCTATTGAAAGTTCTTTAGCAAGTTCTTCTCCAAGTTTTTTACGGTACTCATGAACTGCTTTTCCACCAACAATGCTATCAGGTCTAGAAAAGTAAACATACTCAAAAACGCAAGGTCTAGCAGGAACTTTTGGGAATGGTTTAATGCTTTCTACGCCGTTTTTATCAATGACTACAATCTCTCCATTTTCTATTTCTCTAATAAAATCTGCTCCAATAATATCAAGCGCACAAGTTTCTGATGATAAAATATATGAGTTTTTGAGTTTTCCTAATACAAGCGGTCTAATTCCATACGGGTCTCTAATACCAACCAGTTTTTTGTTAGTCATCATTGTAAGGGCATATCCACCTTGCACTTGAAAGACCGCATCAATAATTTTATCAATAGTTTTAACTCTTTTTGATTTTGCAATAAGCTGAACTAATGTTTCTGTATCTGAAGTTGTTTGAAATATTGCACCATCTTTTACCATTTTTTCTCTTATACTTATTGCGTTAGTTAAATTGCCATTATGAGCAATGCTTAATCCGCCAGTATGTAAATCTGCAAAAAATGGCTGTATATTTCTAATCATAGGCGCTCCTGTAGTCGAGTACCTGTTATGACCAATAGCTGAATTGCCTTTAAGCTCATCTATAATTTTCGGATCAGTAAAGTTATCTCCAACTAATCCTCTTCTCTTAATTGAATAAAAATTTTTACCATCAAATGAATTTATTCCGCAGGCCTCTTGACCCCTGTGTTGCAAAGCGTGCAAACCAAGAGCAACCAGAGCCGAAGCTTCTGGGTGGTTATAGACACCAAAAATACCACACTCTTCTTTTAACCTATCGTCCACGAGTACCTAATATATTAAAAAAATACAAAATCTATTTTTTATTTCAATTTATTTAGCTTTTCCGTACCTTTATCTATGTATTCATATCGATGAGGTAATATATCTAGCAACAGGTCATTTCCCCAAATTATAATATTTACACTCTTGCCATTATTTAAATAATCTGGCCATTTTTCGTATGGATGAACAAAACTTAAAATACTAAAAATTGAAACAAAATAAATATAACCTTTTAATATTCCAAATATAAAACCAAAAGCAGTGTCAATTGACCCAAGGCCCGACCATTTAATAGTTTTTTTTAATCCTTTGATAATCAGCAATGTAATAAACAAAATTAAAAAAAATATAACTAAGCCCAAAATGATATCTGTGATTAGCTCAGACTCTATTAGGCCATCAAGATAAGGTCTTAAAATAGGCAATAAAATTTTAACTCCATAGAACGCTATCAGCCATTTTGAAAAAGAAATTAAATTAGCAACAAAACCGTTTCTTAATCCAGAAATTAAATTTACTATGATAAAAAAAATAAAAATTATATCTA
>VTPE01000081.1 GCA_008638005.1 Pelagibacteraceae bacterium | reverse complement strand
CTTGATCCTAGGGTTAAACAAATAAAACCTGGCGCGTACTGAAGTGATCCAAATAAAAAAGCTAAAATTATGTCATGGATATTAATAGATAAATTTCCTGTCATGATTGCTCCTGCTGCCATACAAAAAATTCCTGATAGCGCAACTGCTGGAACCATATCCGTTTGATGAAATTTCCTGATGATGATGACAATGGTTGTAAAACAAAGCGGGGTGATAAAAGCAAAAGCATTTCCAAGTGCTGTTCCATTTGAAATTTTAGTTCCAATCATAATATAAATTCCAATACCCGCTAAAATAATGGCAACAAAAGTCGAAAGATTAATTTTTTCTTTTAAAACGAAATAACCTGCAACCGCTAACATGAAAGTTTGTGTGCTGATGATAAATAAAACATTGGCAACGGTTGTATGTTTCATTGCAAACATATAAGCGCCACTTCCTGTTGCGTATAAAGCAGCACAAAAAATTCCAATAAGCCCTAAACTTTTAAATTTATCTATGATTTTGTTTTTTGATGAAAAAAATAAAAAAACTAGAACGGCAGGTGTAAAGAAAAAAGATCTCCAAAAATAAATGGCCCAAACATCAGAAGTTTCAAATAATTTAAATAATGTTCCTCCAGAACTTAAAAATAAACCGCCAAGCGAGACAAGAATAAATCCAGGTATTTTATAATTGGATAACATCTAAGTTTAGTTTAATAGTAGATTTATGAAGCTTGGATTTATAGGAACAGGTACCATTACAACTGCAGTCATTGAGGGCTTAATTAAGTCAAAAGCTAAGGTTCAGCAATTTAATATTTCACAGCGATCAAAGAAAAACTCATCTTATTTAAAAAGAAAGTCAGGAAAGGTAACTGTTTACAGTAAAAACCAAGAAATTATTGACCGCTCATCCATTGTCTTCATCAGTTTATTACCCAAACAAGTCAAACAAGAACTTCAAAAGCTTCAATTTAAAAAGGGGCAAATCATCGTTAGTTTCGTTTCAACGCTTAATATAAAGAGCGCTAAAAAACTATGTACTCCTGCAACCACAATTATAAAAGCAGCTCCACTTCCAATGGCAGTAGATGGACTAAGTCCAACTATTATTTATCCAAACCATAAACTTATAAAGGGTTTGTTTGAAAAAATTGGAACGGTTGTTGTTGCTCAAAATGAAAATCAAAATAATCATTTTTGGGTGATGTCATCTTTTATGGCTACCTATGCTTCAATTGTGCAAACTTTGAAAAAATATTTGTTAAAAAATAAGGTTAAAAATGAAGATGCTAATAAATATCTTAATACTTTTTTAACAGGAATGTTGTTTGAACTAAATCATAAAAAATTCGATTTAGACAAATCTACTAAATCACTTCAAACTAAAGGTGGGATTAACGAAGAATTATTAAAACGATTAACAAAAGATAAATTTTTTACAAAATTACAAAATAATTTAAATAAAATTTATTTAAGACTAAAAAAAGCAAACGATAAGTAGGAGGAACGATGATTAATGAAGTTGAAGGAAACTGTAAAACGCCTGATCAAGAAACCATGAACTATAGATTAAACCATACTATGTTACGTGTGAAGGATCCTGTAAAGTCAGTTGATTTTTATACCAGAGTGATGGGCATGAAACTCCTTCGTAAAATAGATTTTCCTGCTGCAAAGTTTTCATTATATTTTCTTGGAAGCTTTGATGAACACGAAACAAAAGATATTCCAGAGACGGATGATGAAAGAAGAAGCTGGGTGCTGGCACAAAAATCAATTTTGGAACTCACTCATAATTATGGAACAGAAAGTGATGACAGTTTTTCATATCATGATGGTAACAGCGAGCCTCGTGGCTTTGGTCATATTGCATTTCGTGTTCCTGATGTTCATAAAGCGTGTGAGCGATTTGAAAAGTTAGGCGTAACTTTTCAAAAAAAACCATCAGATGGAAATATGAGTAATATTGCTTTTATTAAAGATCCAGATGGTTACTGGGTAGAAATTGTTTAAGGATATAAAATTTCCTTAGACCACTTCGTTCCAATCCTACTGTAACACAGTCTTTGATGTAATCGATTTTGAACGTCTTTCCAAAATTCAATCTTGTAAGGTGTCAGCTTCCAACCTGACCAATGGGGTGGTCGAGGTACCTTGTTTTGATCGGGATACTTTTCTTTAAATGCTTTAATCTTATTTTCAAATTCATCTCTGTGTTTCATCACTTCAGATTGCGATGAGGCCCATGCGCCTATTCTACTCTCATAAGCTCTCGTGTTATAATATTCATCTGCAGTTTTATTATCGACCAATTCAACAGATCCTTGAATACGAATTTGTCTAAGTAGCGACTTCCAGTGAAAGCACATCGAGGCTTTTGGATTTTGTCTCAAATCTCTACTCTTTTTACCTTCAAGGTTGGTGTAAAAAATAAACTCTTTATCAGTTAAACCCTTTAAAAGAACAATTCTGTTATCAGGTTGCCCCGATTGATCTACCGTTGCAACGTTAAAGGCATTGGGATCATTGGGTTCACTCTTTTCCGCTTCGCTCATCCAAACTTTAAACAATTCGAATGGATTGCTCTCATTTAAAAAAGCTGGGTCTAGTCCTAGTTTTTGATTCATAATTTAGTCAAAATAACCTATATAATAATCTAATGTCATTTAATACATTTGGAAAGTTATTCAGATTTACAACATGGGGTGAATCCCATGGTCCTGCACTTGGTTGTGTGGTGGATGGTTGTCCGCCAAACATCCCGTTAAAAGAACAAGATATTCAACAGGAACTGAACAGAAGAAAACCAGGTCAATCTAAGTTTGTCACGCAAAGAAAAGAAAGTGATAAAGTTCATATTTTATCTGGAGTTTTTGAAGGAAAAACAACAGGAACTCCAATCTCGATGGTCATTTACAATGAAGACCAAAAGTCAAAAGATTATGGGGATATTAAAGATAAGTTTAGACCAGGACACGCTGATTACACTTATTTTAAAAAATATGGGATTAGAGATTACCGTGGTGGAGGACGATCTTCTGCAAGAGAAACAGCAGCACGAGTTGCAGCGGGTGCTATTGCAAGAAAAGTTTTACAAATCAAGCTTGGTAAAAAATTTAATATTGTCGGAGCTGTGACCCAGGTGGGTCCTATTTTTTCAAATCCTGATAATTGGGATGATAAACAAATTAACAAAAATCCGTTTTTTGCAGCTGATAAAGATGCGGTTTCTATCTTTGAAGCTTATCTTCTTGATATCAGAAAAGCAGGAAGCTCTTGTGGTGCTATGATTGAACTTAGAGCCAGAGGTATTCCGGTAGGACTAGGTGCTCCGATTTATTCAAAACTTGATGCTGATATTGCAGCAGGTTTGATGAG
>VTPE01000080.1 GCA_008638005.1 Pelagibacteraceae bacterium | reverse complement strand
AGGACCTTCAGGTTATGAGCCTGACGAGCTACCAGACTGCTCCACCCCGCGATATTTAGAAATATATAAGTTAAATTAAAATCTAGCTTTTAATTTTCTTAATTTTTTAAACTTTTTAATACTTTCTTCTTTTTCTCTTTTTTTCTTCTCAGAAGGTTTTTCAAAATGGCTTTTTTGTTTTAAAATTCTAAAAGTTCCTTCTTTTTGAAGTTTCTTTTTCAAAACTCTCAAAGCCTGTTCTAAATTATCGTTTTTGACTTCTATTTTAATAACCTACCTCCTAAAGGCGGGTCAGATAGCATTTTGAATTAAAAAAGTCTATATATAACTAAACTAATAATGGAATATTTCAGTCCAAAAGTAAAAAAAGGTTTAGAGAGTAAGACAAAAACGATCTCAAGAAGAGGTTTTGTTTTAACATTAGCTAAATTTAGTTTTTTTGGAATATTAGCTTCAAGATTGCTTTACCTTCAAATATTTAAAGGAAAAGAGTATCAGTACTTATCTGATAGAAACAGATACAGAGAAATTAAAGAAGTTCCTGAAAGAGGAAATATTCTAGATTTTAAAAACAGAATTATTGCATCTAATAATCAAGTTTATCAACTTAGTATTTTTCCAAATGAAATTAAAAATTTAAATGAATTTTTTTATAGTTTAAGAGATTATGTAAATTTTGATATTTTAGAAATTAACAAATTTAAAAAACAAATTTATAGACATAAAAAAAATAGAAAACTTGAAGCTTTTATTATTGATAAAAAATTATCTTGGAAAACGATTTCAAATATTAACTATAATTTAGATAAAATATCTTATGTTCAGCCTGTCGTTACTTATGAAAGAACTTATAAATATCCTGAGGCATTCTCTCATATTTTAGGTTATGTAAGCGAGCCCAATGCAAAGGAATTAAACTCAATTTCAAAAAATCTACTTTATATTCCTAATTTAAAAATTGGGAAAAAGGGAATTGAAAAAAAATTTGAAAATCAAATGATTGGTTATCCTGGAAAATCAATTATTGAAACTGACGCTTTAGGAAGGCAAGTCAAACAAGTAGGATATGAACAGGGAGTTAAAGGAGAAGACTTTTACTCAACGTTAGATTCTGATCTACAAGTTTTTGCTAAAAAAGCCTTAGGGGAAGATAGCGGTTCGGTTATTGTCATGACAACTAAAGGTGAGATTAGGTGTTGTGTATCATCACCATCCTTCGATGCTAATTTATTTACTTACGGTATTGATAGTTTTCAGTATGAAAATTATTTAAAAAATGAAAAAAAACCATTAAGTAATAAGGCTCTTTCATCACAATACCCACCTGGAAGTACGATTAAAATGTTAGTCGCATTATCTGCGCTTGAAAATAAGATTGTAAATGAAAAACTACAAATTAAATGCTCCGAATCTGTTGAATATTTTGGTCAAAAATATCATTGCTGGAAAGAAAGAGGTCACGGAGTCATGAGTATGAAAACTGCAATAAAAGAGTCTTGTGATATTTATTTTTATGAAGTTGCAAGATTATTAGGTGTAGATAGGTTGCATAAAACAGCAGTAAGATTTGGATTGGGAAATTATGTTTTAAATAATTTTATTGAAGAAAAAAATGGAGTTTTTCCAAATACAAAATGGAAAAAAAAATATGTTGGACAACCTTGGTATCTTGGTGAAACAATTATCGCTGGGATTGGACAGGGGTATATTCAAACCACACCAATCCAACTTTGTAAAATGATAGCCCAAATTGGAAATGGTGGTTTTGCTATTACACCTTCATTTAATGTTAATGACAGTTTTGAATTTGGTGAGAAATTAGTTGAAAAAGATGAACATCTTAAATTTTTACAGGATGCATTATACGTTGCGACCAATGAATACAAAGGTACGTCTTATAGTTCTAGAATAAAAGGAGATCTTAAATTTTGTGGCAAAACAGGAACCTCTCAGGTTAGAAGAATTAGTGCCGAACAAAGAGAACGAGATATTAAAAATAAAGATTTACCTTGGAAGTTTAGAGACCATTCATTGTTCACGGGTTATGGACCTGTTGAAAAACCTGAATATGCAATTTCAGTTGTCATTGATCATGGTGGATCAGGTTCATCAAAAGCTGCTCCTATTGCAAAACAAGTAATGGAAAAAGTATTTAGTTTATATTACCCAAAAGGTTCTAATGCCTAGCTTAAACCAAAGTATTTTTCAATTTTTTTTTCAAAAGATAAAATCATTAGATTGGATTATACTTTCTTTAATCTTACTTATTTCGTTGGTAAGTTTATTAACTTTATCAAGTCTTGATTTTGATAATCATAATATTTTACAAAAACATTCTTACAGAATTATTTTTTCTTTTTTTATTTTTTTTGTTGTTGCAACAATAAATATAAAAGTTTGGTACAAAGCTTCATATTTTTTTTATGGCTTTGTAATTTTGTTACTTATTTTTGTAGACTCTTTTGGACTTGTAGGAAAAGGTGCAAAGAGATGGTTAGATATTGGGTTATTTAATTTACAACCTTCAGAATTAATGAAAGTTGCAGTTATTTTAGCTCTAGCAAGGTATTATCAATATATAAAGACTGATGAAATTGATCGGATTAAAAATTTAGTTCTACCGATTACCTTAATTATTCTTCCATTTATTTTAGTAATCAAACAACCGGATTTAGGTACAGCACTTTTTATATTATTAGTTGCAATTTCAATTTTGTGGTTGGCGGGTTTAAAACTTAAGATTTTTATTTTTGGAACTATTTCATTATTAATCTTGGCTCCTTTATCTATTGCGTTTTTGAAACCATATCAAAAAGAGAGAATATTAACTTTTCTTAACCCGGAAAACGATCCAACAGGAGCAGGTTATCATGTTATTCAATCTAAAATAGCAATTGGGTCTGGAGGTTTGTTTGGCCAGGGATACATGGAAGGGTCTCAAAGTAATTTATCTTTTTTACCAGAGCCGCATACTGATTTTATTTTTACAGCATTTGCTGAGCAATTCGGTTTTTTTGGTAGCATTTTATTATTATTATTATTTTTATTTTTGATTTTTAGAATTGATCACATTTCTAAATTATCAAGGTCAACATTTGGTAGATTATTATGCTTTGGTATTTCATTTAATTTTTTTGTTTATATTGCCGTTAATATTGGGATGGTAACTGGTTTACTCCCTGTTGTTGGAGTGCCAATTCCTATAATGTCTTATGGTGGGACCGCTATGATTACATCGATGTTTTCTTTAGGATTAGTGACTAGTGCAAAAATACATAAAGATGAAAATCTTTATTAAAAATTAATCAAAATAGGGGTAAATTTAAGCTAAAATCCTTAGACTCTTTTAAATATAGTTAGTATAACTTTTTCATGTTTAAAAATT
>VTPE01000079.1 GCA_008638005.1 Pelagibacteraceae bacterium | reverse complement strand
TATTAAGAGGTTTTCCTTTTGAGTAATCTTGAGTATGAATTTTATAATTTTTTGTAACTTGAATATTTAATTTTGAACTTAACGCATTAACCACTGAAAGCCCCACACCATGAAGACCAGCTGAAGATTTGTAAACTCCATCGTTAAACTTTCCGCCTGAGTGAAGCGTTGTCATTACCACTTCTAAAGCTGTTTTGTTTTTCTTTGGATGTTTGTCTATAGGAATACCTCTTCCATCATCTGAAATTTGTATTGTATTTTGACTGATTAATTTGACGTTAATTTCTTTTGAATAGCCAGCTACAGCTTCGTCAATACTATTATCTAAAATTTCATTTGCTAAATGATGATAAGCATTTTCATCAGTACCGCCAATGTACATTCCCGGCCTTTTTCTGACTGGCGCAAGACCCTCCAATACTTCAATATCTTTTGCTGAATATGTTTTTGAAATAGGCATATCTTACCTTTAGGTAAAAATAATGATTTATCAATTATAAAAAAACCCCGGTGTTTGAGACCGGGGTTTAATTATCGAAAATTTATCTAATATTATGAGCTGTAATACATTTGAAACTCAATTGGGTGTGGAGTGTGTTCAAAGTTATGAATTTCCTCCATTTTTAAGTCAATGTAAGCATCAATTTGATCATCTGTAAAAACTCCACCTTCAGTTAGGAATTTTCTATCTGCATCTAATGAAGTCACAGCCTCTCTTAAAGAACCGCAAACAGTTGGAACACCGCTCAGCTCTTCTTCTGATAAAGCGTATAGATCTTTATCAAAAGGCTTACCTGGATCAATTTTGTTTTTAATTCCATCAATTCCAGCCATAAGCATTGATGCGAATGTAAGATAAGGGTTTCCAGCGGCATCTGGGAATCTTACCTCAACTCTTTTTCCTTTAGGGCTATTACTAAATGGAATTCTACAGCTCGCAGATCTATTTCTTGAAGAATAAGCAAGTAAAACCGGCGCTTCAAATCCAGGGATTAATCTTTTGTAACTATTTGTAGTAGAGTTAGTGAAAGCATTAATTGCTTTAGCGTGTTTGATAATTCCACCAATATAATACAAACAAGTTTGTGATAGACCGGCATATTCATCTCCAGCAAAAAGAGGTTTGCCATCTTTCCAAATTGATTGGTGAGTATGCATACCTGAGCCATTGTCTCCTTTTACGGGTTTAGGCATAAATGTTGCTGTCTTACCAAAAGAGTTAGCAACTTGCTGAACTGCATATTTATAAATTTGCATGTTGTCTGCATTTCTTACGAGTGTATCAAAAAGAACACCGAGTTCGTGTTGAGAAGGAGCAACTTCGTGGTGATGTTTCTCAACCTTAACACCCATATCTTTGCAAGCCTTCAAGCATTCAGCTCTTAAGTCTTGTGCACTATCAACCGGAGGTACTGGAAAGTATCCACCTTTAACTCCAGGTCTGTGACCCAAGTTGCCATTTTCATATTTTTTATCTGTATTGTAGGGACCCTCGCTACTATCAATTTCAAAACTTGTTTTGTTCATTGAATTTGCAAATCTTACATCATCAAATACGAAGAATTCAGGTTCTGGACCAACATATATCGTATCTCCAATTCCAGACTTAGAAACATACTCTTCCGCCTGTTTGGCTGTAGATCTTGGATCTCTTTCATACCTCTCTTTGGTAATTGGATCGTAAATGTCACAAAATAAAACTAGTGTATTATGAGACATGAATGGATCAATAAACGATCTACTTGTGTCTGGCTTTAATACCATGTCAGATTCATTGATAGCTTTCCAGCCAGCAATTGATGAACCATCAAAAAATACACCGTCAGTTAACAATTCTTCATCAACGGTTGAAATATCTTGAGTTAAATGTTGAAGCTTACCTCTTGGGTCAGTAAACCTGAGGTCTACGTATTCAACCTCTTTATCTTTAATAGTTTTTAAAATATCAGCTGCGCTCATACTTTGTTTTCTCCTTTTTAAATTTTCGATAACGATTTTTTATTAAAAATTATCAAATTATGCAGTGTTTTTTAGTTATGCCAGATATGCATTTATGCATATATAAAGTATTATTGGGTATGAAAAAAACAATATTAGTCACAGGCTCAACTGGAGTGATTGGCTTATCTATATCTCAGTTTTTTTACAAAAAAGGTTTTAATGTAATAATAAATGGCAAATGCAAACCTTCACAACTTAGAGATGTAAAAAAAAAATTTAACAATAAACGAGCTTTATTTTTTAATTGCGATTTAACAAAGACAACAAATGTTAGAAAAATTGTAAAAAGCAGTCTTTCTAAATTTAAAAAAATTGATGTTTTAGTGAATTGTGCAGGTATTCAATTTGTTGAAAGTATTGAAAAATACCCAGAAAAAGTATGGCGAAAAATGATGGACATTAATCTTACAACGCCTTTTTTATTCATTAAAGAAGTTCTCCCATTTATGAAAAAAAATAAATGGGGCAGGATAATAAACATTGCATCTACACACGGATTAATAGGTTCAAAAAAAAAATCAGCTTACACCGCATCTAAACATGGTTTAGTCGGCCTTACCAAAGTTGTAGCTTTAGAGACTGCTGAAGAAAATATTACCTGTAATTCAATTTGCCCTGGCTTTGTATTAACTGAATTAATACAAGATCAGATTGATACTGTATCAAAAAATAAAAATATTAAACTTAAAAACGCTGAGATAGAGTTATTAAGGGAAAAACAACCATCTCTGAAATTTGTAAAAAAGGAACAAATAGCTCAATTGGCCTATTTTTTATGCACTAGTTCGGCTTCAGAGATCACAGGGTCTTCAATTTCAATTGATGGATCTTGGACGGCTCAATAAGCAAATAATCGATAATTGATTAAATAATGAAAAACATTATAAAAGCAAAAAATTTAACAGCGGGAGTGGTGGAATGGTAGACACGCTAGTCTTAGGAACTAGTTCGGCAACGAGTGAAGGTTCAAGTCCTTTCTCCCGCACCACTTAAGGAATTTATGAAAGTTAATGTAACATCATCAAAAGGTTTGGAGTCAAACCTTACAGTCATAGTCACTAAAAAAGAGATACAAGATAAGATTGATTTAAGACTTGATGAGGTAAAAGGCACTATAAACTTGAAAGGTTTTAGACCAGGAAAAGCGCCAAAAGAATTATTAAAAAAACAATTTGGACAAGCTTTATATGGAGAGGTTATTGAAAAGACTTTGAACGACTCTACTTTCAAGGCTTTAAAAGATAATAATATTAAGCCTGCTGGCCAGCCCAAAATAGATATTAAGTCATCTGGAGAAGATAAGGATTTAGAGTTTACTATACAGGTTGAAAAAATTCCTGAGATTAAATCAGTTAAGTTAGATAAAATTGAAATTCAAAAATATGAAGT
>VTPE01000019.1 GCA_008638005.1 Pelagibacteraceae bacterium | reverse complement strand
GGAACTTACGAAGCAAATAATGCAATGCATGAGTGTGATTTGATGATAAACATTGGAGCAAGATTTGATGATAGAATTACAGGTAGAGTAGATGCATTTTCACCAAATTCTAAAAAAATTCATATTGATATCGATCCTTCATCAATCAATAAAATTGTAAAAGTTGATGTTGCTATTGTTGGAGACTGCTTGAGTGTAATAAATGATATGCTTGGTGAAATTAAAAATAAACACCAAAAATTTCTTAGCTCTAATAAAGAAAATATTAGTGATTGGTGGAAACAAATTGATCAATGGAGAGAGAAAAAATCTTTATCTTATAAAAAAGATGAAACATTAATTATGCCTCAATATGCAGTTGAAAGGCTTTATGAGTTAACAAAAAATCAAGATACTTTTATTACGACAGAAGTTGGACAGCATCAAATGTGGGCAGCACAATTTTATAAATTTGATAAACCAAATCGATGGATGACATCTGGTGGGCTTGGGACCATGGGCTATGGTTTACCAGCAGCAATAGGTACGCAAATCGCTCATCCCGATAAGCTAGTTATTGATATTGCAGGAGAAGCTTCAATATTGATGAATATTCAAGAGATGTCGACTGCAGTTCAATATAAGCTTCCAATTAAAATATTTATCTTAAATAATCAATGGATGGGAATGGTTAGGCAGTGGCAAGAACTGTTACATGAAAAAAATTATTCTGAAAGTTATACCGAAGCGTTGCCGGACTTTGTTAAATTAGCAGAGGCTTATGGAGCAACAGGAGTAAGGGCAACGACCCCGCAAGAGCTTGATAGCAAAATAAATGAAATGATAGATGTAAAAGGCCCCGTAATTTTTGACTGTTTAGTTAAAAAAGAGGAGAATTGTTTCCCAATGATACCTTCGGGAAAACCTCATAATGAAATGATTTTAGGCCCAGATGATGAAGAGGGGATTACTGAAGAAGGTAAGGTTTTAGTTTAATGTCAAAATCAGCCTATGAAATTGATACGCACCACGATCAAGTCGAAAGATATGTTGTCGTTGCTTGGGTTGATAATGAAGCTGGAGTATTAGCAAGAGTTGCGGGACTATTTTCAGGGCGAGGTTATAATATTGAGTCTTTAGCAGTTGCTCAAGTTGATGATGAAAGAAAAATTTCAAGAATTACAATTGCTACAAATGGAACAAAAGCGGTCATGAGTCAAATTCAAGCTCAAGTTTTAAAACTTGTGCCAGTTCATAAGGTGAATACCTATCCAATTAATGATGATACAATTTTTAGAGAGTTAGCTTTGGTCAAATTTATCAGTGAAGGAGATGAATTAAAAAAAGCTGAACAATTATGTATTGACAATAAGTTTGAGTTTTTAGATAAAACATCAAAATCTTTTATCGTACAAGTTCTGGGACTGCGAAAAGAGGTTGATGAGTTTATAAAAAAAATTAAAGCCCTTGGACAAATTAGTGTTTCAAGAACAGGTGCTTTAGCTATGAAAAAAGGACCAGAAACTGTAAAAGATAACAAAGGAAAAGTATTATGAAAATGTATTATGACAAAGACGCAGATGTAAATTTAATTAAATCAAAAAAAGTAGCAATTGTTGGTTTTGGTAGCCAGGGTCACGCCCACGCTTTAAATTTAAAAGATAGTGGCGTTGAAGAAGTTGTCGTTGCGTTAAGAGAAAATTCTCCAAGTATTCAAAAAGCAGAGTCTGCAGGTCTAAAAGTTATGAATATTTCTGATGCTGCAGAATGGGCAGATGTTCTTATGATTTTAGCTCCAGATGAATTGCAATCTGGTATTTATAAAAACCATGTTGAACAAAGAATAAAACAAGGTGCAAGTTTAGCTTTTGCTCATGGTTTAAATATTCATTACGATCTAATTAAAGCTAGAGATGACCTCGATGTATTTATGATTGCACCTAAAGGACCTGGTCACTTAGTTAGAACAGAATATCAAAAAGGGGGTGGAGTTCCCTGTTTAATGGCTGTTCACAAAGATAGTACAGGAAAAGCAAAAGATCTTGCGTTATCTTACGCTTCAGCTGTTGGCGGAGGCAGATCTGGAATTATCGAAACAACATTTAAAGATGAATGTGAAACTGATTTATTTGGCGAACAAGTTGTTCTTTGTGGAGGACTGGTTGAGTTGATTAAAAAAGGTTTTGAGACTTTAACCGAGGCTGGTTATCCACCTGAAATGGCATACTTTGAATGTTTGCATGAAGTAAAATTAATAGTGGACTTAATCTATGAAGGTGGAATTGCAAATATGAATTATTCTATTTCAAATACTGCTGAGTATGGTGAGTATGTTTCTGGTAGAAGAATTGTGGATGATAAAACA
The DNA here is from genome assembly GCA_008638005.1 of Pelagibacteraceae bacterium. Taxonomy (GTDB): domain Bacteria; phylum Pseudomonadota; class Alphaproteobacteria; order Pelagibacterales; family Pelagibacteraceae; genus HIMB114. The sequence continues at coordinate 10,527 of VTPE01000019.1, read as the reverse complement.
AAAGAAAGAATGAAAGAAGTTTTAAAAGATATTCAATCTGGAAAGTTTACTAAAGACTGGATGAAAGAAAATGAGAATGGTCAAAAAAACTTTTTACAGATGAGAAAAGAATTATCTGAACATCCTATAGAACAAGTTGGAGAGAAATTAAGAGCTTTAATGCCATGGATTTCTAAAAACAAGATTATAGATAAGTCTAAAAACTAGAATTTTAGCTATTTTTCATTTTAGGGAATTTAGTAATTACAATTTTTGCGTTAATTACTAGATTTTTTCATAAAGGAAGATTAGATATAGCTATGTCCAATAATAGAGTTTTAATATTTGATACAACTTTAAGAGATGGTGAGCAGTCACCAGGCGCATCCATGTCTCTTGAAGGTAAGTTACAAATAGCATCAGCTTTTCAAGATTTGGGCGTTGATATTTTAGAGGCTGGTTTTCCAGCTGCGTCACCTGGAGATTTTGAAGCCGTATCAGAAATTTCAAAGATTCTTAAAACTACAATTCCTTGTGGTTTAGCAAGAGCTGTTAAAAATGATTTAGAAAAATGTGTTAATTCATTAAAACATTCTAAAAATTATAGAATTCACACTTTTATTTCTACAAGCGATTTACACATTAAGCATAAGCTTCAGAAAACAAAAGATGAAGTTTTAGAATTAATTAAATCAAGTGTTGAATTTGCAAAAAAACATACCGATGATGTTGAGTGGTCACCAGAAGATGCAACAAGAACTGATCCAGATTATTTATGTAAAACTGTTGAACTTGCTATTAAATGCGGTGCAACAACCATTAATATTCCCGATACAGTTGGTTACGCATTACCAAGTGATTATGAGAGAATTATTAAAGATTTATTTAATCGAGTTCCTAATATCGATAAGGTGATTGTTTCAACTCACACACATAATGATCTAGGGTTAGCTGTTGCCAATGCATTAGCAGGCGTGAATGCAGGAGCAAGACAAATAGAATGTACAATTAATGGTATTGGTGAAAGGGCAGGTAATGCTGCACTTGAAGAGGTTGTGATGGCAATGAAAACTAGACATGATCTAATGCCATTTGAAACAAATATAAAGACTCAAAAAATTAATAGCTGTTCAAGACTTTTGTCTAATATCATTGGTTTTCCTGTTCAATATAATAAAGCAATTGTTGGAAAAAATGCATTTGCTCACGAGTCAGGTATTCACCAAGATGGCATGTTAAAGAATAGTCAAACTTATGAAATTATGACACCTGAAAGTGTAGGAGTAAATAAATCTTCGTTAGTCATGGGAAAACACTCAGGTCGACATGCATTTAAAGAAAAATTAGCAAATCTTGGCTATTCAAATTTTACTGAAGAAAAAATTGATCATGCTTTTAATAAATTTAAAGAACTAGCTGATAAAAAAAGACATGTATTTGATGAAGACATTGCTGCATTAGTCGATGATGATTTAATGAAAAATAACAACTTTATCAATTTAGTTTCATTAGAAGTTTCTGCTGGCACTAAGGGTCAAAAAGCAAAATTAGAATTAGAAGTTTATGGTGAGAAAAAAGCGACCGAGCAATCAGGTGATGGACCGGTAGATTCAATTTTTAAATCAATCAAAGATATTTATCCTCATGACGTTAACTTGCAGCTTTACCAAGTTCATGCTGTTACAGAAGGAACAGACGCACAAGCAACTGTAAGTGTAAGGATTGAGGAAAATGGAAGAATTTCTGTAGGCCAAGCAGCAGACACCGATACATTGGTTGCATCTGCGCAAGCTTATATAAATGCACTTAATAAATTAATTTTAAAAAGAAAAAGATCAGCCCCGAGTGATAAAGATTATTCGGCTGCAATTTAAACTGGAAAAGGAAAAAATATGTCAATATTTCAAAAATTGATGGGAATGTGGTCAACTGATATGGCAATCGACCTTGGTACCGCAAACACTTTAGTTTATGTGAAAGGTAAAGGAATCGTACTTAACGAGCCATCCGTAGTTGCAATTGTAAATGATAAGGGAAAGAATACCGTTCTTGCCGTTGGGGAAGATGCTAAGCAAATGCTAGGTAGAACTCCAGGTTCGATACAAGCTATAAGACCATTAAGAGACGGTGTGATTGCAGATTTTATCGTTACAGAGGAGATGATTAAACACTTTATAAAAAAAGTTCATCAAAGAAGTGCATTTGCAAACCCAAGAATTATTATTTGCGTTCCAACAGGTTCAACCCCAGTCGAAAGAAGAGCTATTCAAGAATCAGCTCATGCAGCAGGTGCAAGAAAAGTTCAGTTAATTGAAGAACCTGTAGCAGCAGCCATTGGAGCTGGGTTGCCTATTTCTGAACCTACTGGATCTATGATTGTTGATATTGGAGGTGGAACAACTGAAATTGCAGTCATGTCTTTAGGTGGAATTGTTTACTCACAATCTTTAAGATTGGCAGGGGATGCTTTGGATCAGGCAATTGTTACTTATATGAGAAAAAAATTTAATTTATTAATTGGAGATTCAACTGCAGAGAAAATTAAAAAAGAAATTGGAACCTGCATTCCAACGAATAGTGACAATACTTACGTCATGAAAGGAAGAGATTTGAGAACTGGAGTTCCAAAAGAAGTTACTTTAACCGAAAAAGATTCTGCAGAGGCAATGTCGCCAGTGATAACTCAGATTATTCAGGCGATTAAAGATGCATTAGAGCATACCCCACCAGAACTGTCAGCCGATTTAGTTGATATGGGTTTAGTTTTAGCTGGAGGTGGTGCTTATCTTAAAAATTTAGATAAACTTATATCAAAAGAAACAGGTTTACCTGTTTCAATCGCGGAAGATCCATTATCTTGCGTCGCTATAGGTACCGGAAAAGCTTTAGAGCAAGAAGGTATCTTTTCATCAATGCTGACTGAATATTAGTTTTTATGAAATTTGCATCTTCATCAAATGTTGATGTAAAAAAAAAAATAATAATCTTTTTTATTATTTCTTTATTCATATTTATAATTGATGCTTCTAATAAAAAATATTTTCAGCCGGTAAGAGCTGTAATAAATGATAGTGTAATTTATTCTATCAATACAGTTAAATTACCATTTTTATTTATTGCAGATTCATCTAAGAGTTTTTTTAATTTATTTCAAAAAGATGAAAATTCATTAAAACTTGACCAGTTTGAAGGGCTTAAAGATAAGGTTGAAGATCTTGAAAATAAAAATTTAGTTTTAGAAAAAAGAATACAATATTTTCAAGATATCGTCAGAGAGGAAAAATATAATTTTCCCTCACAACTAGCTAAAACAATTATTTTTAAAGAAAACATTTTTAACAATATGTTTGTTGTTAACAAAGGTTCTTTGGATGGAGTTAAAGTCGGTGATCCTGTCATAAAAAATAATGTTTTAGTTGGAAAAATCATCGAAGCTAACTTTAAGTCATCTAAAGCTATTTTACTTACTAATATTAACAGTCGAGTGCCTGTCCGCATTGGGAGCATGAAATATAATGCTATTTTAAATGGCCACGAATCTGAAAAAAATAATTTAAAATTAACTTTTTTGCCAAAAGAATACTCTTTCGTTGGTGGTGAGATTATTTATACGACAAGTATAGACGGAATCATGCCCGAAGGTTTGATTATTGGTGAAATTAAATTAGATAAAAATAAAAAATTTTATATTCAGCCTTTTTATGAGGTTAATAAGTTAGATTTGGTATCAATTATAAATTTAAAGAAAAATTAATGAGCAATAGTTTAAAAACAAATAGTGCAAGATTATTATTATTAATATCCATAATTTTTAGTAGTCCAAAAATATTTATATATAATGCTGACATTCTTTCTTACATAAATATTCAATTTATCCTTATTTTTGCATTAAGAATTTCTAGTCCACAAACAAACTTTAATCATTTATGGTTTTTATTTTTGGCAAGTCTAATTAATGATGTTCTTACAGGACTGACTCTTGGTACATCTGGTTTGATATTTTTAACAATTCATGCAGTTGCTTCTTTTCAAGCTTCAATCAAATTAAGAAGTATTTTCTTATCAGAGTGGTTTGCTTTTGGGGTTGCGATGATATTTGCTTACTTAATATTGGGAATAATCGACCAGATAATAGGATTTGATATTTCTTATAATAAATTTTTGTTGAACTTTTTATTTACTATTTTGGCTTACCCAATTTTCTGGTATCCAATTACAAAATTATATGCGTAGATTAAATTCAAAAGACAAAGAAAAATTACAAAAAACAATTAAGAATATTAAAAGTACTAATTTAAAAATTGAAACTTTGTTATTTGAAGTTTTGCAAGAATATATAACTGATAAAAATTCAAATATTGAGGATTTAAAAATTTGTAATGATAAAATTTCAAAATTTAAAAACATTTTTAATATTTCAAGTGATCTTTGGTATTTATCAGGAGATCAATCAAGTGATTATAATTATTATACAAAAAGAATCATTCTGAGTTCAATTATTTCAAAAATTTATCTTAAAATGTTATGTGCTAAAAATTATTCGCGTGAGCAATTAAAAAAAGATATTAAAGAAGAAATAATAAAAGTTGGAAAGTTTAATAAATTTAAAGCTGAATGCTTGTCATTTATCAATGTTTTAAAAAATGGAAGTAAAGAAAAGGGTAGTGGAAGAGGATACTAATCTTGCGTAGTAGTAAGATGACCCATTTTCCTTTTAGGCTTTGCCTCAGTTTTTAAATAATCAAAAAAATATTCATTACTTTTGAATTTTTGTTCTCGGTATTTAAATATATCTTCGCCAATTATGTTTTTCATTTGAGCATTTATTTTAAGCTTAGGTTCAATTTTTTCTAAATTACAAACAGCTCTAACATGAGATTCAAATTGGCTAATATTGTATGCATTGATAGTGAGATGCCCTGAATTATGTACCCTTGGAGCAATTTCATTAACAAGCAATTCTTTTTGATCATTAATAAAATATTCAACACACATCGTTCCAATGTAATTAAGTTTTGTAGCTAAAGTTTTAGCATAATCTTTACTAAGACGAATTATATCCCCATCAACTTTTGCAGGCACAGTGGATGTATCTAAAATTTGATCGTGGTGAATATTTTCAATTGGATCATATAATACGCATTCACCATTTTGATATCTTGTAACAATTACAGAAATTTCTTTGTTAAGTTTTATTTTCTCTTCTAAAATATACTCATTTTCAAATGAAATTTTTTTTAAATCATCAGTTTCATTTATAACTACTTGACCTTTTCCATCATAACCAAGTGTAGTTGTTTTCAAAATACCTGGTACTAATTGATCAGCTTGATTTAGGTCTTCTGCTGAATTGATATTTTTGTAATTTACGGTTTTTATTCCTAATTTATTGATAAAATCTTTTTCTCGACTTCGGTTTTGAATAATAAAATTTACTTGCGGATCTGGATACACGGGTTTAATTTTTTTGATTATTTCCAATGTAGGAACAGGAATGTTTTCAAACTCGAATGTTACAACATCAACTAGATTAGAAAATTCGTTTATTTTGTTAATATTTTCATATGAGGAATTAATAAATTGATCTGAGAAATTTTGCGCTGGAGCATTTTTATCATCACAATAAATAACAGTTTTGATATTAACTTTTTTTGCCGCTTGGCAAAGCATACTGCCTAATTGTCCACCACCAATAATACCCAAAACTTTTGCTTGAGACATTATTATGGTTTTAGTTTAACTGATTTTGTTTGTCGATTTCTATATTGTTGTAATTTGTCAGTGACTTTTGAATTATGAATTCCCAGAATGGAAGCTGACAGTAATGCTGCATTAATTGCGCCACTTTCGCCAATGGCAACTGTTCCAACCGGTATACCCTTGGGCATCTGAACAATTGATAATAAGCTATCCAAACCTTTTAATTTTTTACTTTCAATTGGAACTCCTAACACTGGAACTACTGTCAAAGATGCAATCATTCCAGGTAAGTGCGCAGATCCACCTGCACCTGCAATGATAACACCAATATTATTTTTTTTAGCATTGATTGAATAATCAAATAATCTTTTAGGCGTTCTATGTGCGGACACAATTTTTGTTTCGTATTTTATATTTAATGATTTAAGAATTTTTGCAGCATGTTTCATTGTTGGCCAATCAGATTTACTCCCCATAACAATAGAAACAATTTGAGAATTATCTTTTTTTCTCTTTGTCATTTTTAAAAACTTAATTTTGGACTTCGTTTGAAGCATTAGCATTTGCTAATTTCTTTGCTTCTCTTGCTTTTTTCTTCGCTTCTCTTTCTTGTCTTCTTTTTGCTTTATCAATAGCAGCTTGCAATTCTGTTTGCGTACATAAACTTGCCATAACTGGATCTTTTGCAGCTATATTTGACATATTCCAATGTTTACGATTTCTAATAGCATCTACAGTGTTTTTAGTTGATCCTACCAACTTACAAATCTGCGCATCTGTTAAAATTGGATAATTTTTTGTTAACCATGCAATTGCATTTGGTTTATCCTCTCTTTGAGAAATGGGGGTGTATTTTGTCCCAACCATTTTTTTAACCTCAAACTCCATATTTTTTTCTACAAGCTTCAAGGGTCTATTAGGATCTTTTGAAGAAGCTTCAATTTCATCTCTTGTGAGTTGGTTTGATAAAATTGGATTATATGCTTTTATTCCTACAGCCACATCTCCATCTGCAATTCCTTTAATTTCTAGTTCATGCAGCCCACAAAAATCTGCGATTTGTTTAAATGTTAAAGCTGTATTTTCAATCAACCAAACAGCTGTAGCTTTTGGCATTAACGGTAAATTCATATTAATTCTTTTTTAAGTTAGCAAAACGCTTATTAAATTTACTTACTCTACCTTTGTCTTGAGCTTTTTGACTTTCTCCAGTCCAAGCAGGATGAGATTTAGGGTCAATTTCTAATTTCATAACTTCACCATCTGATCCCCAAGTAGAGAGGGTTTCAAATTCTGAACCATCAGTCATTTGAACTTTAATTTTATTTAACTTTGGATGTATATCTTTTTTCATAAATAAGACGTGCTTTATAACAAATAAAGTTGGATACTCAATGCTGATTTACCCCTGTTTTCTAATAGTTTTGAAGAAAAACAAGTAACCCATTGCAACAACAGTAAGAAATATTGCATCAAAATAAAAAGGTATGTTTTTTCCATAATATAAAAAAATGAAACCTGCTAATGGCTGCCCAATAAATCTTGCTGCAGCCTGGCAAGAATAGCCCGTTCCAAGAACTAATCCTTTATTGTTTTCAGATTTTTTTGACAAAATACTGTTAATACAAGGATTGGATATTCCAATACCATAGCTTAAAAATATAATTGCAAGAGGCATTAAAAAAACATTTTCTGTTGGAATTAAAGCAAAACCAAATATTAAACTAACAAATCCACTTGCGATTAATTTAGTTTCTTCAAATTTTTTAATTAAAATTCTTAACAGACCCCCTTGTACAGCAATTTGACAAAACCCTGCTAACAACATCACAAATCCAACTTCTCTCGGTCCCCAGGTAAATGTTTCTTTAGTCCAAACAGCAATTGTCCCTTCCATTCCTGCAAAGACAAGATAGATGAAAAAAATTAATAAAAAAAATGGTAATAAAATTGGATTTTTTATAATATTAATTTGTTCCGTTAATTGTTTAGTGGGTTTTTTAATTATATTGTCTTTATTTAACGTTTCTTTCATAAAAAAAATAACAAAGATTAAATTAAAAAAATTTATAGCTGATGCCAACCATGCAACATGGCTTAAAGTTTCTTGAGTATAATTTGATCCAGCTATTAAACCGCCAATTAATGGTCCAAAAGTAAAACCTAATCCAAAAGCAACTCCAAACATCCCCATTCCTTTTGCTCGGTTTTTTTCATCGGTAATATCGGCAATAAGAGCAGTTCCTACTGAAATATTTGTTTTAAATAAACCCGCTATGACTCTAGCCAAAAAGATAACAGGTAAATTGATAGCTATTGCCAATAAAATATTTGCGATTAATTCAGCAACGCAATTTAAAATCAATAAAGGTTTTCTACCAATTTTATCAGATAAATTTCCCCAAAAGGGTGAAACAAAAAACTGAAAAAAAGAAAATGATCCAAACGCAATAGTAATTAAAAGAACTGAACCACCTAAATTATTAATGACAAAGGGAAGGGTTGCAACCAAAACACCACTAAAAGCTACAACATCTAAAAAAAGAAAAATTACAAACTTCAACATGATTAATTAAAGATAATTTTCAATAATTCATCATGAATATGAGAGTTAGATAAAAACATATCTTTTTGGTCAGTCAAACCTTTTCCTTGAAAATCTGTAATAGATCCGCCTGCTTCAAGTAAAATAATTTTACCAGCGGCAAAATCCCAATAATTCAAATGGTCGTACCATGCAAAGTCAGCTCTACCAGATGCCACGTAAGCAAAATCTAAAGCTGCACTTCCATAATTTCTCAGTTTATGAATTTGTTTTGAAGCCAATTTTAATTGATCAAAAATTTTATTTGACTCAACTTTAAGCATTGGAGGACATCCATAAAGGCCAATCATTTCATCTAACTTTTTTCTCGCTGAGACTCTTATTCTTCTGTTGTTTAAATATGATCCTCTCCCTTTTTCTGCATAAAAGGTTTCATTTTTAATAGGATCACATATCATTCCAGCAATTAACTCTTTGTTTTTTTCTAAACCAATCGAGATTGCAAAATGGGGTATACCATGCATAAAATTAGACGTTCCATCTATGGGATCGATTATCCAATTAAACTCTTTATCACCTTTGCGTTCTCCAGACTCCTCAGCAATAAATCCATAACCCGGCCTTGCTTTTTCTAATTCTTCAATAATGACCTTTTCTACTTTTTGATCAGTTTTAGTTACAAAATCTCCTGGACCTTTTTTAGAGACTTGTAATTTTTCAATTTCTCCGAAATCTCTAATGATGATTTTACTAACTTTTGTGCATATTTTTTCTAATACATTAATTTCAGGTGAGAGAAGTGGCATTTTAATTTGCCTTTTTAATATATTCTCTAGAATGACAATCTATGGAAACGATATCACCCTGATTAATAAAGGGTGGAACCATAATTTTTACATTGTTTTGAATAGTTGCTGGTTTATAGGAACTTGATACCGTCTGACCTTTTACAACAGCTTCAGTTTCAAGAATTTCATAATCTGCACTTTTGGGCAAGGTAATGATTAAAGGTTTTTCCTCATAAAATTCAATTTTGACATCCATATTTTCTTTTAAGATATTTTCATCATCCCCAATAATATCTTTGCCAACACTAACCTGTTCAAAACTTTTACTATCCATAAATACAAGGTTTTCATTATCACTATAAAGATATTGAAAATCCCTCTCATCAAGGGAAGCTTTTTCTATGGTTTCACTAGAGCGAAATCTTTCATTTAACTTCGTTCCTTTGGTAATACTTTTGAGCTCAACTTGATTAAATGCTCCACCTTTGCCAGGTTTTACAGCTTGGCTTTTCAGGCATTTCCATAAATCATTTTTGTACTCAATAATTGTACCTGGCTTGATTTCATTAGCTGAAATTTTCATAATGCAGTTAATACACTTTTTTTTATAAAACTTAATAGTTATTTAAAAAGGTTAATTGCTTTTACAGGGTTCATCTGTTTATTTTTCCAAATAAATCCAGATATAGCAATATAATGAGCTCCCCATTTCAAAAGATCCTTATAATTTAAATTTGTAATACCGCCAATTGCTACAATTTTAGTTTTTAATTTTTTTGATTTTAACAAAATATTTTTATCTGCATTAAATTTCACTTTTTTGGTTTGAGTTGAATAAAAAGCTCCATAAGCAATATAACTTGCTCCTAGAAGAATAGCTTTTTTAGCTAAGGATATTGAATTATGACAAGTGATTCCGTAAAAAAAATTTTTATTTAAAAATATTTTATTTTTTTTCTTTTTTAAATCTGATTGACCTAAATGAAATCCTATATTTTTGTGTTTATTTACGAATGAAGCATCATCGTTAATAATCAATTTTACATTAAATTTTGAACAAATTTTTATAATTTTATTAATGTGTTTCTCAATAGTTTTAGAAGAATATTTTTTACATCTAATTTGAAGAAATTTTATTTTTCTTGTTGCTAAAACTTTTGGCAAATAAAAATAAAATCTTTTATTGAGTAGATTTGGAGTGATTAAGTAAATTTTTTTCAATTTTAAGCAGCATTTTCAAGGTCAGCTTTCCACTCACCTTTAGCTGCTAAACTGTTCATTTTAGATCTTTCATCAAATACTTTTTGAACAGCTTCAATATTATTTAAGTCTTTGGCCCATGTTTTTAAAGCGCTTTGTTGTAATGCACGTCCATAAGAATACGTAAAAGCAAAAGATGATTTATTTTGTTTATTAATTTCATTTAAATGTTCTGTAGCTTCAAATTCAGATTGCCCTCCTGAGAGAAAAGCAACACCAGGAACTTCTTTTGGAAGATGATTTGTAATGCATTTT
>VTPE01000078.1 GCA_008638005.1 Pelagibacteraceae bacterium | reverse complement strand
AGTGGTGATAAAGCAAAAGCTAACTAAAATATTTTTTACTCTTGCCATAAGCTTTTCATTAAGCTCAGCTTATGCTGCTGATCCTAAAATACCAACTGTTGATGATGTTAATCGTGAAATTCCAAATGTAAAAAAAGATTTAAAGAAAAATGAAATGCCTTCTGATGCACTCATTGATAAAGATAAAAAGAAAGTTGATCAGGTAAAAGAAGAAGATGTAACAAAAGTTTTTGTTAAAAGTTTTATTATCAGAGGAAATAAAAAATACCCAACTGAAATTTTTGAAGCAATGGTAAAAGATAAAGTCAATAAAGAATTAGGCTATGCTGATCTAAGAAATATTATTAATGAAATGTCTTTTTACTACAGATCTAAAGGATATTTGGCTACAGCTTTTTTACCTGAACAAAATGTAAGTGATGGTGATATTTTAATTTATATTTCTGAAGGAAGAATTGGAAAAGTTGAAATTAAAACTGATGCGAAAAAAGTTTTAAATATTTCACGAAATAGAATTTCTAAATTTATTTATAACAAAATTGATCCAAGTGACGTTTTAAATATTACTCAGCTCGATAAAAATATTAGAAATTTAAATAATACCCCTGGTATTAATGCAATTGCTCAACTTGTTGAAGGAAGAATGCCCGGAGAAACTGATGTAGTCATTTCTGCATCAAATACCAAAACCGTAAATACGACAAGTTTAGTTGATAATAATGGGTCTAGATCATCTGGTTATGAACGAATTACAAATATCTTAAATTTTGACAGTTTACTTAATTATGGAGAAAGGTTTTCTGTTACTGATGTGATTACAGAAGGTTCTCATTATTATGCAGGATCGGTAACACTGCCAATTGGATATGATGGTCTTCAAAGTACTTTTAGAATTTCAAAAATGGAATATGATTTAGGGGCACCATTTGCTTCTACCGATCCAACTGGTTATTCGACAGAATATAGCCTAGCTTTGAACAAGGAACTCATGACTAAACCAGATAAAAGTTTAAATTCATCACTAACTTTTTCAAGGAATGATTATGTCAATGATTTAAACACTGGTAACAACAGCAATAAAGATATCTCAAAAGCTGTTTTAAGTTCTACCTTTAATATTCAAGATAAAATTTTCTCTGGTGGTGCAAATTCTTTCACATTTTCTGTTACCGGAGGACACCTTGATTTAACTGATAATATGACAAGTTATGATACCGATCAGCTGACTGCAAAAACAGACGGCGACTATTGGAAAGCTGCTTTAAATTTTAATCGGTTTCAAAGAGTAACGAATACGGTGAATTTAAATTTAAAATTTAACGGTCAATATACGGATATGAATTTGGATGGTGCTGAACAAATCAGTTTAGGAGGACCTTCCGCAGTGAGAGCATACCCAGGAAATGAAGCGGCAGGAGATCAAGGTTTTGTGACCAGTTTGGAAGCTAACAAAATGTTTAAAGGAAACAAAAAACTTACTTTATTTGGTGATTATGGAAAAATTCAATTACATAAACAGCTATGGGATAATTGGAATGCAACAAATACAAAATTAAAAAACCAATATGATCTTTATGGAGTCGGTTTATCTTTTTCAATGCCTATTTATAAAAATTTTGCTTTGACTGCTACGTATGCTGAAAAGCTTGGAAACAATCCTGGCAAAGATACAAATGGTAATGATGTTGATGGATTGACTTGGGATAATAGAAGTTTAATAAGTTTAGTAGGTCAGTTTTAATGTTAAAAATCTTTTTAGTTATCATATTATTATTTTCCACACATGCTTATGCCGGGCATAAGAAAGGTGATCCTCCTCCAAAAGTGACCACTCAACAATATACAAATTGGACTTATCAATGTGTTGAAGATCATGGAAAAAAAAATTGTGAGATCTCTCAGTCTTTACAAATACAAAATTCAAATATTAGATTTAGTATTAATTATGCAAGATTTAAAAATAAAGATAATGATATTAAAGAGATCATAAGCGTGATTGGCCCATTGGGTGTAAATCTCAATAGAAGACTAGCTGTAAAATTTGATGATAAAGATCAATTAAATTTATCCTGGACAAAGTGCGAGGTAATTGGTTGCATGGTCATTTTAACAAATAACACGGAAGACAAAACTTTACTCGCTACTTACAATAGATTCAAAAAGAGTTTTTCTACTGGAAAAAAAGCAGCTATTGCTGTTGCAGGTTTTGGACCCCAACCTTTAGCTATTGAAATAAGTTTAGATGGATTTTCTCAAGCTTCAAAAAAGCTTGAAGAAGAAAAGTTATAATTAATTAACAGAAATGAGCTTTTGGTCTTTAGCCTGCTCAAGCATTTCTTTTTGAAGTTTTTCAAATGCTCTATTTTCAATTTGTCGAATTCTCTCACGGCTAATATTATATTTTTGACTTAATTCTTCTAACGTTTTGGGTTCTTCATTTAATCTTCGATCAAATAAAATTTCTTTTTCACGTTCATTTAAAATACTCATAGCTTTATCTAATAAAGCTTTTCGTTTTGTTGTTTCTTGACGATGCGCAATTTGTAATTCTTGATCTGCATTTTCATCTACGACCCAATCTTGCCATTCGCTATCTCCATTTTCATCTGAAATCGTGGCGTTAAGTGATTTTTCTGGACCTTTCATTCTTTGCTCCATTGAACTCACTTCATCTTCTGTCACATCTAGACGATTAGCAATTTCTGTAACTTGATCAGGTAATAAATCAGATTGATCAGATCTCATAATCTGATTTTTCATTTTTCTTAAATTAAAAAACAATTTCTTTTGAGCTGCTGTGGTTCCAATTTTAACTAAACTCCAAGACCTTAAGATATATTCTTGCATTGAGGCTTTAATCCACCACATCGCATAAGTTGCCAGTCTAAACCCTTTTTCTGGATCAAATTTTTTGACCGCAGTCATTAATCCAATATTTCCTTCAGAAACCAACTCACTCATCGGAAGACCGTAACCTCGGTAACCTGTTGCAATTTTTGCAACTAATCTTAAGTGAGAAGTCACTAGTTTATGAGCAGATTCCTTATCACCTTTATCTCTCCAATTTTTTGCTAAGATATATTCCTCAGCCGCATCCAGCATTGGAAATTTTCTTATCTTTTGAAGATAAGTATTAAAACTTCCATCAGGTGAAAGAACGGGTAAATTTTGTTTTTCTAGTTTATCGCTCATAGCGTATATGTAATTTTTAATTTCTATCCTTCAAGGTTCAATTTTTTAATGTTTCTAGCCTCTTTTTAAGCTTACTTAAATCATCCGGCAATTCTGAGGCAAAAAATACCTCTTCCTCAGTTGTTGGGTGAATAAAACCAAGAGTATGAGCATGGAGCGCTTGTCTTTTTAGATTATTTAAAATCTCCTCAAACTCTTGGTCAACACCTCTGATTTTTTTTATTTTTTTTCCATACG
>VTPE01000077.1 GCA_008638005.1 Pelagibacteraceae bacterium | reverse complement strand
AGAATTAAGTACTGGCTCTATTGAAGTTTCAATTGAAAATATAGAGATATTGGGTGCCGCAAAAGAATTGCCTTTACCGGTATTTTTAGAAGAGGACTATTCAGAGGATATTAGATTAAAGTATAGATATTTAGATCTTAGAAGAAAAAGAATTCATAAAAACATTATATTAAGATCAGAAGTCATTTCATTTATTAGAGATGAAATGAAAAATATGGGATTTTTAGAATTTCAAACACCCATTCTAACCTCATCAAGCCCTGAAGGAGCTAGAGATTTTTTAGTCCCAAGCAGATTAAACCCTGGAAAGTTTTATGCACTTCCTCAAGCTCCTCAGCAATTCAAACAACTGATCATGGTAGCAGGTTTTGATAAGTATTTTCAAATTGCACCTTGTTTTAGAGATGAGGATGCTAGAGCAGACAGAAGTCCTGGTGAGTTTTATCAATTAGATATTGAAATGTCTTTTGTTAATCAGGAGCAAATTTTTGAAATTTTAGAAAAACTTTTTAATAAAGTATTTACAAAGTTTTCTAATAAAAAAATTCTTCACGAAAAGTTCCCTAGAATTCCATATGAGGAGTCTATGTTAAAATATGGATCCGATAAACCTGATTTAAGAAATCCTTTATTAATTTCAGAAGTCAGTGATATTTTTAAAAGAGAAGATGTGAAGTTTGAAATATTTAAAAAACTTGTCTCAAAAGGAAATATTGTAAGAACTATCGTAACTAAGAGTACAATTGACAAGCCAAGAAGTTTTTTTGATGGAATTGATAAATGGGCGAGAGGTGAGGGTGCTTCGGGCCTTGCTTATTTTTCTTTTGAACAATCAGGAGATAAAATTTTAGGAAAAGGCACTATTGGAAAATTATTTTCATCAGAGTCTATTGAAGAACTAATGAAAATTACAAACGCGAAAGCAGGGGATAGCATATTTTTTGCATGTGGTCCGAAAGAAGAGGTCGAAAAAATATTATCCAAAGCAAGAACTAAGATTGCAGATGATTTAAATTTAATCAAAGAAGATGAATTTGCCTTTTGCTGGATCGTTGATTATCCAATGTATGAATTGGATGAAAAAACAAAAAAAATTGGTTTTAGTCATAATCCATTTTCTATGCCTCAAGGAAATCTTGATGAATTAGATTTTAAAAATCCCTTAAATATAAAAGCTTATCAGTACGATATAGTATGTAACGGTATCGAACTTTCTTCTGGAGCTATTAGAAATCACAAGCCTGACTTGATGTATAAATTATTTGAGGTTGCAGGTTATAGCAAAGAAGATGTTGATAAAGAGTTTTCAGGCATGATTAATGCTTTTAGTTTTGGGGCCCCTCCACACGGCGGTATTGCTCCGGGTATAGATAGAATTATCATGTTGTTAGCAAATGAGAAAAATATTCGTGAAGTTACCATGTTTCCAATGAACCAAAACGCACAAGATCTAATGATGGAAGCCCCATCTGTTGTAAGAGACGACCAATTAAAAGATTTAAATATAAAGTTAATTAAAAAAGATTAGGCTTTTTTACTTTTAATATTCAATCTTATATTAGATAGGTCAACCAACTTTTCTTTGTATTGATTTCTTACAAATCCTTTACTTGTAACATTTTTAAGAACATCTAAGAACTTAGCTTCTTCTGGGCTTGAAACCTCACCAGATTCTGCTTTTTTAATCGAAGGTGTGTGCGCAAGATCTTCTCTTCCTAAGTAAGAAATCGCTAATTCTCTAAAGATATAATCTAAAATCGAAGTTGCGCTTAAAATTCTATCATTTCCATTAACTTTTCCTGATGGTTCAAACTTTGTATCAATGAATGCATCAACATACTCTTCTAATGGAACTCCGTATTGTAAACCAAGAGAGATTGCGATAGCAAAGTTATTCATCATTGATTTTACAAGCTCACCTTCTTTGTTAGTATCAATAAAGATTTCGCCAATTTTGCCATCCTCATACTCTCCAATATGAAGATAAACTTTATTTTCTCCAATGGTTGCTTTTTGAATGTATGCCTTTCTTCTATCTGGCATTCTTCTACGAAAATTAAAATTTTTATCTTTTAATTGACTGTTATCTTGAGCTTGAGGTGCTTTTTGGTTCTCAGTAACACTATTTTGTATAAGGCTTTTTAAGTCTTCGCTCTCATTTTTTGAATTAGTTGCTGTTTTAATATCTCCAATAGCTTTTGTTTTTCTTTTGTTGAATTTGACATCAATAATTTCAAATTTTCCATCATCTCTTTTGTCTAAATCTTTTAAAGAGTCATTGGTAATCTCATTTAGTTTGTGACTAATTTTAAAAAGACAGGTGTAAAAACTTTCGGCTACATATTTGTTCATAAATTTTCCTTAAGAATCAATTAATAATATAGTTTTCTAAGTTACTCTTTGTTATAAGTCTAACGAAAAAAAAACAACTTTTGAGTGTGTTAATGAATTTATTTAAACTAATTTTTTCATGGTGGAATAGTCAAACTATAGGAACTTTCATTCAAACATCTTTGTTTGGAGTCAAAGTTGGTGAAGATCAGTTTAAAAATAAATATTATAAAAATAAAGACGATACCAAAAGATGGGTGATATATAGTGGTGTTGTAGATGCTTCAACAGTACCCCCTGAATGGCATTCCTGGTTACATAAAACGATCAAAGTCACACCTGATAAAATACAATTTAATAATTTTTCATGGCAAAAAGAGCACAAAAAAAATCTTACAGGAACAAAAAAAGCTTATCTACCAAATCATGATAAGAAATCGCCCTATAAAAGATGGCAACCAAAATAGTTTATATATTTTTTTTCTTAATATTTCTTCAATTTGAATCCAAATCAAATGAGCAGGTAAAAATATTAGAAAATGAAAATAATTTTGTTGAATTAAATATAATTGACAAAATTACCTCTAGACGAAGTATTGAAAAAATTAATATAAAAAAATTTAATACTTTAAAGGACTTTGAAATCTATGTTGACAAATGTATTTTAGACTCAAGGAAAGGAATATTGGAAACCTCAGCGCTAGTACAAATTAAAGACATTAAAAATCCATCAAAAGACAGAGTATTTTTGTTTAATAATTGGATGTTTGCAACCAATGCAGCAATTAATGCAATTGAGCATTCTAATTATGATATAACTTTAAAAAATTGTGGCTAACTTTTAATCAAAATATCTGATTTAGCTAACCAATTAACATCATAATTAAAACTTAAAAAATCTTTATGTTTTAAAATTTCTTGTTGAAGATCAATAGTTGTATCTATTCCCGATATAACAAATTCATCAAGAGCCCGAAGCGATCTTGCAATAGCAGATTTTCTATCCCTCCCATGAGAAATAAGTTTTGCAATCATACTGTCATAAAAAGGTTGAACCATATAACCTTGATAAATAGCTGTATCTACTCTTGTTCCGGGTCCT
>VTPE01000018.1 GCA_008638005.1 Pelagibacteraceae bacterium | reverse complement strand
TTTTTAGATTGGTAAAATACATTTTCATCATATTCTATTCCAAGCCATTTTAAACTTTTGATAATTTGTTGTTCATACTCTTTTTTAGATCTTTCTTTGTCAGTATCTTCTATTCTTAATAAAAATTTACCTTTTTGATTTTTGGAATAAAGATAATTGAACAATGCTGTCCTAGCACCACCAATATGTAAATTACCGGTTGGAGATGGTGCAAATCTAGTTATTACTGACATTATAGATTTTGCTAATACAGTATTATTTTAAAAATTTCTATATAATGAAACTAGGACGCCTTGGATTTTAACTCTTTCAGGGTTAAATATTCTTGTTTCGTAGTTTGGATTAGCACTTTCTAATGCTATTGAGTTAGTTTTCTTCCTTAATCTTTTTAAAGTAGCTTCATGATCATCAATTAACGCTACCACAATTTTTCCATTTTCAGCAGAATTTGTTTTTTTTATTATAACTGTATCGCCATCGTTAATTCCCGCATTTATCATGCTATCACCCTCAACTTTTAATCCGTAAAATTCGTCATTTTTATTTCCAAGGTTTGGAGGATAGGGTATATTTTCAGAATTATCCTCAATAGCCTCTATAGGTAGTCCTGCAGCTATTTTTCCAACTACTGGAATATAGTTTTTTTTATCATTGGTTGGTATAATTTTCTTGTCTAAACCGCCCGAGATAACACTTGGGGTAAAATTATTATAAAGATCCTTAACACCGGCATTTTCTGGTAACTTGACCACTTCAAGCGCTCTAGCTTTATGAGCAAGTCTTTTTACAAATCCTCTTTCTTCCAGAGCTGAGATAAGTCTGTGAATTCCTGATTTTGATTTCAATTGAAGCGATTCTCTCATTTCATCATAAGAGGGCGAAACACCTTCGTTTTTCAACTTCTCGTTGATATATATTAATAAATTTTTTTGTTTTTTAGTAAGCATAGAACAAAACCTAAACTTTATTTGTTCTACTTAAGTTCTCTTAATAATGCAAATTAAAAAAAAACAATAAAATCAATTATTTATTTAATAAATTTTTAAAACAATCTGTAATTGATTCACTCTTCATAAATGATTCTCCAATGAGAAAATTATTTATGCCAGTTTCATTATAAATTTTTTTGATGTCACGACTTGTGTTTATTCCACTTTCAGAAATTATAATTTTATTATCTAATGAGTTTTTGAAATTATTATACAAAGTAATTGTATTTTCTAAAGATACATTAAAAGTTTCCAGGTCACGATTATTAATACCGATAATTGAAGAATTATACTTTAGTGCAATCTCCATTTCTTTGTGATTGTGAACTTCCATAACCACGTCCATTTCCATCTCTTTAGCCACAAATAATAAATCTTTTATAAGTTGATCACTAGAGGAGTTCAGAATAATTAAAATACAATCCGCTCCATTTTTATTTGCCTCATATACCTGATAGGGGTCAACGAAAAAATCTTTGTTTAATATGGGTATATCAAATTTACTTTTTATATCAGAGACATATTTTTTATTTCCTAAAAAATAATTCTTTTCGGTTAATATAGAAAGGCATGCAGCGTCGTTATTAACGTACTCCTCTGCAATTTTCATATGATCAAAGTTTTTTTTAATAATTCCTTTTGACGGACTTGCTTGTTTTATTTCAGCGATAATTGCCGGTTTATTCAAATTATTAAATTCCTTGATTTTTCTAGAAAATTTAAAATTTTTATTTTTACAATAGTTTCTTAAATTTTGAATCGGTGTTATTTTTCTATCACTTAAAACTTCTTGTTTTTTTTCATCAATAATCTTTTTTAAAAAATTCATTAGCTTAACTCATTTAAATAATTAAATGCTTTTCCAGAGTTTAAAAAATCTTTAGTATAACTATATGCTTCTTTTAAATTACTAAATTTATCTAAAACTAATAATCCTGCGGCTGTATTTAGGGAGACTATTTCATTCAATGCTCCAGTCTTTCCTTTGAATAAATCTATAATTTTTTGAGCATTATACTCCGAATCTTTACCAACAATATCACCAAATCTATATTCATTTTGTATTATTGTATTAGGATTTATTTCAAACGATGTAATTTCATTGTTATTAAGTTCATAAACTTTAGTTTTTGAAAAAATAGAAATTTCATCTAAACCATCTTCGCTGTGAAAAACCCAAGCTTTTTTTGTACCCAATTTTTTTAAAACCTGAATATATTTTTCAAGTATTTCATTTGAAAATACCCCTATACACTGTCTATTAACCTTAGCAGGATTACAAAGGGGGCCCAATAAATTGAATATGGTTCTTTTTTTTAGCTCCTTTCTAACATTTGCAACATTTTTCATTGCGGAGTGATAAAGTGGAGCGAACATAAATATAAAATTATTTTTTTTAAAATATTTTTCTGCATCATTAGGATTTAAATCAATTTTAATTTTTAGCTTTTCTAAAACATCCGCCGACCCACAGTTTGACGATACACTTTTATTTCCATGTTTTGCAACTTTGTTTCCCATAGCGGCAAGTAATAAAGCGCTAGCCGTTGAAATATTTATGGTATTTTTCCCGTCTCCGCCTGTACCACATGTATCAATAATTTCTCCTGAGAGATTAATTTTTAAACATTTTTCTCTTAGAACTTCTGCACCGCCAGTAATTTCTTCAGCAGTTTCGCCTTTTTCAGACATATTAATTAAAATCTTTTTTAAAGTTGCATCCTCTATTTTTCCATCCATTATATTTGTAAACAATATTTTACTTTCTCCTTGAGTGAGTGATGTGAGGTTAAGTGTTTTTTTAACGATGTTTTCTAGGGTCATAAATCAATAAAATTGTTTATTATTTTTTGTCCAAATTGAGTTTTATAACTTTCTGGATGAAATTGTATTCCAAATAGAGGTAAGCTTTTATGTTGTATGCCCATTATTATATTATCTTTTGTGAAGGATGTTATTTCAAAAGATTTATTAAGAGTATTTTTATCAATAATTAAACTATGATATCTTGTTCCATCTATAACGCTTGGTAAATTTTTGAATATACCGTTTCTTTTTTTAATATATATCTTGCTTATTTTTCCATGCATAAGATTTTTAGTTTTGATAATTTTTGCTCCAAAGCTTTGCGCCAAAGCTTGGTGCCCTAAACAAATACCTAAGATTGGTTTAGTTTTATAAAATTTTTTAATTAAATCTAGACATCTACCTGCCTGGTCGGGGTTTCCTGGTCCTGGCGAAATTACAATTTTATCAAATTTATTTAATTCATTTAATTTAAATTTATCATTTCTTAAAACCTTTACACTGCATTTTCTATTTTTTAAGTAATGATAGACATTGAATGTAAAGCTATCGTAATTATCAATTAAAATCACTTTCATTTAGCTGCCTCTAATAGAGCTTTAGCTTTATTAACTGTTTCATAATACTCTTTAATTGGTACGCTATCTGCAACAATACCGGCTCCAGCTTGTACATAAATTTTTTTATTTTTAACTAAAGCAGTTCTTAACGCAATGCATGTGTCCATGTCTCCATTGCCTGAAAAGTAACCAATCCCACCTGCGTATAGTTTTCTTTTCTTATTTTCTAATTCATCTATAATTTCCATTGCTCTTATTTTAGGTGCCCCAGATACTGTTCCAGCAGGAAAACCACATAATAGACCGTCTAAAACAGACATGCTATTTTTAAATTTACCAAAAACATTTGATACAATATGCATAACATGGGAATATTTTTCTATTTTAAATTTTTCATCCACTTTGACAGACCCATCTTCTGCAGCTCTGCCCACATCATTTCTTCCAAGATCTAGTAACATTAAATGTTCGGACAGTTCCTTTGGGTCATTTAATAAACTTTTAGCAAGTCTTAAGTCTTGAATTTTATTTTTCCCTCTTTTTCTTGTACCCGCAATGGGTCTAATCGTAATTTTTTTATCCCTAATTCTTACTAAAATTTCAGGGCTACTTCCTATAATTTGAAAGTTTGAAAAGTTAAAGTAGTATAAAAATGGAGATGGATTTGTTAATCTAATTTTTTTGTAAATATCCAAAGGGTTTTTACCTAGATTTTTTTCAAATCTTTGGCTTAAAACAACTTGAAAAATATCCCCTGAAGCAATGTATTTTTTTGCTTTATTTACTATTTTAATAAATTTTTGTTTACTGATATTTGATCTAACATTATTGATACTTTTTTTTATTTTAAAATTTGTTTTGTTTATTTCGTTTTTCGATAGATCTTTTTTTAATTGTTCTTTTAAATTTTTTAATTCAATTTCGTAATTGCTATTTTTGTTAAAACTTATCTTAATATAAAAAAACTTATGAAGTTTATTATCATGAATATAAATGAAATTTGGTCTGATTAATTTAACATCTGGAATTTTAAGATCATCGTTATTTTTATCAGGTATTTTTTCAAAATATCTAATAAAATCATAACCAAGATATCCCGCCATCATCATTGACATTTTAGGTAAATTATTTGGTAACTTAAATTTAAAATTATTAATAAATTTTTCTAAATAGTTTTTTGGATTTTGTTTATTTTTTATTTTTCTTTTATTTAAGTAAATATTGTTTTTTTTTACTTCTAAAATTAAATCAGGATTAAAACCAAATATTGTATATCTGCCTCTATTTTTTGCCTTTTCAACAGACTCAAAAATAAATGAATTTTTTTTATTTAAAACATTATCAATAAAAAGATTAATTTTGTTAATTTTTACCCTTTCTTCAATAGAATAGATAACAGATACGGAATTTTTTTTTTTAAAAGTATTGTAACTAAATCTATTGCAATATTTCATTAAATATTTTTTTTAATTTGATTAAGTACTTTTTCATTGATTTTAATAGGGTATCTTTTTAATAAATAATCATCTAAGCTTTGAAGAATTAGAGATTGAAAATTATTAATAACTTGGTTTTCAATTATTGTTTCTAAGTTTTCTATTTTTTTATTTTTTTTAGAAAAATTTTTAATTTTAATTATATAAACATCCTTGTTTTCGTTAATAGAAAAAGTTTCACCAATTTTCATATTGAATATTTTAACCATGTTTTCATTATTAAATAATTTTTGATTATCGCTAATATCTTTAAAAAAGACTTCTGTAATTTGATTTTTATTTTCATCAAAATTATTATTATTGATAACGATTTTAGCTATTTCTTTTTTTTCTTCAAAATTTAATTTTTCAATTATTTGATTTTTAATTTTTTCATTTAAATTGGTTTTACCGTTTTCATAAATTTCATCTAATTTTACTAAATATTTTTTTTTATTAATTTCAAAAATTTCTGTATTTAAATTTTCATTTAATGAAAACAACGCATTTGCAAATTGTTTCTTTTTTGAAAAATCATAATTAAGATTTAAACCTGCTTTATTAATTCTTGAAACAGCTTGTGTTTTTAGATTGTATTTTTTAATTATTTCTTCAAATGAAGTATTTGAAATAATATCATTTTCGATATTATTGAGCATTTTATAATATTCATCATTTTCATTTTCAAACCCAAGGTTTTTATAATCGAGGACTGTAGTTTTTCCACTTCTCATTTGACCCAAAGAGAACTGTTTCTCGTTATCAGCAAAATAATTTTTAATTTCATTTTCAGAGAATGTTTTATTTGAATTTATTTTTATATATTCGGCGCTTACTTGTTTTAAAAAATCATTTTCTAAATTTTTTTTATGATAATTTGTGAATGTAACTCCATTAATAAATGATTGTGTTGCAATTTTTTTTACTAATTCTTTTTTAAGAAAGAATTCGACAGTTTGACTGTTTAGATTATTTAATAAAAGATATTTTTCGTATTGTGTTCTTGAAAAATCACCGTTCTGGTCTTGAAATTCTTTATTAGATTTTATGTATGTTGCTAAGGCTTGATCACTAACTTTTAAATCTAAGTCTGATGACAAAATTTCATATATCTTTTCTGATATCAATCTATTTAAAATATAATTATAATCTTGATCATCCAGGTTATTCTTTTGTTTTTGTTGTAATAACAATCTGGCATTTGTGATAAAATCTTGTACAAATATTTTTTTATTATCAACGGTTGCAATTATATTCTTGTTACCCCCGGAAAATAAATCTCCCATTCCCCATGCACCAAAAACGATAATTATGATACCTGTAAATAATGTTAAAAATATTTTTTTTGATAGGCTTTTCATTTTTCTTTAGTAAGAATGTGTTACATATCTATATAATATAAAAATGCATTCAAAAAAACATTTTATCGCAAATTGGAAGATGAATGGTTTAATTAAAGATTTAAATCATATCTCAAGAGTAAGCGATTATTTAAAAAAAATAAAAAAAAATGATTTTAATTGTACATTCTGCTTGCCATATACTTTATTAGGTTTGGCAAAATCAAGATTTGATTTAAAAAAAATTAATTTAGGAGCCCAAAATTTTTCTGTTCAAGATATAAATTCAGGACCCTATACAGGATCAATTAGCATAAATATGCTTAAGGATTTAAAATGCAAATATGTAATTATCGGACATTCTGAGTTGAGAGCAAAGGGAGAAACTAATTTAATAATTAAGACAAAAATAAAATACGCTTTAGAAAAAAATTTAAAAATTATTTTGTGTGTTGGTGAGAACTTAATGCAATATAAAGCGAACAAGTCGTTTCAAATAGTAAAAAATCAATTAAAGTTAGTTTTGCCAAAGAATAAAAAAGATTTAAGAAATATAACTATTGCTTATGAGCCAATTTGGTCAATTGGAACAGGAATTATACCTCAAAATAAATATTTAAATAATTTTTTTAACAAAATTTCTTATTATTTAAAAAAAGATTTTAAATTTTCCATCTCTCTTTTGTATGGTGGATCTGTAAGTTCAAAAAATATAAAACAATTTGTTAATATAAATAAATGCAATGGCTTTTTGATAGGTGGGGCATCTTTAAAATCAAAAAATTTCATTGATATAATCAAAAAATATTATAACTAAATCTCGTGGAAAATATTATAATTACAGTGCACGTTATTCTTGCGATTTTACTAATAGGTTCTGTGTTAATGCAGAAGTCTGAGGGTGGGGCGCTAGGCATTGGTGGAGGAAGCGACTCTTTGATGTCATCCAGAGGTGCGGGAAGTTTTTTAACAAAATTTACTTCAATTGTTGCTTTATTGTTTATAATTACCAGCATTTCTTTAACTGCAATTCATAGAGAAGAAAATAAAAGCGGTTCGGTTCTAGATAAAATTGAAAAAAAAGACGATAATCGTCCAAAGATTCCAAGCTCAAAGTAAATTGTCTTTTACATACTGATTTATTACACTATAAAGAACTTCCATGACGCGTTATATTTTTGTAACTGGCGGTGTGGTTTCTTCAATCGGCAAAGGATTAACTTCTGCATCACTTGGATATTTATTAAAGAGCAGAGGGTTTAAAGTAAAAATTAGAAAATTAGACCCGTATTTAAATATCGATCCTGGAACAATGAATCCATTTGAACATGGCGAGGTATTCGTTACTGATGATGGTGCCGAAACTGATCTAGATCTAGGTCATTATGAACGATTTGTTGATACAAATTTAACTTCAATTGACAATGTTACAACTGGAAAAATATATTCAAAAATATTAGAGAAAGAAAGATCGGGCAATTATCTTGGTAATACAGTTCAAGTAATACCACATGTCACAAATGAAATTAAAGATTTTATTAAAAACAAAACTTCAAAATTTGATTTTATAATTTGTGAAATCGGAGGAACAGTCGGTGATATTGAGAGCTTACCTTTTTTAGAAGCCATAAGGCAATTTTCAAATGATGTCGGAAAATCTAATTCATTATTTGTTCACCTTACTTACGTTCCTTTTATAAAGTCTTCTGCTGAGACAAAAACTAAACCAACCCAGCATTCAGTTAAAGAATTGAGAAGCATTGGTATACAGCCAGATATAATTATCTGTAGATCAGAATTATCTTTGCCTAAAGATCAAAAGAAAAAAATATCTTTATTTTGTAATGTAAATATCGAAAACGTGATCGAGACTATAGATGTTAAAACAATTTATGAAGCTCCTATAAGTTTTTTTAATCAAAAACTAGATAAACAGGTTTTAAAACTTTTTAAAATTAATAGTAAAAAACAACCTAATTTAAAGCCGTGGCATAAAATTAAAAATATAATTTTAAATTCAAAGAAAAAGGTAAAAATTTCTGTAATTGGAAAATATGTAGATTTAAAAGATGCATACAAATCTATAGATGAGGCTTTAACTCATGGGGGGATTGCAAATAATGTTAAAGTAGAAATTGATAAAATAGATTCTGAAAAAATAAAAATTAAAGATATTCCAAAAAGACTTAAGAACACCAATGGTATTTTAATACCAGGCGGATTTGGAAAAAGAGGAACTGAGGGTAAAATAAAAGCGATAGAATATGCCAGAAAAAATAAGATACCATTCTTTGGTATTTGTTTTGGAATGCAACTTTCCTTAATTGAGTTTGCTAGAAATGTATTAAAAATTCATAATGCTGGATCAACCGAATTTGATAAAAAATGCACTCCAATAGTGGGGTTAATTGAAGAGTGGGATCAACAAGGAATTATTAAATATGGAAATTTAAAAAAATTAGGTGGAACAATGAGGCTTGGATCTTATGATTGTAACTTAAAAAGTAATTCATTGATAAAAAAAATTTATAAAAAAAATAAAATTTTTGAAAGGCATAGACACCGATATGAAGTAAATATAAATTTCAAAAATAAATTTGAGTCAAAAGGTATTGTTTTTTCAGGCATGTCTAAAAACAACAAGTTACCAGAAATAATTGAGTTAAAATCTCATCCATGGTTTTTTGGTGTGCAGTTTCATCCTGAATTTAAATCTAGACCTTTAAACCCTCACCCTTTGTTTACATCTTTTGTGAAAGCCGCTAAAGATAAGTAATGATGAACAAAGAATTAAATATAAAAAATTTTTCCGTTTCTAACGATTCTTCTCTATTTTTAATTTCTGGCCCATGTCAACTTGAAAACAGAGATCATGCTATGTTTATGGCGGAAAATTTGAAAAAAATTTGTGAAAAAAATAAGATTAATTTAGTTTACAAAACATCATTTGACAAAGCAAACAGAACAAGTCTAACTTCTAAAAGAGGTCTAGGTTTAAGCAAATCCATTGAAGTATTTAATGAAATAAAAAAACAATTTGAACTACCTATTTTAACCGACGTTCATAATCCTGAGCAATGTAATGAATTAAGAGAAGTGGTAGATATATTGCAAATACCTGCATTTCTTTGCAGGCAAACAGATCTTTTAATAGCTGCAGCAAAAACTGATTTGATTGTTAATATTAAGAAAGGTCAGTTTTTAGCTCCATGGGATATGAAAAATGTTATTAAAAAAGTATCCGACTCTAATAACGATAAAATATTGATTACAGAAAGAGGAGTATCGTTTGGTTACAATACCCTTGTTTCAGATATGAGATCATTATCAATTTTAAAAAAAGAAAAATATCCAGTTATTTTTGACGCCACTCATTCCGTTCAACAGCCAGGTGGCAAAGGAGAAAGCAGTGGGGGAGAAAGAGAATATATATATGACCTTTCTAAAGCTGCTGTATCAATAGGTATTTCTGGTTTATTTTTAGAGGTTCATGATGACCCAGACAATGCACCTTCTGATGGAGCAAATATGTTAAAGCTTTCAAATTTAAATGATTTTTTAAAAAAAATCATGATGTTAGACAATTTGATTAAAAAAGAAAAAATTTAAGATGGGTAAAATTAAAAAAATAAAAGCACGTCAAGTATTTGATAGTAGAGGCTATCCTACAATCGAAACAGAGGTTTTGCTTGAAGACGGTTCAATTGGTAGGTCAATTGTCCCATCAGGAGCATCTACTGGAAGTTATGAAGCACATGAACTTAGAGATAAAAGTGATGATTATTTAAATAAAAGTGTTTTTAAAGCAGTTAAAAATGTTAACACAACTATAAATAATAAACTAATCAATGAAGATTCCCTGGAGCAAGAGAACATTGACAGTCTATTAATTAATTTAGATGGAACAGAAAACAAATCTAATTTAGGTGCTAATGCTATTTTGTCTGTATCAATAGCAAATTGTAAAGCTGCTGCCCTAAACCAAAAGAAAGAAATTTTTCAATATTTGAACAAAAAAAATGAATACGGTTTACCATATCCATTACTTAATATTATTAATGGAGGAGCGCACGCAAACAATTCACTAAACATTCAGGAATTCATGATCAGACCCGACGGTGCTAAATCATTTGAAGAGTGCATGCAATTTGCCTTTTTAACTATTCAAAATTTAAAAAAAAAATTAGAAAAAAAAAAATTAAATACAAGTGTTGGTGATGAGGGTGGATTTGCTCCAAGTTTAGAAAGTGACGAAGAAGCTTTAGATTTGATTTTAGAGTCGATTGAAAGCGCTGGTTTTAAACCAGGCATAGATATCTCTTTGTGTCTTGATGTCGCTTCTAATGAATTATTTGATGGTAAAAACTATTCTATTATTTCAGGAAAAAAAATAAATTCTAAAGAATTGATCAATTATTACACAGATTTAGTTAAAAAATACCCTATCAAATCAATAGAGGACCCAATTTTTGAAGATGATTGGGAAGTATGGTCAAATTTAACCGGCTCGATAGGTGATAGCGTTCAAATTGTTGGGGATGACTTGTTCGTTACGAATGAGAATAGATTAAAAAAAGGTATAGAACAAAAATCCGCTAACGCTATTCTTATAAAATTAAATCAAATCGGAACTGTAAGTGAAACTCTAAAAACAATTGATTTGGCTCAAAAAGAAAAATTTAATACAATAATTTCTCACAGATCAGGCGACACCGAGGATACGTTTATAGCAGACTTGGCAATTGCAACAAACTCAAACCAAATAAAAACGGGTTCTTTGGCTAGATCTGAGCGTGTATCTAAATATAATCGACTTTTAAAAATTGAAGAAATGACTAATTTTCCAGGTATGACAGGTTTGTAATGAAAAAATTGAAGTTTTTTATTTTTAATTACAAATTTATCATTATTAATTCTTTTATAATTTTATATTTTATAACTAATTTTTTTGATGGAAACAGAGGATATTATTCTTTGCAAGAAAAAAGATTTCAATATAACGATTTAACAAATTTGGAAAAAAAACTATTAATAATCAATTCTAAACTTAAAAACGAAAACAATGCATTGTCTAAAAATATAGATAATGAATTTTTAGATGAAATTTATAGGAAAAATTTTGTCCTTGGAAAAAAGGGTGAAAAATTAATAATATTAAAATGAAACCAAGACATCCAGAAAAAGTAAAAAACACTTTAAACCCAATACCTAGGAAGCCAGATTGGATAAGAGTTAGACTGAGCAATTCTTCAGTTTATAATAGTACTAAAGAAATTGTGAAAAGTAACAATCTTCATACTGTATGTGAAGAGGCTGCCTGTCCAAATATTTCAGAGTGTTGGAGCAAAAAACATGCAACTTTTATGATAATGGGCGATACCTGCACAAGAGCATGCGCTTTTTGTAATGTTAAAACTGGATTGCCAAATAAATTAGATAATGAGGAACCTTCGAGAGTTGCAATGGCAACCAAAAGTCTAAGTTTAAATCATGTTGTGATAACATCTGTTGATAGAGATGATTTAAGTGACGGTGGCGCAGATCATTTTTATAAAACTATAATTGAAATACGAAAGAATAATCCAAATACCACAATTGAAATCTTAACTCCGGATTTTTTAAGAAAAGGAGATGTGTTTAAAAAGGTGGTTGATGCAAAACCAGATGTCTTTAATCATAATATTGAAACAGTTCCATCCAATTACTTAAAAGTAAGACCAGGTTCTAGATATTTTCAATCTATCAATTTATTAAAAGAAGTTAAAAGCTATGATAAAAAAATTTTTACTAAGTCTGGTTTAATGCTTGGGCTTGGTGAAAATGAAGATGAGCTATATCAAGTAATGGATGATCTTAGATGTGCAAATGTTGATTTTTTAACACTTGGTCAGTATCTACAGCCCACAAACAAACATTATCCAATTAAAAAATTTGTAACTCCTGACGAATTTAAAAAATACGAAAAAGTAGCTTATTCTAAAGGTTTTTTATTGGTGTCATCGAGCCCAATGACGAGATCTAGTTATCATGCAGGTGATGACTTTAAAAAATTAAAAGAAAAAAGAAATAATAACCTTATTTAAATTGCCACAAAAAAAAATTGTTAAAAAATTTAATTATCCAATAGAAATCATAGAGGATCTGATTTTAAGTATTGATGATTATAAAGATTTTTTACCATGGTGTACTTATTCCAAAATAAAAAGTAAAAATGACAAATCAAATACTTTAGAAATAGTTGCCGATCTAGAGATTGGATATTCCTTTGCTAAAGATATTTATACTAGCGAAGTTAAGTTCGACAAAAAAACAAGAACTATAACGGTTAATGCTTTGCAAGGTCCTCTTAAAAAATTAGAAAATATATGGGTTCTCAAAAAAATTAACGAAAAAGAATGTGAAATTACGTTTTCAATAAATTTGGAGTTAAAAAATTTTTTATTAAATAAGATGCTTTCATCTATGTTTGATATTGGGTTTGATAAAATTTTAAAATCTTTTGAAAAGCGAGCTAAGTATTTGTCTTCTTTAAATTAAACCTTTTATGATTTGAAAAATAGATACAACAGTTAAATTTTGGATTTTATTT
The DNA here is from genome assembly GCA_008638005.1 of Pelagibacteraceae bacterium. Taxonomy (GTDB): domain Bacteria; phylum Pseudomonadota; class Alphaproteobacteria; order Pelagibacterales; family Pelagibacteraceae; genus HIMB114. The sequence goes on along the minus strand of VTPE01000018.1, from coordinate 377 downwards.
CTAGAGAATTTTTTATTAAAGTTAAATAAATAAATTTTTATTTTTTTATTATACTTTACGCCAACATATACAGTTCCCACTGGTTTTAAATTTGTACCACCATTTGGTCCGGCAATACCAGTTACAGAAATGGAAATTTTACTTTTTGATAATTTAAATAAATTTTGTACCATCTCCTTACAGACTTGTTGACTCACGGCACCATATTTTTTTAGTGTTTTAGGATTAATTTTTAAAATTTTATGCTTAGCACTATTTGAATATGTAACTAGCCCAAGATTAAAAATATTTGATGCATTAGAAATTGATGTAATTTTACTCGCTAACAAACCACCAGTGCAAGATTCTGCAGAAGAGATTGTTATTTTTTTTTTTAT
>VTPE01000076.1 GCA_008638005.1 Pelagibacteraceae bacterium | reverse complement strand
GATCTGTAATCATGTCCAACAACCACTCTTGGATTGTCTTTTTTAGTTTCTGAAATAATTTGTGAACCCAGCCCTTGGCCCAAATGCTTTATTCCGGCTAAATTAATGTCATCTGGATATAACCATCTAGCATCATATTCTCTAAAACCATTGTGGTTAATGTGGACAGAAGAATCGGACATAGAAAATGATTAATGAATTAGCGCTTGATTTGAAAGCTAATAATTAACAGGATAAAATTTATTGTTTGATTTTTTTTTAAGTTCATATTATGTTCTCTTGCTTGGGTCATACAATTAGTATACTCAGCTTGTTAAGACACAACATATAGTTGTTTTTACACATAAACGTAACAATAAAGGTTTTAAAATGCAAGATAACATCGCTCTGGCAATCAAGACTGCTTTGGAAGAAAATAAGGATAAACTAGTTCAAAACTTCAGTAAAACCGACACTGATTCAAAGAGGCCTGACCTTTTTAGCTTAACAAACGACACAGAATTATTTCAAAATGAATCAGGAATCACCATTAAAATTGATAGATCAAGAGATTCGAATTTAACAGATTTTGGTAAAGCAACTTTAGTTGATAGATATTTAAGTGAAAATGAATCTTACCAAGATTTATTTGCAAGAGTAGCCGCAACGTATGCGGATGATAATTTACATGCACAAAGATTATACAACTACATTTCAAAACTTTGGTTTATGCCTGCAACTCCAGTTTTATCAAATGCTGGAACTTCAAGAGGATTACCTATTTCGTGTTTCTTAAATGAAGCAAGCGATTCATTAGATGGAATTGTAAACCTTTGGAGCGAGAACGTTTGGCTTGCTGCGAAAGGTGGAGGAATTGGTAGTTATTGGGGAAACCTAAGATCTATTGGTGAACAAGTTGGAAGAGTTGGAAAAACTTCTGGAATAATTCCATTCATTAAAGTTATGGACTCTCTTACACTTGCTATCAGCCAAGGTTCATTAAGAAGAGGTTCTGCAGCTTGTTACCTTCCAATTGATCATCCTGAAATTGAAGAGTTTATCGAAATGAGAAGACCAACAGGAGGTGATCCAAATCGAAGAGCTTTAAATTTACATCACGGTGTTCTTGTAACTGACGCTTTTATGAGAGCGGTTGAAACCGATGATGATTGGGCATTGAAAAGTCCATATGATGGAACGGTTCAAGGAACAATCAAAGCAAGAAATCTTTGGATAAGATTATTAACTGCAAGAGTTGAAACAGGTGAACCTTATATTGTGTTCATTGATACAGTAAACAGAATGATACCTCAGCATCATAAGCTAGCTGGGCTAACTGTTAAGACTTCAAATCTATGTAGCGAAATAACATTGCCAACTGGAATTGACAAAAATGGTCAAGACAGAACAGCCGTTTGTTGTTTATCATCTTTAAATTTAGAAAATTATGATGAGTGGAAAGATGAGCCCGGTTTCATAGAAGACATAATGAGATTTTTAGATAATGTTTTAACAGACTTTATTAACCGAGCGCCTGAAAGCTTTAAAGATGCAAAATATTCTGCAATGAGAGAAAGAAGTGTTGGACTTGGTGTGATGGGTTTTCATTCTTTCTTACAAAGAAACATGATCCCAATTGAGTCTGTCATGGCAAAAGTTTGGAATAAAAAAATGTTTCAACTCATTGATAAAGAAGTAAATGCTGCTTCAAAAAAATTAGCAGACGAAAGAGGACCTTGTCCTGATGCTGCTGAGTATGGAATTAATGAAAGATTTTCAAACAAAACAGCAATTGCACCAACCGCTTCAATTTCAATTATTTGCGGTGGAGCATCTCCTGGAATTGAGCCGGTAGCTGCAAACAGTTATACGCACAAAACTTTGTCCGGATCATTTAATGTTAGAAATAAGTATTTAAGAGCCATATTAAAAAAATATGACCAAGATACCAATGAAGTTTGGTCTTCTATTACAACGAACCAAGGTTCCGTTGAGCACTTAGATTTTTTAACTCAAGATGAAAAAGATGTGTTTAAAACTGCATTTGAAATTGACCAAAGATGGTTGATTGATCATTCAGCGGACAGAACGCCTTATATTTCTCAAGCTCAGTCTTTGAATGTGTTTATCCCAGCTGATATTCATAAAAAAGACCTTCACCAGATTCATTATCAAGCGTGGAAAAAAGGACTAAAAAGCCTTTATTATTGTAGATCAAAATCTATCCAACGTGCTGAAGTTGTGAATACAAGTTTTGCTAAAACGAAAAAGCAAAATAACAATCAAGAAAACCAACAATCAACCGATTACGAGGAGTGTTTATCATGTCAGTAGCCCCTAAGTTAGAAGAAAGATCAGGTTATTACGATGGATATTGTGATAACGAAGGATTATTAAAAGAAAAAGCAGTTTACAAACCGTTTAGATATCCATGGTGTTATGATGCCTGGTTAACTCAACAAAGAATTCACTGGTTGCCAGAAGAAATTCCTTTAGCAGAGGATGTTAGAGATTGGCAAAAAAACTTAACCTCTCATGAGAAAAATCTTTTAACTCAAATTTTTAGATTTTTTACTCAAGCAGACGTTGAGGTAAATAACTGTTACCTAAGACATTACACAACAGTATTTAAGCCAACTGAAGTTTTAATGATGATGACAGCATTTGCATCGATGGAAACTATTCACGTAGCAGCTTACTCTCACTTACTTGATACAATTGGAATGCCAGAGTCTGAATACTCAGCATTTTTAAAGTACAAGGAAATGAAAGATAAATATGATTACATGCAAAACTTTAATGTAAATAACAAAAGAGAAATTGCAAAAACAGTTGCTGTATTTTCTGCTTTCACAGAAGGCCTTCAGTTGTTTGCAAGTTTTGCGATTTTATTAAACTTCCCAAGGTTTAATAAAATGAAAGGGATGGGTCAGGTTGTAACTTGGTCAGTCAGAGATGAAACTTTACATTGTAACTCAATGATTAAAATTTTTAATACTTTCTGTGCTGAGAACCCAGGTCTATTAGACGCTTCTCTTAAAAAAGAAATTACAGATGCATGCAGAACAATTGTTGAGCATGAAGATGCTTTTATTGATCTTGCATTTGAAATGGGACCAATCGAAGGCTTAACTGCACAACAAGTTAAAGATTACATTCGATGGATTGCAAACAGAAGATTATTACAACTTAAATTAGATGAAATTTATGATGTAAAAGACAATCCACTTGATTGGATCGATAATATGTTAAACGGTGTCGAGCACATGAACTTCTTTGAAGGTAGAGCTACTGAATATTCTAGAGCCTCTACAAAAGGTTCATGGGTTGAAGCTTTTGACTTTACAAGATAATTAAATATAAAATATTTATTAAAGGGCGGTTATTGTAACCGCCCTTTTTTTATGAACAGTAAAATATTTTCATTATCTTGCGCAATAATCACATCCTTTATTTGGGGAACTGCTTTTGTTGCACAAGATATGGGAATGGATCACATTGGTCCATTAACATTCACATCAGCAAGACTTTTTTTAGGCTTTCTGACCTTACTGCCTTTTTTTTTATAT
>VTPE01000075.1 GCA_008638005.1 Pelagibacteraceae bacterium | reverse complement strand
TCATCATTTCCAAGCTCAATTTCAATACAAGCAAACTGAAATTTATTCAAATGATCTTGCCCTGATTCCGTCATCTCCCCTTTTTTGCCCCGTGAAAGCAAATTTGTGATGCGTATCCCACTAGCACAGCCACCAAACCTAATATTTGCCTTATTCTGTATTTTAGCGGCTTCTACTGGGTCAATAGCTTTCAATTCATTCCAGTATTTTTTGGTAAATGAATAAACATCTGCTTCTTGCGTTTCTTTTTCTTTTTGCTTCTGATCTATTTCTTGTTTCTGTTTGGCAGGCATGATTCTATCGTAATAGAAAGTGTAGCCCTGCTTCACAAACGTTGAAATAAATATATCTCTTTCGCGCAGCTTAGTTTGATAGCCTGGGGTGTTAGGTTCAGGTAGGCTTACGCACTCAATCAAGCGTGTGAAAGCTTTGAAAAATTCAATTTTTTGATTTTTAGCTTTTTGGGCATTGAAATATCCTCGCATAGCACACAAGTTTTCTATGGTTAGCCAGCTATGGTAAATACCACTAGCCCATTTTTCAATGTAAAACTCGGGTTTAATTTTTGAGGGATTGGTCGCTTTTTGGTATTCGAAAATAAAATTTTCAAAAAGTCTTACTAACTCCTCGTTAGATAGCTCTATCGATTCATATTTGGTTTTTTCTTTTTTGTAGAAGTTATTTATAACTTCTATTTTTTCTTTTTTAGCTTCTTTATTTATATGTTGGGCCCCTTTTTCGTTTTCGGGTGTGCCGTTTTGTATATTTTCACTTAGTGATTTTTTAATGAAATCCAGATCAATTTTCATAGTATGCTCATTTATTTTATTATACTTGTTTTGTGCGTGAAAACATAATTTATTTGTATTTTTTTTAGCCTTATTTTTAGCTTGTTTTTGACGTGTTATTTTAGGCTTTTTTAACTCTAAATTAGTGGGCCCTTTTTTTGTATTTAGTGGGCCCTTTTTTTGGCCTATTATTATTTGAAAAACAGTACCTACCTTTTTATTGTTCATTGTTACTGTTTTTGTTTCTAACAAGTCTTTTTGCTTTAATCTTTCTATGCCATTTCTAATGGCTTTAACTGATAAGTTAAGATTTTTTGCAAGCCGTCTATTTGTGCTAAAATATTGATCTTTATGCAGGATAATGCTACTATTATTTATAGTAAAATCCGTGGCAAAAGTGGTTTTATTTACGCACAAAAAATCTAGCAGTGTGAGGCTGCTAGATTTTAATGGGTACTTGCAAGGTTTTAGCTTGGGTTTGGTGTAGTAATAGTTCATGCGTTTACTTTAGGTTTTGCTTTAAGAGCTTGTATAGCTTCAAATTGATCCGATTCTGATAGTTCATTGAGCATAACTTCTAATTCCTCGCTATTTTGTAGTTGGTTAGACGGTGTATTTTGGATAAAACTTAGCACTGATTCTAACGTAACAGTGTTAGTAGCAGTTTCATCAAAACTGAATGTAGGGGTATTGTTTTTTTGTTCCATTATAGGCTGTTTTGGAACTGGCTCACCATTAATAATAGCTTTAATCATGTCGCTTGCTTGTTTACTTGTTAGGGTAGCTGCATCAAATTCAACATTGTTTTTATCTAATAATGCAATTTGTTTAGGTGATGCCATTTTGTCACTATAGTTATTGTTATATTGGATAGGTGATGATAGTTGCTGATTAGGTGTAGATTGTTGCTGATTCAGTGTGGCTTGATTGTATTGCTCAGGTGTTTGGTCATATTGCTCCAAATCTTCACCTGCATAAAGTGATATGCCTAACCCATGTAAAGCAACCGCTTTGGCTAAAGCTCTTTGTATAGATGTATTAATATGAAAGCAATTAGGTTTAGCTATTGGCCTATTCATATTATCTAAAACGGGATGAAATTGCGTGTGAGTTATCCCTTCAACTGTTACACTTACTTCCACAAAATACCCAGTTTCAGTAGCAATATATGGCTTGCCGTCTGTTTTATGTACTTCAAATGTTGCATTTGGGTACACTTTCTTAAGCTCTCTATGTGCTAATGCCCATGAAAGATAATCAAACTTGCCCTTTTTTTGCCTCATTTGTGAGATATCAATACCTGATAATTTATTAAACACGCCTTCTTTTTCTTTATTCATTTTTACTCCTTTGTTATTTATATTTTTTAAAAATTTACGTCAGGGTGAACCAAGCACTTTCCTGGTTCATTCACTGAATCGTATAAGTTAAAAACAGACAAATCATATTTTTTTATAATATTAAAAATTAATTCTTGTCTCTCTGTTTTATTTGTATACTCATACTCTATATTTGGATGATCTAGGTGCTTATGCACTAAACTTAATTTATTTATTTTATTCATATTCATATTCTCTCCTTATATTGACTTGTTGTTAATAATAAAATACTATGAAAGTCGTTTATTATTTACATAGGGGTACTCCTCGGTACCCCTGTTTTGTAAATTAAACGTTTTTTTAGCTTGATCTATTATTTTTTTCTTAGAAATCATAGGGGATTTAATGCCTAGGTTATTCTCTTTGTTTAATTTAGCTAATTTACTACTAAATTTATGCATAAAATGATCAAAAATACTCTTGTTATCTACAGAGTCTTTTGTAGACTCTGTAGGTAAAAACTCAATTTCAGGCTCAAATGTTATGATAGATTTTAAGTCAATATTATATAAATGACATAATGCATAATATATTTTTATATTATTAGATTGCCTAGCATTATGCTCCGTTCTATGTACTGTAAACTTAGATACTTTTAATTTATATAGATTTTTAAGTATGTAGGTCACTTCATAGGTCGATAGCCTTTTCTTTTCCCTTCCCTCCTTAAGCATGGAATGGTTTATTTTTATCATGTAAATCACCTCGTTTTTTTATTTACCTGACTATAATAACCAAAAAAGGGTCATTATACAATATCTTTTCTATTCTAATTTTTTCTAATATAATTAGACTATGAACATCTTCAGAAAAAAAGTATATATTAATGAGTCAATAGAGCTATATGTGCAAAAACATATCGTTGAAAACAAAAGTTTAACACCCGTCACAAAAAAGACCAGCTCTAGGCTCTTTAGATTGCTCAAATCGTCATTCAAGAATAGTGATACAGTCAACAAATTAAATTTCTGCAAAATTGAGGCTATTGTGGATCAATGGCGGAAAAACAAGATTCAACCAGCTACAATACGGCAAAGATTAGGCGCGTTGAGGCGTTGTATTGGTTATTGGTATGCAATGGGCTGTATTGATAAAATGATACCCACACCAAAAATTGAAAGTGTTCCTAAGCGTGAAGTCTATACGTATTCTATCGAAGATTATAAAGCTATTATGAAATCGATTAAACGTGAGATGGCTATTTCGAATTACCAATATGGGTTCATATATTCTATGAGGGCCCTAAATGCCGAGAAATTATATTACTCGATAAGGGTACTGGCCGAAACTGCAATGCGTCCTACGGAGTTTTTGCGGTTACGTTATGCTGATATTGATTTTAAAGAAAATAGAATATTAATAAGGGCTTTTTCAAAAAGAAAAGGTGAGTCTCGAACGGTTATGGTATCCGAAAAGTTAATACAAGAACTCAGAGCGTTTAGAGGGACAACTAAC
>VTPE01000074.1 GCA_008638005.1 Pelagibacteraceae bacterium | reverse complement strand
GTTTTTTGGCATCAAAAAGGTTGGAGCTTATTTCAGTCACTTGTGAATTTTATGAGAAATAAACAAACCGAAGCTGGATACCTAGAAGTAAATACTCCTGAAATGTTAGATAAAACATTGTGGGAAAAATCTGGACATTGGGAGAAATTTCAAGAGCATATGTATACAACGGATGCAGATGAAAAGACTTTTGCCATTAAACCCATGAATTGCCCTGGTCACGTACAGGTTTTTAACCAGGGATTAAAAAGTTATAAAGATTTACCACTTAAGATTTCTGAATTTGGGAAAGTTCATCGATATGAACCTTCCGGTGCTTTACATGGATTAATGAGAGTTAGAGCTTTTACTCAGGATGATGCACATATTTTTTGTACAGAAGAACAGATTACAGAGGAGTCTCTAAAAGTAACAAACTTAATATTAGATATATATAAATCCTTCGGCTTTCATGATGTGAAACTTAAATTTTCTGATCGTCCAGAAAAAAGAGTAGGTGATGATGCAATCTGGGACAAAAGTGAAAAAGCATTATTGGATGCAATTAAAGCCAGTGGTTTAAAATATGAAATTAATAAAGGCGAGGGAGCTTTTTACGGTCCTAAAATAGAATTTGTTTTAATTGATGCTATTGGAAGAGATTGGCAGTGTGGGACTTTGCAAGTTGATTTTAATTTACCGGGTCGGTTAGGAGCATCTTATGTTGCCAATGATGGAAGTAAAAAAATTCCAGTCATGTTACACCGAGCGATGTTTGGTTCTCTCGAAAGATTTATAGGTATTCTAATTGAACATCATGCAGGAAAATTTCCTTTTTGGTTATCACCTGAACAGGTTGCTGTTTTACCTATAAGCAGCGAACAAAATGACTATGCAGAAAAAGTTAAGTTACTACTTGAAAAAAAAGGTTTAAGGTCTATTATTGATTTAAGAAATGAAAAGATTAATTACAAAATTCGAGAACACTCAGTATCGAAGATACCAGTCTTAATGATTTGCGGCGGTAAAGAGGTTCAAAACAATTCGATCACAATCAGAAGACTTGGAGAAGAAAAACAGGAAACCATCAGCCTTGAAAAAGCTATTACTTCTTTGCAAGCAGAGTCCATCACTCCAACTATTTAATGTATAGTAAAATATTCTAATTAATGAGAGGTCCTAGAGTTAATAACAAAATACGTGCGTCTGAAGTTCAGTTAATTACAGATGACGGTGACAACATAGGTATCGTTCCAATCGGTGAGGCGCTAGACCGCGCTAAAGAAGTAGGCTTAGATTTAATTGAAGTTGCACCAAATGCAAAACCACCTGTTTGTAAAATCATTGATTATGGAAAATATAAATATGAAATTCAAAAGAAAGCCAGTCAGGCAAAAAAAAAGCAAAAGATAATTGTTCTAAAAGAATTAAAATTAAGACCTAGTACAGATAAACATGATTATGAATTTAAAATGAAGAATGCAAAAAAATTTATTTCAAAAGGTGACAAGGTAAAGTTCACTATTAAATTTAAGGGTCGTGAAATGGATTACATGAAAGCGGCTCATGACCTGGTTGAAAAAATTATAGAAGACACAAAAGATATTTCAAAAGTAGAGCAGCAAGCTAAATTAGAGGGTAGACAAATGACCCTTATAATCCAGCCAAATTAACCTATTATTGTTATTGTCATTACAGCTTAATTTAGTATAACCAGTGCCGTTATGGCAAAACTGAAGACAAAGAGCTCAGCAAAAAAAAGATTTAAAATTACAGCTAAAGGAAAAGTTAAAGCTGCTCAAGCTGGTAAAAGACACGGTATGATTAAAAGAACAAATTCTCAAATTAGAAAACTTAGAGGAACAACAACTTTATCAAAACAAGATGCAAAGATTATTAAATCTTATATGCCAAATAGTTTAAGAGGATAATATGGCTAGAGTAAAAAGAGGAAAAACAAGTAACGCAAAACATAAAAAAGTTTTAAAAGCAGCTAAAGGTTACTGGGGAAGAAGAAAGAATACTATTCGTGTTGCTAAGCAAGCAGTCGAAAAAGCAATGCAATATGCTTACCGTGATAGAAGAAGAAATAAAAGAAACTTCAGATCATTATGGATTCAAAGAATTAACGCAGGTGTAAGAGCCGAAGGTTTGACGTATTCAAAATTTATTAATGGTTTAGCTAAATCAAAAATCAATATTGATAGAAAAGTATTAGCTGATATCGCTTATAATAATCCCGAGACTTTCAAATCTATTGTAAAAAAGGTACAAACACATTTAAATTAATATTTAAATGTTAGACTTAAAAAGCTTATCTCAAGAGATAAATAATAAAATTAGTTCTATTAAAGACCGACAGAGTTTAGAGTCTTTTAAAACTTTATACTTAGGAAAAAAAGGTATCATAACTGAAGCCTTTAAAGGTATGGGTAAGATTGATGCCGATCAGAGAAAAAACTTTGCAGCAGAATTAAATGTCATTAAGACAAGCTTATTAAATCAAATTAGTTCTTATCAATCTAAAATTGAACTCAAAGAAATTGAAGAAAAACTAGGCTCAGAAATCATCGACGTTACACTTCCAACAAAAGAAATAAAAAAAGGTAAAATTCATCCGGTGTCACAAGTGATTGATGAATTGACATGCATATTTGCTGAAATTGGTTTCGTTGTTGCAGAAGGACCTGATATTGAAAATGAATTTAATAATTTTACTGCACTCAATACACCTGAACATCATCCAGCACGGGATATGCATGATACTTTTTATTTGGATGAAAATAAAAAAACTTTACTCAGAACTCATACATCGCCTGTTCAGATTCGAACAATGTTAGATAATAAACCACCAATAAAAATTATTGCCCCAGGAAGAACTTATAGATGCGATAGTGACATGACACATACTCCGATGTTTCATCAGTTAGAAGGTCTTCATATAGATAAAAATGTAAATATGGGACATTTAAAGGGTTGTTTAGATTTTTTCTTAAAAAGATTTTTTGAAGATGACAATCTTGAGATGCGATTTAGACCAAGTCATTTTCCATTCACAGAACCAAGTGTAGAGGTAGATATTAGTTATAAACTTGAAAATAATAAAATTGTTGTTGGTAAGGGAGATCAATGGCTTGAAGTTCTTGGTTGTGGAATGGTTCACCCTAATGTTTTAAAAAATGTTAAAATTGATCCAAAAAAATTTCAAGGCTATGCTTTTGGCGTAGGGATAGATCGACTTGCTATGCTGAAATATGGAATTACTGATCTTAGATCTTTTTTTGAAGGTGACTTAAGATGGTCTAATCATTATGGCTTTGATGCAAATGATGTGCCTACAAATTACAGGGGCTTAAGCAAATGAGGTTAACTATTTCTTGGCTAAAGAAACATTTAAATACAAAAGCCTCGTTAGATGAAACAGTTGCTGCTTTAACCAATATAGGTTTAGAGGTTGAAGAGGTAATTCAGCAAAATAAAAACTTAGAACTATTCAAAATTGCAAAAATATTAAAAGCAGAAAAACATCCTAATGCAGATAAGTTAAAAGTCTGCGATGTAGATATTGGAGGAAAAGTTGAAAAGGTAGTTTGTGGAGCTGCAAATGCAAGAGACGGTCTTTTTACTGTCTACGCTCCTCCTG
>VTPE01000002.1 GCA_008638005.1 Pelagibacteraceae bacterium | reverse complement strand
TATTAGCGCTTGCATTAATGTCTTTGATTGCAAATTTTGTTAAAAAAAAATATTTTAAGAATAAAGTATAAATATGAGATTTATTTCATTTAAAAAAAATAACGAAACTTACGCTGGTTTAGAATTAGTCGGCGAGGGCGTTATTCAATTAACAAAGATTGATAAAAGCATTCCTAATTCGATCAATGAAATTATAAAAAACTATTCTCAATTTGAAGAAACAATTCAAAAAGTAAATGATAAATCAAACATTCATTATTCTATTGATGAAGTAGAAGTATTGTCTCCAATACCTGTTCCAATAAGAGATATTATATGTGTGGGAAAAAATTATGCAGAACATGCAAAAGAAGTACAAAGATCTTCTTACAATACCTTGCAAGGAAAACAGGCAGTTCCGACAAAACCAATTATTTTTACAAAGGCTACAACATCTGTAATTGGACCAAATGATAAAATTAATCTAAAAAATGATGTGACTAATACTACTGATTATGAAGGCGAGCTTGGAGTGATAATTGGTAAAACCACAAAAGGTATAAGCAAGGCTGATGCCTTTGATGTGATTTTTGGTTACACTATTATTAATGATGTAACAGCAAGAGAGTTGCAAAATAATCATAAACAATGGTTCATTGGAAAGAGTCCAGATACTTACTGTCCTATGGGACCTGCCATTATCACAAAAGATGAAATTGAAGATATTAATAAAATACAGTTGAAAACTTTTGTTAATGATGAGGAAAGACAAGTTGGAATTGTTCAAGATATGATATTTGATATTCCAACAATTATTGAGACTCTAAGCAGATCAATGACACTTCTGCCAGGAGATATCATTGCAAGCGGTACTCCATCTGGTGTTGGAATTGGTTTTGATCCACCAAAATTTTTAAAATCGGGAGATAAAGTTAAAATTACAATTAATCCTATAGGAACACTTGAAAATACTGTTTTATAAACTTATATAACCAATATGTCTTTTGAATTACCAAAGTTAGATTATGCAAACGATGCTTTGGCACCTGTGATGTCTCAAGAAACATTGGATCTACACCATGGAAAACATCATCAAACTTACGTAACTAATTTAAATAATTTAATTAAAGATACAGATTTAGCTAATTTATCTTTAGAGGAAATTGTTAAAAAAACTTCTAACGATACATCTAAAGCCGGAATTTTTAATAATGCGGGTCAGCATTGGAATCATATTCTTTTTTGGAAATGCATGAAGCCAAAAGGCGGTGGCTCAATACCTTCTGAGTTAGAAAAAAGAATTATATCTGATTTTGGAAGTATCGATAAATTTAAAGAAGATTTTATTCAAGCTGGAATTACACAGTTTGGATCAGGATGGGCTTGGTTAGCAATAGATAACGGAAAACTCGTTGTAACTAAATCAGCAAACGCCTCAAACCCATTAGTGAATAATATGAAACCTATTTTAGGATGTGATGTATGGGAGCATTCATATTATGTGGATTACAGAAACAGAAGACCTGATTACTTAAAAGCTTTTATTAATGATCTTGTTAATTGGGAATACGTTGCTTCTTTACTAGATTAATTTATCCAAGTTTTTTTGCTTTATTAAACAAATCAATCATCATTTTTTCATTTATTCTCCTCGTATTAACATTTCTTGGAGATGGATGATAACAACCTAACAAAATTATATCGTTAATTTTATACTTTAATCCATGCCCAAATTTATATGATCCTGAAATATTAAAATTTTGCTTATAAAACCTAATACAAGCATCAAAGGCAATTTTACCTAGAGCGATGATAATTTTTTTATTTTTTAATAAAAATAATTCTTCTTTAAAATAATTTGAGCAGTTTTTTAATTCTTCAGGTTTAGGTTTATCTTGAGGCGGTACACAACGTAAAGCAAGGGTAATAAAAATATTTTTTAATTGAAGACCATCTTTTAGATGATCAGAGTTAGGCTGATTAGCTAGCCTCGATTGATGCAAACATTTAAATAAAAAATTTGCTGACTTATCACCGGTAAAAACTCGACCAGTTCTCGTAGCACCATGGGCAGCTGGAGCCAAACCTACTAAAACAATTTTAGCATTAACATCCCCAAATCCACTAACAGGTTTACCCCAGTATTTTTGATCTTCGTAAGATTTTCTTTTTTTTTTAACTATTTGATTTCTAAATTTAACTAGGCGAGTACATTTTCGACATGAGTAAACTTTTTTTTGAAATTTTAAAAAGCTGTTACTCACCGACGTAAACCGAAATACCCCTTTTATTTAAATCAATATTAAACTTTTTGTTAATCGGGGGAAAGGCTCTTTGCTGACAATCTAGTCGAGTACATGTCCTACAATTTACACCAATAGATATTGCAGCCTTTTCATCTTTCAAATTAAGTTGATCGGCATAAACAAAATCTTTTGCATATTTTGCTTGGCATCCCAATCCAATACTTACCATGCTTCTGTGAACACCATGACGACCAATACCTTTTTCAACTGTACGAGCAATACAAACATATTTCTCCCCATCAGTCATTTTAGAAAGTGCAGTATGAATTTTTCCAGGAGTAACAAACGCAGAATGAATATTCCATCTTGGACAAGCTCCTCCATATCTTGGGATTTGAATCCCAGATAAAGATAAACGTTTAGAAATATTTCCAGCAATATCCGCTCTTAACATATGAAACGGTATTCCTTTCATTTTTGGATTTTGCAAACATGTGACTCGGTGAGCAACTTGCTCGAATGAAGTTGCAAATGTATGTTGGAGTAACTCTAGGTCATAACGATGCTTAATACATTCTTGATAAAAAAGTTCATAAGGCATGAGTATAGCCGCAGCTGCATAATTAATTAAAGCAATAGTTGTTAGTGTTTTGGACTCATCATTTTGGAAATTAAAATTAACTAATTGCTTTTCAATAATGTTCATCGCTTCCAGTTGAACAATTTGTGATGCAGTATAAAGTTTCTTTGTTTCTAGAGTTAAGTAGTCTGATAAAAATAATTTTTTTTGATTTAAATCAAATTTTTTTGCAAAATTTTCTTTTTCAGATGGGACGATGTCTACAACATCAACATTGTGTTTTTTTTTTAAGTAATCAACAAGCAAGACGTGTCTCGTTCTATTTTTTGAATTTACAGATTTAAAAATTTTATTAGCAAAGTCTTCAAGTTCATCAAAATAATTATTATGTTCTTGAAGAAAATCAGAAACTGCTTCACCTGGAAAACTAGATTTAAAATTTACAATATTATCTTCAGATATACTTTCTACTTTTGAGTATATCTCTTTATTTCCTTTTTTATAAAAATCGCCTAATCTTATTAAAGCTTTTGCAATAAGAGGATTGTTATTGGCCAGATCTTTTACCTCAATATTAGTAATATCTAAGTCTTCAAAAATATTATCTCCAAGTAGATCTAATGCATCATGATATAAATTGGCATCTTCTTTTTTGGAGAGATCTTTTAGTTCAATATTTAATACTTCAGAAACCTTAAGAAGAAGATCAACATTCACATTTCTTTTTCCAGATTCAATTAGATTCAGGTAGCTTGAAGAAATTCCAAGTTTTGCTGATAAATCAGCCTGAGAAATACTTGCTTTTCTTCTGGCGTTTTTAATTTTAAAGCCAATTTGATTTTTCATAGTTTACAAAATTTACAAATTGAAAACTATTAGTCAATATTAATTTACTCAATTTACAAGCAATAGAGCCATTTTAATTGAAAAAAATATATTTTGTAAATAATGTAAATTTAAAAAAGGAGATAAAATGACTAAAACTGGAAGTGAATTTATTAGGGAAATTGAGGAAAAGATTAGAGAGGCGGTTGCTAATGATCCTAAACCTCAACAGGGATTAACTATGAATGAAGATGATCAGGACTGGGGATCTTCAGGATTAAGTCGTTATACATCAAATCAACAAAGAGCTTAATATGGCAAGGGATAAACACAACATAGAAAGTAACTGCGTTACACTTGATGATTACTGCTTTGATGAACAGGATAATTATTATCAAGATGTTATTGCAATGGAAAATAAAGAAAAGGAGACCGTCAAAAGAACAGGGGAAAAATTATTCAATTATATAAAAAATTTATTTTAAAATTTTAAACAAAAACAAAGGAGAGCAAAAATAATGGAGAACAGATTTAAGGGTATTAAAAGAGATTATACTGAAGAAGATGTAAAAAAATTAAGAGGAACTTTTAACGTTGAATATTCAGTTTCAAAAGAACTATCATCAAAATTATGGAAATTATTAAATTCAGAAGACTACGTTAATACATTAGGGAGTTTATCAGGAAATCAAGCAGTACAGCATGCTAAGGCTGGATTGAAAGCAATTTACTTATCAGGATGGCAAGTAGCTGCTGATGCTAATAGTGCTGGTGAAATGTATCCAGATCAAAGTTTATATCCATATGACAGTGCACCTAAATTAGTTCAAGGCATGATTAATGCTTTGATGAGAGCTGACCAAGTACAGCATATGGAAGTTTTAGAAGGCAAGATGCAAGCTAATGAAGCTGTAGATTATCATATGCCAATTGTTGCAGATGGAGAAGCAGGATTTGGCGGACCTTTAAATGTTTTTGAATTAACTAAAAAATTTATTAAAGCAGGCGCTGCAGGAGTTCATTTTGAAGATCAGTTAGCATCAGAAAAAAAATGTGGTCATATGGGTGGTAAAGTTTTAATCCCAACTCAAAATGCAGTTAGAAACTTAAAGTCAGCAAGACTGGCCGCAGATGTAATGGATGTTCCGCTTTGCATTTTTGCAAGGACAGATGCAAATGCTGCAAAACTTTTAACATCAGATGTTGATGAAAATGATCAACAGTTTTTAACAGGTGAAAGATCACCCGAAGGTTTTTATTATGTTAAACCCGGATTAGAACAGGCAATTTCTAGAGGTCTTGCTTATGCACCTTATTGTGATGCAATTTGGTGTGAAACAGCAACACCAGATCTTGGAGAGGCTAAAGAATTTGCTGATGCAATTCATGAAAAATTTCCAGGGAAATTGTTAGCCTATAATTGCTCGCCATCATTTAATTGGAAAAAATATCTTTCAGATCAAGAAATGTTAGAGTTCCAACAAAAAATTGGTGAGATGGGTTATAAATTTCAATTTATCACGCTTGCAGGTTTTCATGCTCAAAATTATGCAGTTTTCGATCTCGCAAGAAATTACAAAAAAGATGGAATGTTTGCTTACTCAAAACTTCAACAACAAGAATTTGCTGCTGAAGAGCAAGGTTATACTGCAGCAAAACATCAAAGAGAAGTTGGAGCATCTTATTTTGATCAAATCTCTAATATTGTAAGTTCTGGAACATCTTCTACGACAGCACTTAAAGGTTCAACCGAAGATGAACAATTCTTTGATCAAAAGAAAAAAGCAGATTTAAAAATCGTTTCATAGTCCTTTAGTTTAAACAGGCTAGTAAAAGGGGGTTAACAGCCCCCTTTTTTATTTTGCCCTTTCAAATATAACGTTATTAATTTTATGATTTTAAAATTTATTTATTTTATTAAACATTTTAAACCAGCATTTAAGTGGAGAGTTCCATATTTAATTGCAGTTTGTACAATACCCACTATTTCAATGACTCATTTCTCAATTATTGATTATGGTATGAAAACGGGCGTAACTATTGGTTTTTTTTTCTCAATACCAATTATTTGTTATGCATGTCATAAAGTATTTATGGAACACTGGTTAGAAGAGGAGGAAGATGATTAAACCATTACCCATTGAAGCCTTGTTATCCTACGGACTTTTAGGAGCTGGTGCTCTTATTGTTTTTGGAATTTTAACATTACTCAAAGATAATGTAGAAAAAAAACAACGAGAATTAGCATTAAAGTCACGTAGAACTAAAAATAAAAAGAAAACAAAAAAGAAAAAAAAGAAAGTTAAAAAATGACCACCAAGGTTTTTTTTAATGAGTCATGCAAAATTTGTAAAAAAGAAATTGATCTTTATAAAAAAATGGAAAACGATCTTAGCTGGGTAGATATTCATCAACAAGAAGCTAAAGTTACAAATTTAGATACTGACCAATTATCAAGAAGGCTTCATGTATTAGATGATGGAAAACTATACAGCGGGGCAAAAGCTTTTCTGATTGTATGGTCTAGAATACCAAAATTAAAAATATTAAATAAAATTTTTAGTCTTCCAATTATTTTCCAAGTTTTTCATTTTTTTTACGAAATTATTGCTTATTTTTTATATTTAAAAAATAAGGCCTTTTCGAAATAGACAGTAATTAAATGAATTATCATTTTTCAAACTCTACTTGGTTAGCTTTATTATTTATAGGTCGAGTTTTAACTGCAACAACATTCTTTATGTATGTGGGTTCAATGGCTTTTTTAATTCAAGAGTGGAATTTATCTGCAACAAGCGCTGGACTTATTCAAACTGCTTTAGTCGTTGGTTTTGCTGGATCACTTTATTTTAGTTCTTTTTATTCGGATTTTATAAACCCTAATCAAATTTTAATTTTTTCATCAATTTTAAACTCTTTAGGTGCTTTTTTATTTTTTTATTTTGCTAATGATTTTTATAGCGCTCTTATTTTAAATTTTATTTTAGGTGTTGCCGCTGGAGGCATTTATGGACCTTCAATGATTTTGGTATCAGAAAAATTTAGTCAAGGAAGAAAAGGTTTTGCCATGGGCATGATGCTTGGAGGACAATCTCTTGGATATGCATTGTCATTATCTATCACTTTTACGTTTTCTAATTTTTATAATTTTAAAGATGGTTTTTTAATTTGTGCTATATTGACCTTGTTGGGTTTAGCTAGTTTCGCATTATCCTCTTACTCAGATTTATTTAAAAAACTAGATTTTCAAATTATTAAATATTTTAAAGTTACAGAGCAATCATATCAAAATAAAAACTTAATTAGAGGTTACACAGCTCATTGCATTGAATTGTTTGGCATGTGGGCATGGATGCCAGTTTTTTTAAGTCTTATATTAGTTGATAAAACTTATTTAAATCCGATTATTTTAGGATTAGTTATTTCCTTAACACTGCATTTGACTGGTGTATTTTCTAATGTCATTAGTGGTTATTTTTCAGATAAGTTTGGAAGCAAAAATGTACTCGTTATATTTGCAATCATTAGTGCTTTATTTTCTTTCTTAGTAGGTTGGATACCTAACTTTTCTTGGTTGTTGATTTTGATTATTTCTTTTTTATATAGTTTTTTCACTATTGGTGACTCTGGAGTGTTAACAGCAGCTTTGACGGATAGTACCAAAAGAAATGTTTTGGGACGTTCACTTGCTTTTAGATCAATGATTGGAATAGGATTTGGGTCTGTTACTCCTGGAATTTTTGGTTTTATTTTAGATTTTACCAATAATCATGAACCTTTATCTCAGCAAACGAACTGGATTTATGCTTTTTCATTTCTTGGCTTATCAGGATTATTTGCATTTTATTTTGCGACAAAATTAGATCGAAATAAACTTAGCAAAACACTTTCATGACATAATTTAGATTAATACTTGTCGTATTAATTATTAAATTACACATCATGAAAAAAACTATAATCATGATATTTTTTATTTTCCTAGCAACCGCTTCAAGTTATGTGAGTAGCCAACAAGTAGATAATACTGGTGAAAATAATGTAATTAAAACTACTGGTTTAAAATCATTAATAAAAAGTAAGCAATAACTTCATTTTTTTTTAACTAGTAAATAAAACAATAAAGTGTATCAAGCGCTGATTTTATGACAAATAGCTTAAGAAACATTGCAATTATTGCTCACGTTGACCATGGTAAGACTACTCTGATCGATAATCTCTTAAAACAAAGTGGTTTGTTTAGAGATAATCAAAAAATTGATGAGCGCGTCATGGACAGTGGTGACCTTGAAAAAGAAAGAGGAATTACAATCCTTGCAAAGCCCACATCTTTAATTTGGAAAGATACAAAAATTAATATTATTGATACCCCGGGTCACGCTGACTTTGGAGGAGAAGTTGAAAGAATTTTAGGAATGACCGATGGTGTTATTCTTTTAGTTGATGCCGCAGAAGGACCAATGCCTCAAACAAAGTTTGTTTTATCAAAAGCATTAGCCCTAGGATTAAGACCTATTGTTGTCATCAATAAAATCGATAGATCAGATGCAAGACCTAAAGAGGTTATAAATGAAATTTTCGATCTATTTGTTGCTCTAGACGCAAATGATGCACAATTAGATTTTCCAGTTCTTTATGCATCCGGACGAGATGGTTGGTGTAATTATGAATTAGACCAAGCAAGAGATAATTTACAACCTTTATTGGATTTAATTTTAAACCACGTACCAGAACCAGATGTTGATCTAAGCAAGCCTTTTGCGATGCTATCGACATTACTTCATTCAGACTCTTTTCTTGGAAGATGTTTAGTAGGAAGAGTTATTCATGGAATTGCAAAAGTTAATGACACTGTGAAATCCTTAAATTTAGATAACCAAAAAGTTGAAGAGGGAAGATTAACAAAACTATTTACATTTTCAGGAACTACAAAAGTTCCAACAGATAAAGTGATGGCAGGAGATATCGTTTGTGTGGCTGGGTTAAAAACAACATCAGTTTCAGATACGATTTGTCATAATGAGGTGAACGAGGCGTTAAAGTCTACCCCAATAGATCCGCCTACGATGTCTGTGACCATTACCGTCAATGACTCCCCAATTTCTGGACTAGAAGGAAAAAAAGTAACCTCAACCATGATCAGAGAAAGATTATTAGCTGAAGCTGAAACGAACGTTGCAATTTCTTATCAAGAAAATGATCAAAAAGACTCATTTGAAATTGGAGGAAGAGGAGAGCTTCAAATTGGAGTTTTAATTGAAACGATGAGAAGAGAAGGTTTTGAACTTTCGGTTTCAAGACCAAAAGTTTTATTTAAAAATGAAAATGGAAAAAAACTTGAACCTATTGAAGAAGTTACCATTGATGTAGATGAGGAATATTCAAGTACAGTGATCGATTCTATGAATCAAAGAAAAGGTGAAATGATTGATATGAGGGATACAGGTCAAAGTAAAAAAAGAATTATTTTTAAAGCTCCTTCAAGAGGATTAATTGGTTATCAAAGTAAATTTTTAACTGAAACCAGAGGAACGGGAGTCATGAACAGAGTTTTCCATTCTTACGGTGAGTTCAAAGGTGACATTAGAGGAAGAAGAAATGGAGCTCTAATATCAACAGATAGTGGAGAAGCAGTTGCTTATGCAATTTTCAATCTTCAAGATAGAGGTTTAATGTTTATTGAGCCACAAACTAAAGTTTATGGTGGAATGATTGTTGGTGAGCATAATAGAGAAAATGATTTAGAAATTAATGTTTTAAAGGGAAAAAAACTTACCAATGTCAGAGCCGCAGGAAGTGATGGTTTGGTAACCTTAACTCCACCAATTAAAATGTCTTTAGAAGAAATGATGGCTTATGTGAATGATGATGAACTTCTAGAAGTGACACCTGCAAGTTTAAGATTAAGAAAAAAATTTCTTTTAGCTCATGAAAGAAAAAGACATCAAAAAGAAGCTGTATCCGTTTAACTGTTAGTATCCTGTTATTATCAATATCTATGTTCTCGTTTTGATTCACTTTTGAATCAAAAATTAAACCTTTACGACATATGACTTACAAACAGTGTTGGTATGTGAGTCTTTTTTATTATTGAGTCTTTGGGGATATAATTTTTCCATCTTTAAACTGAGGCGGTGTATATTTGCCATCAGATGGATCCTGGTCTCCCAGTCTAAAAAAAATTAAAACTGCAGCAAGCAACAATACACTTACTAAAGACAGTGGAATAATAGGCAGTTTTCTCTCTGTTCCCTTTTTGGCAATCAGCATTGAAATGTAATAAACCGCAAACGGTAGCAATATAGCCGCTAAAAGTAATAATTTTTTAATCACAGTTTAATTACTAACATATTTATATCTCTGAGGGCAGCTATTCTATTTTAGCATAAGTCTTTTATTTAAATTTAATTAATAAGCTCTGAATGAAATTAATTAGAGCAATTATTAAACCCGAAAGACTTCATGCGGTGAAAGAGAAACTTAATGAAGTTGGAGTTAAGGGTATGACGATTTCAGATGTGAAAGGTTTTGGTCATCAAAAAGGAAAAACCGAATTTTACAGAGGAAGCCCTGTTCAAGTACATTTTTTACCAAAAATTCAAATATTTCTAGCAGTATCAGATGAAAAAAAAGATTCTGTTGTTCAAGCTATTACCGAGGCCGCTAAAACAGGAAAGTATGGAGACGGCAAGATTTTTATAAATAATTTAGATGAAGTGGTTCGAATTCGAACAGGTGAGAAAAATGAGGAGGCATTATAAATGAGTGGTGCTAATACAGCTTGGATTTTAACAGCTAGCGCTTTAGTCTTATTTATGACTCTTCCAGGTCTTGGTTTATTTTATGCGGGTTTAGTTAAATCTAGAAATACTATTTCAACTTTAGCGCAATGTTATGGAATTGCTTGTGTTGCTTCTGTTGTTTGGTTTGTAGCTGGATATTCAATCGCATTTAGTGGTGAAGGAAATTACATTGGAGATCTTTCAAAAGCGTTTTTAAAAGGAGTTGGTACTGAAAGTTTAAGTGGTGATATTCCTGAGATTTTGTTCGTCATGTTCCAAATGACATTCGCTATTATTACCCCTGCTTTAATTGTTGGAGCTTATGTAGAAAGGATAAAATTTTCTGCAGTTTTATTTATTTCAGCATTATGGATCTTAGCAGTTTATGCCCCTGTTACGCATTGGGTTTGGGGAGGTGGATGGTTAGCGGATCTTGGAGTTTTTGATTTTGCAGGAGGTCTTGTTGTTCATGCTACTGCAGGCGTTTCTGCAATTGTAATTGTAAAAATGTTAGGATCTCGAAGAGGGTTTCCTGAATATTTTGATCCTCCACATTCACCGGTGATTGCAATGATTGGAGCTTCAATGCTTTGGGTTGGATGGTTTGGGTTTAACGGAGGTTCTGCTTTAGCCGCAAATGGTAGTGCAGGTATGGCAATTTTAGTAACTCATATTAGTGCAGCAACTGCAACTTTAGTTTGGATGACCATTGATTGGTTTAGAAATGGAAAACCAGGTTTGGTTGGTATTATTACTGGAACAATTGCAGGGCTTGCAACAGTTACACCTGCCTCAGGATTTATTGGTCCAATGGGTGGGTTTATTTTAGGATTATTATCAGGAGCTATTTGTTATTATGCAGTAATCTTCTTTAAATTTAGTTTAAAAATCGATGACAGTTTAGATGTCATGGCAGTTCATGGTGTAGGTGGAATTTTAGGAACGCTGCTTGCAGGAGTTCTAGCTTCTGAAACGTTTGGTGGTTTAGGTTTAGAAAAAACTGTTATGCAACAAACAATGGTTCAAATTATTGGCGTTGTATCTGTTGTTGTATTTTCTGCGATTGTCACATACGTGATTTGTTTAATTACAAAATCAATTTTTGGTTTGAGAGTAAGCGAAGAAGAAGAAATTTCTGAAGGTTTAGACTCAGGAACCCACGGTGAACAAAGTTACCATATCTAAGTAACTATTTTTTTCTCGTAAAATTAAAAATTAAATAAGCAAGAATTAGAATAATACTAACCGCTTGAATCATTTCACCCTGAGAGAGATTTGAAAGTAATGATTCTTGCATGTGTTTACCTTTGATTTAAATAGATCAGAATGAGTGAAAATATTCAAATAAAAAAACTTTATTATTCACCAATAAAATCCTTTAATTTTATCGAAGATAAATCATTAAAAATTATTAAAAATATTGGAATTGAAAATGATCGCATTTTTGCCTTCGTAAGAAATAAGACAAAAGAAGAAGCCTTAAAGTTTCAAGAAAAACAATATTTAAGAAATAATCAAAGTTATTTGAGTGTAAAAAACACGCCACTACTGAATAACTACAGGTTAGAATTTTATAATCAAAATCTCAAAGTATATTTAAAAAACGAAGAAATTGCCTCAATCTCAGATTTCAATTTTGAAAATTTACAATTGATTACAAAAGAGATTAAAAAAAAAGAAATTGATTTAAAGGATAAAGAAATTTTTATGATCTATAATCAAAAAGTTCCATTTTATGACATGATCAATGATCATGTTGTATCACTCATTAATTTAGAAAGTTTAAAGGATTTTGAAACAAGATCAGGACTGAGCATTGATCATGAAAGGTTTAGAGCCAATATTGTTATTGATGGAATGAAACCTTTCCAAGAATTAGAACTTGCAAAGAAAAAAATTAAAATTGGAGACACTTTATTTGAAGTTTTTTGCAATACCCCAAGATGCAAAGCTACAATTTACCCTTATCAATCAACAACTTCAGATATTAATATACCTCAAAAATTAAATGAAATTTATGACCACATTGATTTTGGGATATATTTAAAACCCATTGAAGATGGTATTATAAGTTTGAATAATGAGATAAAAGTTATTAATTAATCACAAATGAAATCCCCTTTTTTTAGAAATAAATTGGCATTTATCGTTCTAGCTGCAAGTTGTTTTATGGTGTTTGCTGCGATGGGAACAAGGCAAACTTTTGGAATGTTTTTTAATTTTTTTGAAAGTGACCTTGGAGTTTCGAGAACACATTTTGGTTTAGCGATTGCAATTCAAGCTTTGACTTGGGGAATCATGACTTTTTTCTTGGGTATTCTTGCAGATAAATTTGGTGCAAGAAGAGTTTCATGTTTTGCACTATTAATTTATGCATTTGGAATTTATTCACTAACTTTACCAAATAGTTCAGGTTTAATCTTTATATTAAATCTTGGAGTGCTTGCTGGAATTGGAATGGGTGGAGGAGGAGCCCAACTTGCTGTTGGTGCGGTGAGTAAACATTTTCCAAATGAAAATCGATCTAAAGCTTCTGGTTTAGTGACTGCTTTTGGTTCACTAGGAATGTTTGTATTTCCATTGATTTCAGCTTTATCATTGAGCCAAACATCATGGCAAAATTCATACTTAATTTTAGTATTTTTTTTAATTATTGCTGCAGCTTTTTCTTTATTAATTAAATTGCCAGATGACACTAGTAATCCAAATTTAGTTCCTGATAATCAAGGGGCATTATCAGCATTAAAAGAAGCATTGGGTCATAAAGGTTATATTTTTTTAACCCTAGGATTTTTTGTTTGCGGTTTTCAAATCACTTTAGTCGCAACCCATGTACCTGGATACGTCATTGAAAGAGGGCTAGAAGCCTGGACTGGAACAGCAATTTTATCTTTAATAGGATTGTTTAATATCGCGGGAACATTAACTATGGGATATTTAGGAGATAAATATTCAAAAAAACTACTCCTAAGTGGTTTGTATTTTTTTAGAGGAATAACAATTATTTTATTTTTAATTCTTCCTGCTTCAAGTGGATTAGCCATTGCATTTGGAATTTGTTTTGGATTTTTATGGCTTGCAACCATACCTGCAACGAACGGCATTGTAGCTCAAATATTTGGAACAAAACATATTACGATGTTGTTTGGACTGGTATTTTTTTCTCATCAAATCGGAGCTTTTCTTGGAGCATATTTAGGCGGGTACTTTTTTGACCAATATGGAAGTTATGACTATGCATGGTACCTATCAATTGGTCTATCACTTTTTGCGACTCTAATGCATTTGCCAATTGATGAGCGTCCGCTTAAAAGATTAACTACCGCGTAATTAAATGAAAAAAATTATAAAGTTTTTGTTTATTTTTTTTGTTTTTGGATCTTTTGTAAATATTGATGCGAGCGAAAAAAATCATCATAGTAATAAATATAAATTAGGAAATATTGAGATTGAAGGGGTGTATACATTTATAACGCCTCCCACTGCCAAAGTTGCGGCTGGTTATATGAAGATAGAAAATGAAGCTAGAAAAGCTGACACTTTATTATCAGTAACCAATGTTTCTTTTGCAGAAAAAGTTGAAATTCATGAAATGATTATGGAAAATCAAGTTATGAAAATGAGACCTTTATTAGATGGTTTAAATATTGCTAGCGATGAAGAAGTTTATTTAAAACCAAGTGGATTTCACATTATGTTTATCGGTTTAAAAGAACCAATCGTTAAAGGTAAGATGTATAAAGGCACCTTAAATTTTAAGAACGCCGGTTCAATTACAGTCAATTTTAAAGCCGTTGATAGAGGTTATCATCCTGATAAAGATCACCATAAGCATCATTGATGTTAAGCAAAAAAATTTTACTTAGAAGAATTCTTCCAGCTTTATTCATTACATCTATCGTTTTAACTGTCATTGCTTTTTTTACATTACAGAAAAGCTCTCATAACCTGGATAGGGTAGACGTTAATTTTTCATTGGAGACTGTAAACGGGGATCAGTTCAATCAAGATAAATTTTTAAAAAAACCAAGTATTATCTTTTTTGGCTTTACTCATTGTCCAGATGTTTGTCCGTCAAGTTTACAATTATTGTCAAATTTAATTCAAGACTTGGGAGATGATGCTAGTAAAATCAATTTTTATTTTGTAACAGCTGATCCTGACAGGGACACTAAAAAAATTTTAAAAGAATACCTAGGTTACTTTGACAAAAAAATTATTGGTATAACGGGAGATAAAGCGGAGCTTAATAAACTTTATGGTGCACTTAATATTTATATAAAACGTATCGATTTAGATAATAATAATTATACTATTGATCATACCGCATCATTTATTATTCTTAATAATAATGCAGAAATAATTGGAACCATGATTCATGAGGGGTTTTCAAAACTTTTAGTGATAGACAATTTTGGGAAAATTCAATTTCCAAAAGAAGAAGTTAAAAAAAATATAATTAGATTATTACAACTTTAATTAAAAAAATTAATTTTTTTTAATTACCCATGCTCGGTGATAATAGTTATCAATATTTCTTTGAATAAGTCCTTTGCAAACATCATTAGCCTCTTGTTCATTTCCAAAAGGCCCATATTCTTTCTTGGTGGATTGATCTAAAGTTTCAATATCATTGGGATCTTTATGTACACCTTCAATAACAATAAAACTCATCAAAAAAGTGATACAATATATCGATGTACAAAAAATGCGACGACAAGAAGCGCAAGTCCAGTAGAATAAATAAGCCAAAAATTCATATCTAAACTTTTTGCAAAAAAGAATGGAATGAAGAAGAAATAACTTGCAGGCACACCTACAAGAATACTTTTAGCAAATGTGATTGTTGTTTCTGCATTTTTATGTTCAGTATAAGATAAAACTAAAGCGATTAATGTTGCCAGTGGTAATGCAATAATAAATCCAGCAAGCTTTGGATACTTTCCTGATAACCAGCTCGCTCCAGCGATAACAACCGCAGATAATAAAATTTTTAAAACAAAAAACATTGTTTTCTTATTTAATTTGGTTTGGATATTTTTCAGCATTTTTTTTCATTTTATAATAAAAAGCTTTCTCTAGGTCTATATCCATAACTTGGCAAAATCTCACTAAATAAAAAAAGATATCAGCAACCTCATCTTCCACTTCAGTTTTTGAAGCTGATTTTGGATATTCTTTTTCATTATTCATCTGCCATTGAAATATTTCTAGCAGCTCTGACGTCTCAACTGATAGAGCCATGCTTAAATTTTTAGGAGTGTGATAATCTTGCCATTTTCTATTTGATACGAAATTTTCGATATCAGATTTTACTTTTTCATAATTCATTTTTTCCTTACCTGTTTTGTTTTAATTAGAACTATTATAATTATAGATACTTCTCAAATCCCATCACAGTATAGCATTTTAATCTTTTTCCAGGAAAAAAAGTAATCACACCATTTTGATACGGGCCAATAAAAGTATAATTAGAGTAAATAATATTTTTGGACTGAGCATCATCTGGTACATCATCACAGTTTTTGTTAAAGATATATAAAGCCATTCTTCCAATAGTGACATTCTCATTTTTATTGAAGACATCAAAATAGAGTTGATATTGCCCTTGGGTGTAGAAATCTCGAACTGTAAAAATCTCAACTTTTATTTTTTGATCTTTAGAAAATAAATTTAAATTTTCGCTCGTTTTTTTTGAAGTTGTACAGTTTGAAAAAAATAATAAGCAAATAAAAAAAAAGGCCCTGATGACAGGGCCTTTTTTAATAAAGTTTATTAACAACTAAATTGCCTTAGATGACATTTGTTTAGCTATATATTCAGCTTGTCTCATTGCTAGTGCAACAATAGTCAATGTAGGATTTTCAGCTGCTCCAGTTGTAAATTGGCTTCCATCAGATACGAATAAATTTTTCACATCCCATGTTTGACCATATTTATTTACAACACCATCACTTGCTTTGGCACTCATTCTGTTTGTACCTAAGTTGTGAGTAGATGGATATGGAGGAGTTTTGATCGTTTTATTTGCTCCTACAGATTCATAAAGAGCAATAGATTGCTTCCAAGCATGATTTCTCATTTTAATATCATTTTCATGATCTGAGAAATTAACATTTGGAACTGGCATTCCATGTTGATCTTTAATTTTCTTATGAAGCGTTACACGGTTATTTGATTGAGGCATATCTTCACCAACAATCCATAACCCTGCCATACGATCATAACCTTCCATTGATGCAGCAAATTCTCTTCCCCACTGACCCGGGTCTAAGAATGCAGCCATAAATGGTAGTCCTAATGACAACGTTTCAAGTTCGTAACCA
Source organism: Pelagibacteraceae bacterium (assembly GCA_008638005.1). Taxonomy (GTDB): domain Bacteria; phylum Pseudomonadota; class Alphaproteobacteria; order Pelagibacterales; family Pelagibacteraceae; genus HIMB114. The sequence goes on along the minus strand of VTPE01000002.1, from coordinate 22,934 downwards.
CCAACAAATCCTCTTCGAGTATCATTGATCGACTCATCTTGAATAATACCTGCCATCGTTGTTCCTCTGTACATGTACACAGGTTTTTCAAAGATAGCATAAGTACTCGCTGTCATATGTCTCATATAGTTTCGACCCACCTGTCCAGATGAGTTTGCTAAACCATTTTTGAACATGCTTGACTCAGAGTTTAGTAAAAGCCTAGGAGACTCAATTGAGTTTCCTGCAACACAAACAATTCTTGCTTTTTGTTTGTGAACTTTACCATCTTTGTCAGCATAAACGACACCATTCACTTTTCCGTTTTTATCATGCTCAATCTTTAGAACTTGGCTATTAGACCTACATTCTAATTTTCCAGTTGCTTCTCCTTTAGGAATTGAAACATAACCTGACGACCATTTTGCTCCAGATTTACATCCTTGGAAACAAAATCCTATTTGCTGACATGCACCTCTACCATCACGTGGCTGAGAATTAATGGACATATTTCCAGTATGAAACTTTTTATATCCCATTTTTTTTGCACCAGCTGCTAAGACTTTGTAGTTATTGTTACCAGGAAGTCGCGGAATACCATTGGTTCCAGTTGTTCCCATATGATCTTCAGCTTTTGCATACCACGGAGCCATTTCCTTACCATCAATTGGCCAGTCTAAAAGGCTTGCACCTTTTACATCTCCATAAGTCGTTCTTGCTTTCCACTCATGATCTTGAAAACGTAAACTTGCTCCAGCCCAGTGAAGGGTACTTCCTCCAACAGCTTTTACAATCCAAGCTGGAAGACCTGAGAAATCTCTTGATACTCTCCAATCTCCAGATGTTGTTCGTTTATCAAGCCAACTGATTTGACCGAATGATCCCCATTCATCATTTACAAAGTCTTGAGGTCCGTGACGTCCACCTGCTTCAAGGATAACCGTCTTAATTCCTTTCATTGCAAGCTCCATACCTAACGTTCCGCCACCCGCACCTGAACCAATAATAACAACTAAGCTGTCATCATTTTTTGAAAATTTAGCCATGTGCGTTCCTCCTATAACCAGTCGATATCATTGAAGCCACGATTCATATATCCACCCTTAGAAGCTGACTCACCTTCATATCCAAATTTAGGCCAAACTTCTTGATTGTTGTAAAGACCAACAACAAGATCACCTTGGACTTTTTTGAATAATGGTGACTTTGAGTTCTTCTTAAGGATATCAGTTCTTTCGAGCTCTCGATTGATATCTTTGTAGTTTACTTTGTAGTGTTTTTTTGCAGAAGAATTAATTTTTTTTAATTCTTTGCTTACCATTGACTTAAACGCTTTATCTTTTCCGGCTTGAGCCTCAATACCTTCAATGACCTTAGCATAATATTTATCTGCTAAGAAATCATGAGGATAACAGTCTCTAGCCATTTGGATAAGAGTTGCAGCGTCATCTGCACCTAAGGTTTTAAATGTTGCAGCCCAAGCATTGTTTTTTCCAATAACCATCGGGCCCATTATTGTTAAACCTAGGGCAGTTACCGTTCCTGTTTTTAGAAACGATCTTCGTGATATTGCTTTTTTATTCAATACACGCATTTCTCCCCCTTTATAGTTTTGATCACTTAAGAGTCTTAAGATAATCAATTATGTTTAGTCTTACACTCTCATCAGCTTGCATATAATACATGTTGGTGCCTGGAATAAACGCACCGGCATTGGTTAACCACTTGTTTAGATTTTCTTCGTTCCAAACAATTCCAGATTTTTTAATTGCATCTGAATACATCGTGTAAGATTGATCTGTTGCTGCTTTTCTACCAACAACACCCCATAGGTTCGGACCAGCTCTTAAGGTGGTATCTCCTTTTTGAACTGAATGACAAGTTGCGCAATTTTTGATGAATAGTTGATTAATCTCAGCTTTTGAAATCTGAGTTGATATTAAGATTATCAAACAAACCAAAAAAAACTTCAAGCTCCCCCCGAACTTTAGTTACAAAATTTTAACAAAAAATTAATTTTTTAGGTAGTGCGAATTGATTGAATTATAATGCCCTGCAACAAGCCTTGAGAATAAATCTTAAAAACTATCAGAAGTTGAATCTAAATTTTTCCTAATTCTTTTGCGATATTTGCTGTAGCTTTTGCTTCAATAATTTCAATCCAATAACCGTCTGGATCTTTAACAAAAGCGAGCGGCTTCATTGATCCGTCATCTGGTTTTTTTACAAATTCCATTTTGTATTTTTCAAATCTTTTGCAAGCCTCATAAACATCTGGAACTGAAAAACAAATATGACCAAAACCTTTTGGTTCAGCGTTTCCATCATGAAATTTTACACTATCGTCATTTTCCGCTCCCCAATTATGGGTAAGTTCTAAAAGGCCTTTTTGCCTAAAAGCCCATACTGTTCTTTCATAGCTATCTGAAGGGGCAGTCTTTACTTCTGCATCAGTAAGGTTTCCAAGAAAATATAAAGAGAATTTCATAGAGGGAAAATCTAATTTTTTAACCATTCTCATCCCCATAACTTTTGAATAGAAATCCAAAGATCTTTTTGGATCTTTGATTCTTAACATCATGTGGTTAAAGACGTAGCCCTCTGTTTCCTTATCTGGCTGCTGAATTCCATCAACTTGTTCGCAATGACTCATAAATTGTCCCCCAAAATTTAAATTAGATTACCTTTTTTTGATCTTGAAAAAAAGACAGAAAAGCTATATATGCATTATATGCATACCTGCTATGCAAGTGTGTAGTCCATTTCGCATGGATAAAAAGCGGCTCATAGCCATGAGTGAAAAGGCGTAACAATATAAATAAGGAGGTTCTATGTTCTATAAGGATTTTCAATTGTTGCGTAAAGCCAGCACAACTGGCGCTAATGCTTTACGTTTAATTCGTAAGACTTTTAAGGAAAGACAAAGTCGTCCTAGAGCAAAAGAAAACGTAATTAACCCAAATCAAAAGGGCATTTAGTTACAGATTTATTTTTGGGGCAGTTAAGCTGCCCCAAATAAATTGACTTCACTTACAATTCCATCTACCAACAAAATCAAGATGAGAGCGACTAACATTTTACTTGGTATCATTGCAGTAATTTTAGCATTATTTTTTGGTCTTCAAATTGAAGAACAGTATAGGGATGTCAGATATTTAAATAATTGTAAAAAAGATATTAAAGCAAATGGAATTCAAACTGATGATGCCACAGCTTATTGCGCCGGTTTAATCAGACAAGATCCTTATTTGTTTACTTACAACAGAGGAATGGTTGCAAAATATTTACAACAAAATAATCAAGGTGCAGCTCCACAAGGTCAGCAACCAGCTCAGCCAGCTCAGCCTAAATAATTTTTTAATTAAAAAATCTTAAAGCAATAAATACAACAATCGGAATTGTTATAAACGATAATGTTGTTGAGATAACAATTACTGAGGCAATATTATTTGCATGAATTTTTTTCGAATACATTTTTGCAAGCAAGAAATTTAAAACTGCTGATGGCATTGAGGCTTGAATAAATAAAACTCCTGCCTGATAACCTTTGAGGCCAAAATATTTTATTATTAAAAAAGCAATGGCAGGTCCTGTTACTAGTCTTGATGCAGCAATAAAAATATTAGATTTCACATTTTTTGTTTTTAATGTGCTCAGTGCAATTCCAAGCGAAGTTAGAATAAGAAAAATAGTTGAATAACCTAAAAGCATTGTAGTGTTCACTAAAAACTTTGGAGCTTTAATTTCAAAATAAAGCATTATGCCTGACAACAAAATAATATACATAGGAATAGAAGTTAGTAGAGGTTTTAAACTCAATTTATTGCTCGCAATAAATATACCAACTGTAAAGTGAAGTAGCATAATGACGGCAGCTATAGAACTGGCTATAGAAAATCCCTGATCGCCATAAGCAAATAAACAAATAGGTAAACCTAAGTTACCAGTATTGGGTAATATGAGTGGACTAAGTTCGGTTACAATATTTCTTTTTAAAATTTTTAAAATAATGATTCCAACAATTGCAAAAGATCCTACAAATAAAAAAGTAAATGAGCCAAATTTTATAAAAGTATTAAAATCTAAAGTCGTAGATGCTGCCAAAGAATAAAATAATAGAGCGGGAACACCAATCTTTCCTGAAAATGTTGTTATGACATCAGTGTTAAAACCAGGGCTTTTTTTTCCAAACCAGTAACCAATTCCAATAATAAAAAATACAGGAAAAATAACTTCAAAAAGTTGAAAAAATATACCCAGTGACATGCGGTATCCTTTTACTTTTATGTTATTGGTTTACAAGTTAAACAGGCTTTGATGAAAAAAATAATATCATTTGCATTTCTATTTTTTGTCACATTTTCAAGTCACGCCCATGTCGGGCATCACAAAAATTTGAAAAACTTAAAATTTGATATTTACAGGAACGGCCAATATGCCGGATTCCATCATATTAATTTTAATTGGAAAACAGATGAGAGTTTAGAGGTTGAAAATATTATAGATTTTGGTGTTAAGAAATTTGGTATCACGTTTTACAAATATACTTCAAAAGGAACGGAAAAATATGATGCAAAAGGAAAGATGACATCATTCTCTTCCAAAACAGATGACAATGGTAGAGAAAAGTTTTGCAACATTACTTTGGGAGACAAAGGGTATTATATCAAAGGAACTAAGTTTGATGGAATATTCAACAAACCATTTTTAATATCGTCCTACTGGAACCACGATATTGTAACGGTTCCAACGCAAATTTCCGGAATTACATGTAAAAAAACAGATCAAAAAGTAAATTTTTTAAAAGAAGAAAACTTTGAAGTTGCTGGTAAAATATTTGAGACAAAAGTTTTTGATATCAAGGGAGAAAAATTAGATACTCAAATTTGGTTTGATCAAAAGACCAGAATGATTGTACATCAAGTTCTCAATAAGAAAGGAAAATGGGAATACAAGCTGCAAGAATATAATTTAAACTAATGAAAAAAATACTTTTAGCTTTATTTTTATTTTTGTACCCGTCCTTCTTAGCCGCTGATGAGCCTGGCATTTTGTCATTAATGTACCATAGGGTAGGTGAAGGAAAGTATCCGAGTACAAATGTTTCTGTTGAAATGTTTAACCAGCACTTACAATTCATAGAAGAATCTAAATTACCATTTATTGATGCTAATGAATTTAAAGAAATGATTTTAAATGGAGCCCCTTTAAATCAAAGAAAAATACTTCTTACCGTTGATGATGCATTTCAAAGCTTTTATCAAAATGCTTGGCCAGTTCTTAAAGAAAAAAAAATTCCTTTTATTTTATTTGTTAACACAAGAGAGGTTTCTCAAAATCATCCCAATTATATGAACTGGAATCAGGTAAGGGAACTTCGTGATAGTGGCTTAGTTACAATTGGAGGACATTCATGGAGCCATGACTACTTTGTGAACATGAAAATTGAGGATGTAAAAAATGATATTGAAAAATCTCACCAAGATTATTCAAAAGAACTAGGATTAGTTCCAGATCTTTATGCTCATACATTTGGAGAAACTAGTGAGGCTATCATTAATGTTTTAAGAGCATTTAATTATAAAATTATTTTTGGACAACATTCAGGAGTGATTAGTCAAAATGAAAGTATTAATTATTTTCCAAGATTTAGTTTAAACGAAAATTATGGAAAATTAGAAAGATTTAAAAATATTTTAAAATCAAGAGCCTTTAATATTAAAGAATATACTCCTAAAACAATTTTATTAAGTAAAGAAAACAATCCTACTAATTTAAAAATAACTTTTGAAGAAGATGTGAAGCAAATTAATTGTTTTGATAATTCAGGTGGAAAATGGAAAAATACAAAAATCAATTATCTTAATAATCAAACCATAGAACTTGTTTTTGATGAACCTTTTCAAAAAAGAAGAGGGCGATTAAATTGTACGATGCCAACTAAAGAAAAACTAATAAAATGGTTTGGTTATCAGTACAGTGTTATTAATTAGATTGAATAAATTTTTTCATTACTTTTAAAGTTTCATCACTGATATGATGTTCCATGCCTTCAGAATCTGTTTCGGCTGTCTTTCTTGATATTCCAAGTTTAATTAAAAAATTAAATAAAATTTGATGTCTAGTATTAGATTGAACTGCTAATTTTTTTCCATTTTTGGTTAAAAAAATATTTTTATATTTTTCACTTTCAACCAGTTCAGCTTTAATTAATCTTTTTATATTTTTGCTGACCGTCGCATTGGATACTCCAAAGAATTTACAAAGATCTACATTTTTTACTGATCCTTTTTTATTTAAAATTTCATCAATAGCTTCAACGTAGTCTTCTAGTAACTCAGCACTTTTTCTACTCTGAGTAGTTTTGAAGTAAAGGGGGCTACTAGATCTAGTATGTTTCATAAAAACTTAATTTTTTTAACCCTATTAACACTTGAATATTTTCAAGCAAGTAATATGTTTAGCCTAGGCTAAACTTTATGACAGAATTTAGATCAGGAATATATAAAACAATTAAAGATCAAATCGTTGGGACCAGCGTTGGGCGAGCCGTTATATATACGCTAGGTCATATTGTTATTGCGATGACTTGTAATAATCTAATTACTGGCGCACCTCTTCAATTGGCAGTACTAGATGCGCTTATTGAACCTATGATAAATGGTGTTTGGTATTACGTTTTAGATCGAGTTTGGACAAGCAAGATTTCGACAAAATCTATTTAAATTTAAAACAAATCATAATACAACTTCTGGATGTTTTCATTTTTAAATATCTTTAAAAAAAAGAATTCAAAAAAAGAAGAACAAGCTTTTGATCTTTTGAGAAAAGCAAGCGCAATATCAAAAAAAATTGCTGAAGAAACTAACGATGCAAAACTGAAAGGTTTAGCATTTGAATTAAAACGTAATCATGATGAAGCAATTAAAATTTTTGAAGAAATTAATTATGATCTTAAAAAGTTAGATAAATTTTATTTTGATCCAAAACAAGCGCTTTCTGAAAATTACAAAAAAGTCGAGACCATTCTAGATAAATTTAAAAGAAGAATTGCCTAAATCATTGCAATTAGTTTTAAAAAAGACTACTCTTTAAATTATGTCAACTTACGCATGTAATAAATGTGGAATGTCAGTCAATGCTTCATGTGCAAAATGCAATGAACCACTGATCAATGATCATTTGGATGTGAGCGGAAATCAAGTTCAAATTTCAAAATGTCCAAAATGTGAAGGAAAAATTAAATCACCGCAGTGCTGCGGTGCTGACATGGCCGCTAATTAGATTAGGATAATTCCTAAACTAATTAATTGAAAAAAATTTATAATCACTGACAATAAATGTGAGTATTTAAATTTACTTTCATTTTTCTCATCTTTAAATTTATTAATCATTGGCATCAAAATGAACAATGAAAAAGCAAATAATAAAGCTACAGCGGTTATTAAATAAAAATCTAAAGTAAAAGTTTGCGTATAAATATAAAAACCAGAAACGATAGAGCAAATAATTAAATTAACTAGATAGTAGTAAGGAAAGATTGCTCTTATATAAACTCCAGCATTATCAGGTGCCAGAACTTTAAACGTAAGTGGCGCCACAACAAAGCTAAAAAAAAGCATAATGCCAATCACGAGTGACACAATGTTTAAAATAATTTGTTCACTCATTTTACTTTCCTTTTTTTTGCAGCATTAATTTTATTTATATATTTGGTTAGTTTTTTTCTTAGAGCGTTTATTTTTTTTATATTCATATTTTAACTTTTGATTTTATAATATTTTTAATTGTTTCTTGTTTTAACATATAAGATATTTTGGCTTCTCTTAAATTAATTTTTTTAAATTCAATTTTTGATTTTGGTGGTAATTGTATTAAATTTTCAAAATCAGCTGATGCAACTACTGCAATCTTTGGGTAGCCACCAATGGTTTGATGGTCTGTTAATAGTATAATAGGTTGTCCATCGGCAGGAACTTGAATAGCGCCTTTAATAATTGCTTCAGATTTAATATTTGCTGTAAGTTGATTTTCAATTTTACAACCCATTAATCGCATTCCCATTTTATCTGATGTGGTTGTTATTTCATATGGGGTATTAAAAAATCTTTTAACACTTTTGTTTTCAAAAAAATGAAACTGAGGACCTTCGAGCAATCTAACTTTATTTTTATTTTTATTTTCTGGTATTCTATCAAGCTTAAATTCTTGATCAGTCATACTTGAACTCATTTCAAAAATTTCATTTTCCCTAATTTTTTGACCATCTCTAGGACCTATTTTCGACCGTGGGTTACAGGATAAACTTTTAAAGACTTTATCAAGATCAATGTTCCCAGAAAAACTGATGTACCCATAGACGCTATCGATTGTTCTATTAATAATTATTTGGTCTTTTTCTTTTAAAATATAAGTTCTATAGCAACTTCCGATTTCTTTTTTACCGGACCTAATTAAATGAAAATCAACATTACCGGTAATAGAAATTGATGTACTGCTTGATAATATTTCTATTGTAGGTCCACTTAAAATAAACTCAAAAGACCACACATCTTTATTTTCAACTAACGCATTTCCAATTTCCATCAGAGATGGATTGGCTGCACCACCTTTTGAAATTCCAATATCTTGAAGTGATACTCGTCCATAATCTTGAAGGGTTGTGAGTATACCTGGTTTAATAAATTTAATTTTGGTTTTCATAATTTTTTTTCCAAATTTTTTGAAATTCTGTTTTAGATATATTTTTAAAAATAATTTCATCACCAGGATTAATTAAACTTGGATTTTTTTGACTTTGATTAAAAAGTTTCAACGGTGTTTTGCCAATAATATTCCAGCCTCCTGGACTTTTATAAGGATAAATTGCACAGAATTGTTCAACAATAATTACAGATCCTTCTGCGATTTCTACTCGAGGTGTTTCTAACCTCTTCGAATATAGCTTGGGATCCAAGTCTCCCATATAGGGAAATCCTGGCATAAACCCTAACATGTAAACATAGAAATTAGTTCTAAGATGAGACTCAATTATTTCATTAGTTTCAAGTTTTGTAATTTTAGATAAGCGCTCTAAATCTATTCCAAAATCTAAATCATAATTAATGGGTATTTCAATTTTATTAGGATTAAAGTTAATTTCAACTTTTTCGTTTTTTACTTGATCAATTAGTTTAAAAATATTTGTGATATCAGTTTTGCCCAAATCAAACTGGATGGCAAGTTTATTGTAAGAAGGAGTTATATTTTCAATACCTACAATATTGTTTTCACTTATGATTTGTTTTAATTTTTTAAAAACAAAAATTACATTTTGGTTAATTTCTTTTTTTATCTCATCACCAAAATCAATAAGGACTGCTTGGTCTCCATACTCAAATACATTTTTAATCATTGCTTGCAATCTATTAAGATATAATTAAATAAATTGATATGGAAGCCAATATAAACTGTGATCTTGGAGAAACTAGTCCTCATTGTTCATCTGAGAATGATCCAAAATTATTAACTATCATTAATACGGCTAATGTAGCTTGCGGGTATCACGCAGGTGATGAACCTACAATGAGACGTACAATTCAAATTGCAATGAAAAACAATGTAAGCATTGGCGTTCATCCATCTTTTAATGATAAAGAAAACTTTGGTCGTAAAAGAGTAAATTTAGAACCTAAAGAGCTTAAATATCTTGTTACAGAACAAATTGAATTATTTGATAAAATTTGTTCAGAAGAAGGTTATCCCATGACTCATGTTAAACCGCATGGAGCTATGAATAATATGGCATGTGAAAGTTATGAAATGTCAAAAACAATTGGAGAAGCAATTAAAGAATATAATCCTGAACTGATTTATATGGTGGGAGCAAAAACTGAAATGGAAAAAGCGGGTTTAGATTTAAAATTGAAAATTGCTTGTGAAGTATTTGCGGACAGGAATTATGAGGATAATGGTTTATTATTTTCTAGAACTAAAAGTGATGCTTTAATTACTGATCCCGAGGAGGCTTTAAAACATACAATTAAGATGATTGAGGAGCAGGCAATTAATTGTAAATCTGGAAAAATAATACCATGTCAAGTTGATACAATTTGTTTGCATGGAGATGGAAAAACAGCAGTTTCACTTGCATCTAGATTAAGAGAAGGCCTCATTAAAGAAGGTATTGATCTAAAAAAATTAGATCAACTTTCAAAAATAAAATAAAAAAAAAGGCGGCCCTAAAGACCGCCCTTTTAGTTTAATAATTTTAATTAATTATCTTTGAGCCCAAGTTGGCATTGGATACTTTAGCTCACAAGCTGCTAATTCAAACGGATACACTGTACAATATTTTCCGTTTTGAACTTGCATCAAAATTCCTCGAGTTTTAGAATTTTGACCATCTTTTCCAAAATTAACCCCTCTATAAGGAACAATTAAAACATTCGCTTCCATGTTTAATTCTGTAAGCGCTTTTCTAATTGCCTCAGGATCATTTGAGTTAGCATTATTGATTGCATTAGCTAAAGCCATGAAACCTGTAAATGCTCTTGCAGGAACGTCAGATAAATCTCTTCCTCCAGAGTATTTTTTAAACAGATCGTTTACTTGACCAATTAACGGAATTCTTTTCGCAAGGTCCGTATTAAATGGTGAACGTGTAATCACACCTTCAGCTTTACTTCCCATCGTACTCACAAATTTAGGGTCTGTGTAACCAGCATTTTGCGCAACTAATAATTTTGGATTGTAATCCAATTTTTTAGCCGTATCCAAGAATAGATAAGCATCAGATGTATAAGATGATGGCATCAAAACATCCGGGTTTTTTGCTTTAAGTCTTTGAACTTCAGAATCTAAAGTTGTTGTTTTAGCTTTATAACTAATTTTCTCTACAACTTTGAAACCTTGTTTCTTAGCCATTTTATTTTGGGTGCTACCACTATCAGATCCCCATAGTGTATCTTCGTGAAGAATACCTACAGTCTTAACTGAGCCACCTTTTTTATTGAAGTCATTAATGAATTCAAACATTAAAGATGTAAATTCACCATCATGTGGTGTTGCTCTGAAGAAATATTTGAAACCTCTTTCAGTCAACTTAGGTGAAGTTGATGCGCCATTAACCCAAGGTATCTTTGCTCTTTCAGCAACCTGACTAGCTGCACCTGTTACAGATGAGTAGTAAGCACCGAACATTGCATGTACCTTCTCTTTATTAATAAGTCTTTCTGTTTCACCCACACCCACATCAGGTTTACCTGCGTGATCTGCTACAATGATTTTGATTTTTCTTCCATTAGACAGCCCTTTGTTTCTTGCAAGTGGCATATCAATATTATGACTATTATTGATAATATCGACTGCTGTTTCTAATGCAGCAACCGCATCTTTTCCAACTTGTGCAACTGGACCTGTTAATGGATAAATTACTCCAATTTTTACATCTTCAGCAATGGCTGTTGTGCTCACCATAGCTGCAAGAGAAACTGAAGCTAATAACGTTTTTATTTTTTTCATTTATCCCCCTATAAAAGTTGTCTTATCCTATAAAGATCGAATATAAATGTCGATACAAAAAAGAGTATTTAAATTGACCACTACAATAATCATGCAAGCCGTAATTTCTGGGCTTTTAATGGGACTTATTTATGCATTAATTGCATCAGGTTTAAGTTTAATTTTTGGATTAATGGAAATTGTTAATTTTGCTCACGGTGAGCACCTGATGTTAGCAATGTTTTCATCCTTTTGGCTATGGGCATTGCTTGGTCTTGATCCCATTGTCTCCATACCTATTACAATTTTAATTTTAGCTGTTTGTGGAATAGCAACTCATTACTTTTTAATTCGCTATGTTTTAAAAGCAAAAATGTTAGTCCAAATTTGTGCAACGTTTGGTTTGGCCATTTTTATAAGATCTTTTGCTCAGTTTTTATGGACTCCTGATTTTAGAAATGTTGCAGATCCCATGCTCAGTGGTCGAATAGAATTTGCTGGAATATTTATTGGGCAACCACAGTTTACCGCAGCAATTGTCTGTCTCTTTGCATTTATAGGTCTTTATTGGTTTGTAACTAAAACAGAAACTGGGTTAGCACTTCAAGCTACGTCTCAAGATAGACAAGCTGCAGAAGTTTTGGGTGTGCCATCTAATAAAATGTTTGCATTAGGATGGGGACTAGGACTTGGTTGTGTAGCAATTGCTGGAAGTATGATGTCGAGTTACTTTTATATTTTTCCCGATGTTGGAATCAATTTTTCTCTATTCGCTTTTGTTGCTGTAGCCCTTGGAGGATTTGGAAGTATTTTAGGATGTTTATATGCCGGTATTATTATAGGTTTAGTCGAGTCTCTTGGTGGTTTACTGATCGATCCTTCATTTAAATTACTTTACGTTTTTGCGATTTACTTATTGGTTGTGGTGTTTAAGCCGCAAGGAATGTTTGGACGATACTAATGTCAGATTTAAATTTAGCAAAACAAGAGCCGGTTTTTAATACTAATAAAAGTATGGTTTATGTTTTATTTGGTTTTTTAGGTTTTTTAATTTTGTTTCCTGTTTTAAGTCCTAGTCAATTTTTACTACACTTGATGATCATGATCTTTATGCATGCGGTAATATCTCAATCATGGAATATAATTGGAGGATTTTCGGGACAAATAAGTTTAGGTCATGGAGCTTTTTTTGGAATAGGAGCTTATGCAAGCTCTTTTTTTTATGTTGAGTTTGGCCTAACTCCTTGGATTGGAATTATTATTGGAATTTTAATATGTGCGGTAATTGCAATACTCGTAGGTATTCCAATGTTAAGGCTGAGTGGACATTATTTTGCAATCGCAACTTTATTAGTTGGAATAAGTTTTCAAGTCGTTTTTCAACGTTGGGATTTAGTTGGAGCAGCTTCAGGGTTATGGATACCTTTAACCAGCGAAGACTCTTACTATGCTATGCAGTTTCATAGCAGCAAGGCTCCTTACTATTATTTGTTTTTAATTTTCTTTGTGATTATTTTTTTTATTACTTGGTTAATCAGTCGATCAAAATTAGGTTATCGTTTAAGAGCAGTAAGGGATGATGCTCAAGCAGCACAAAGTCTAGGTATTGATGTTGCAAAACATAAGATCATAGCCTTTGCAATTTCAGCAATGATGATGGCTCCGATGGGAAGTTTATTTGCTCAATATATTTTGATCGTGGATCCTGACAGAATGTTTAATTTTGAAATATCCATTATTGCACTTTTAATAAGTGTTTTGGGAGGTATTGGTTATGTTTGGGGGCCTTTGGTAGGAACAATAATTTTAATACCTTTAGCTGAGTATGCTCGAATATTTTTTGGCGGTACTGGTGGTGCAGTTGACTTAATGGTTTACGGGATTGTTTTAATGATCATTTGTGTCTTTAAACCCTCAGGCATCATTTCACTTTTGCCAAATCATATTTTGCATAGGGAAAAAAAGAGATGAGCATTTTAAAAGTAGAAAATCTAAGCAAATCTTTTGGAGGTATTCATGCCAATCAAGATATTTCATTTGAAGTTCAACCGGGAGAAATTCTTGGTGTTATTGGACCCAATGGTGCAGGAAAATCAACATTATTTGATTTAATAACTGGCTTTACTAAACCGGACAAAGGGTCGGTTATATTTCAAGATCAAAATATTTTTGGATTACGTCCAGATAAAATAAGTAACCTTGGAGTTGGTAGAACTTTTCAAAAGCTTAAACCTTTTGCTGATCAAACTCTCTTAGAGAATGTAATGATTGGGGCTTTTTCAAAAGAGAACAATCAAAAAGTTGCAAGAGACAAAGCCTTAGAAATTATTGAATTTGTTCAGCTTTTAGAAAAAAGACATCATTATGCAAAAGAACTTTCAACAGGACAAAGAAAAAGGTTGGAGCTTGCAAGAGCGTTAGCCACAGATCCAAAATTATTATTAATGGATGAGGTAACAGGAGGTGTTGATCAAAAAACAATTCCAGGGCTTGTTGAGCTTGTTAAAAAATTAAGAGATCGAGGTGTCACAGTTATTACCATTGAACATAACATTAATATTATTATGGATATTTCTAATCATGTACTCGCTTTAGATCAGGGCAAAAAAATTGCCTTTGGACAACCCAAAGAAATTCAGAATAATCAAAAAGTAATTGATGCATATCTAGGAACTGTTGATGCTGCTTGATATCCAAAACATTGATGTTCTTTATGATGACTTCCAGGTGATATGGGATGTATCTTTGAATGTAAAAGAAGGAGAAATGGTTGCCTTACTGGGTCCAAATGGATCAGGCAAAAGTACAATTTTAAATACAACAAGTAATTTAATTACGCCAAAAAAAGGTTCAATAAAATTTAATGGAGAAGAAATTTCAAATCTACCAACATTTAAAAGGACTGAAATTGGTATCTCTCACGTGTTGGAGAGAAGGAGAGTTTTCCCGCATTTAACAGTTTTGCAAAATTTAAATTTAGGAGCTTATCATCCCAAAGCTAAAGAAATGAGACAAGATTCTTTAGAAAAAATTTACAAAATTTTTCCAAAATTAAGTCAAAGAGAAGATCAATTAGCAAGCACAATGTCAGGTGGTGAACAACAAATGTTAGCGATTGCAAGAGGTTTAATGGGTATGCCCAAACTGCTTATGGTAGATGAACCTTTTTTAGGACTTTCACCTATGGTGACTAAAGATTTAATTAATATTTTTAAAAATATTGTTGAAAATGGAATTTCAATTTTATTTGTAGAACAGAATGTAAGATTGGCATTGTCTATGGCGACTCGTGGTTTTGTTTTAGAGAGTGGAAGACTTGTGATCAGTGGAGATTCTAAAGACCTTATTGATAGTGGTGAAGTGAGAAGAGTCTTCTTAGGAAATTAATTATAAGGCAGCAAGATCAATATTTAACTTATCTGTAATAAGCATGCACCCAGGTTTGTGAGTAATACAAAAATCTGGCTTGGAGTCCATTAAGACGGATTGAGGAGTTACACCACATGCCCAAAAAACAGGAAGTTCATTATTTTTTATTGGTACAGATGGCGGGTCACCATATTCAGGCTTCATTATATTTTGAATACCAATTTCATCGGGGTTACCCATATGAATGGGAGCACCATGAACTGCAGGAAACCTAGAGCTAATTTGAATAGAACGAATTGCATCTTTAGCATTTAAAGGTCTCATCGATACAACAAGTTTTCCTGAAAACTGTCCAGCCGGTTCACAATCAATGTTAGTTCGATACATGGGAACAGTGGTATCATTTTTTATATGTGGCATTTGAATTCCTGCTTCAATAAGAGGGAGTTCAAATGACATCGAGCACCCTAAGATAAATGTAACAAGGTCATCGTTCCAATAAGATTTTACATCTAACGGTTCATCAATACATTCTCCATTTTTCCAAACTCGGTATTGTGGAACATCAGTTCTAATATCGACATCTCCTAAATCTTGTAAAATAGGATCCCCTTTAGTTCCAAATCCAATTAAAGGACATGGTTTAGGATTTTTTTGACAAAACGCTGCAAAATCGAGTGCATATTTACTCGGTAAAATACAAACATTACCTTGAACATATCGAGCTGCAGTACCGGCAGTTTGCTTTGTATATTTATTTTGTCTAATAATTTTTCGAGCTTCTATTGAGCTTTCAATGTCTAACATTTAAGAGAAGATATATTATTTAAAAAAATTTATAAAGAAAAAGAATGAAAAGAATTATTTTAATTACTGGATCAAATCGGGGCTTAGGAAAAGCAACAGGACTAAAACTTTGTGAGCATGGTCATGAAGTTATTTTTACATCAAGAAATTTAAATAATTTAAAAGCCATTGAACAAGAGGTTCAAGCAAAAAAATATAATGCTAGTTTTTTTGAATTAGATGTTTGTAATTTAGATTCTATTATTAATTTAAAAAAAGAAATTCAAAAAAAGTATGATCATATTGATACCTTAATTAATAATGCTGGTATTTTAAATGATAGAAATGACAGCATTTTAAATCTAGATCATCAATTGCTCCACCAAACTATGAATACCAATTTATTTAATCCACTTTATATGATTCAGCAGTTTCAGGATTTAATTAAGAAAAGTTCAAATGGAGTTATTGTAAATATAAGTTCAGTTTTAGGCCAACTTGAAAGTATGGCAACGGGTATGCCGAGTTATAGAATTTCAAAATGTGCAATTAATGCAGTTACAAAAGTAGTGAGTGAAGAGTTGAGAGATTTTAATATTAAAGTTAATTCTATTCATCCAGGATGGGTTCAAACAGATATGGGTGGGTCCGAGGCATCATTAACGATTGATGAAGCTGTACCAGGTTTGGTTTGGGCTGCAACTTTAGATCAAGACGGACCTACGGGTAAATTCTTTTTTAATCAAAAAGAAATTCCTTGGTAGCTATTGAATTGTGATACGATGCATTACACGGTGTGCATTAAAATCATTTACTGGGTTGTGTAATACTGCATAGTTTGACCAAAGAGCTAAACAATTAGGTTCCCATTCAAAACCGTAAATAAATTCATCTTTGGTTTGATGATCAATTAATTGTTGCATTAAATTTTTACTTTCCTGTTCATCAAGATCACAAATTTTAATGGCATGTCCAGGTGATAGATAAAGAGATTTTTTTTTATTTCTCTCATTCTCTTTTATAATAGGATGAATCGCACTTAACGATTTTGGATCAATGCCCGTTCCTTTTTCATCAACTCTATTTTTTCTTGTTTTTGAAATGGGTCCGTCAGCACTAAATACAGCTTTTAAATTTTTTAATTTGTCTTTCATCTCATTATCTAGAGTTTCATAACTTCTGTACTGTGATG
The DNA here is from genome assembly GCA_008638005.1 of Pelagibacteraceae bacterium. Classification (GTDB taxonomy): domain Bacteria; phylum Pseudomonadota; class Alphaproteobacteria; order Pelagibacterales; family Pelagibacteraceae; genus HIMB114. The sequence continues at coordinate 6,127 of VTPE01000002.1, read as the reverse complement.
CAAATAATGTATTTCCTTTTCCTTTTTCTGGAGTTTTAATTGAATAGAGCATTGTGAACCTTGGAGGCTCATTAGTATAAGTCGAGTCAGTATGCCAACCTTCTCCAAACATAATTTGCTCATCAGGTTTTTTTTCAACTACGGTAATTTCTGGAAATCCATCCAATCCTTTTAACATTGGATATTCTGCAAGATTTCCAAATGCTTTTGCAAAATCAATATAAGTTTGTGAATCTAGTTGCTGATTTCTAAAAAATACAACACCATATTCTGCTAATGCATCTTTAATTTCTTCAATAATTTCTTGATTAAAATTTGATAAATTTGCCTCGATGATAGCTCCAACATTATTTTTATTCGGAGTAACTTTGATATTTTGATACATGAAATAATTTAACTATGTTGACTAAAGAAAGTCAATTGATACAAAAAATCATCAATGATCAGATTTTTACTTATTTTCTTTATATTATTTTCAACACAGTCTTTTGCGGAAAAAAGATTAGGTCCAAATGACTTAAAAGCTTTAGTCGACCTTGGTTATAATAAGAAGGATGCATACGCAGATGACTATTCTAAAACAAAAGCATATTGGTTTACTTTGGAAGAGCATCTAGAGGTCAAGCCAAAATACCTTGCCTTGTTATCTCAAAAAATGAAAGTTGATGGAAAAGCAACAGTGAACCAGCATATTTATAATAGTAAGCATCATTTTTTTGGTGACAAGAAATCAAAGTGTGTTGGAAAAAAAGGTCTAATACTTGGACCACTTAATCTTGCAAAGTGCGAATATTTAAAACCAAAAGTTGTTAATGATGATGAGTTAACTAAAGACACATTCGTAAACATGGCTCTTGATCATTGCAATGAAACAAAAGTCAAAAATCTTAAAACAGAAGATGGTAAAGAATTAAAAGTGACGGATACAGAAAAATGTAGCATTAAATATATTAACTTTTCCAAATATGAATTTGCTAAAGTTTTAAAAGAAGTGGGTAAAGATATTGATAAACCTAAAAAGCAAAAATCAAATCAAACAGCAGATTTAGAAAAGTTTAAAAAACAATGTGAGGAACTAGGTTTTAAACCTAAAACAGAAAAATTTGGAGAGTGTGTTTTAAGATTATTAGAAGCTTCTAATTAGATTTTTCAATATAACTTTTAAGTTCAGAATATTCTTCACATAAACAGCCATTTAATTTAGCTAAAACTTTTTTTGCTTCATCAATTCTTTTCGTATCTACAAATAGTTCACCTAAATATTCTAATGCTCCGCGATGAGCTGGATCAATGTCTAAAGCTTTATTATAATAATTTTCAGCTTTTTCTAAGTTTCCACTTTTTCTTAGAGCAAATGCATATTCATTTAAAATATCAGGATCTTTTTGATACTTAGATTTTTCTAGAACTTCTTCTAACAACTTAACTGCGCTGTTGTAGTCTTCTTTTTTAATAAGCTTAACTGCTTTTTTGTAATCTCTTGGTTTTACGATTGTATTATCTTCATCCATTCCTGCCGCATATGCTTGTAGTGATAAAAATAGCGACAAAAATATTATTAATAAAGTTTTCATAAAATTTAATATATATTACAAAATTATTATGGAAAGCATTTACAAATCAGATGTTGTTATTGTTGGATCAGGTATTTCTGGTTTAATGACCGCAATCTCTCTTTATCCAAGAAAAGTAACTTTAGTTACAAAAAGAAAGTTAGGCGAAATGTCCTCAAGTGCTTGGGCGCAAGGTGGAATTGCTGCAGCTGTTACGAAAGAAGATAGTCCAGAGTTACATTTTAAAGATACCTTAAAAGCAAGTTCAGGTTTGAGCGATGAGTTAGCAGTTAAAACCATAACAAATGATGCAAAAGATATTGTAAATTTTTTAGAGAGCATTGGTGTTCAATTTGATAAATTTAATGGGGAATTTAGTTTATCAAAAGAAGCGGCTCATTCTCATCGCAGGGTTTTGAAAATTAATGGTGATCAATCGGGTAAATACTTGGTTGAATTTTTAATGAAGCATTTAAAAAAACAAGGTCATGCAACAATTGTTGAAGATGTTTCAGTTGATCACATTATTCATAAAGAAAATGTGTGTCACGGTATTATGGGACACATTCATAAAAGTGAAGTTGTAGATAATTTTGTATTTTTTCAATCTCCAAATGTCATCTTGGCAACCGGAGGAATAGGGAGCATTTATGCTCACACGACTAACCCGAGAGATGTTTACGGCGAAGCTGTTGCTATGGCTGCACAAGCTGGTGCTGAGCTTGTTGATTTAGAGTTTGTTCAATTTCATCCAACTGCACTTGATGTGGGCCTTGACCCAGCTCCACTTTTAACTGAAGCGATTAGAGGAGAAGGTGCTTTTATTGTAGATGAAAATAATAAAAGATTTGTTTTTGACAGCGATAAGCTTGGGGAATTAGCTCCAAGAGATGTAGTTTCAAGAGCAATTCACCAACACAAGTTAAATGGTCATTCGACCTTTTTAGATTGTCGACATTTTAAAATTAATTTTAAAAAAATGTTTCCAACTGCATCCTATTATTTAGAAAAGTCTTCGATAAATCCTGATCAAGATTTAATCCCTATTATTCCTGCAGCTCATTATCATATGGGAGGAATTAAGGTGGATATTGATGGAAAAACAAGTGTTGAGGGTTTGTGGGCATGCGGGGAATGTAGTTCAACTGGAGCGCATGGTGCTAACCGACTAGCAAGTAATTCATTATTGGAAGCATTTGTTTATGCAAAAAGAATTGCAAATAAAATTAATAGTGAACCCTTAAAACAAAGTCATAAACTTATAAATATTGAAAATTATATTCCTAAAGAAAAAACAATTAGCAAAATTCGAGCTAAGAAATATATTTGGCAACTTCGTTCAGCAATGAACAAGTTAGTAGGTGTAGAAAGAAACCAAAAGACATTAGAACAGGCTTTTGTAGAATTTCTTAGAATTGAAAGAGAAGCTGAAAACTTATCAGCCAAACTTAAAGATATGTTAATAGTCTCAAAACTTATTACTTATGCCGCTTTACAAAGAAAAGAGAGCCGAGGCACACATTATAGGTCAGATTACCCAAATAAAAATGATGCAACACAAAAAAGAAACATTTTTAAATTAAAAAATTTGAATGACTATCTTAATGAAGAATTTAAAATAGCAAATTAAATATGAGTCGGATTGTTTATTTAAACGGAGAATTTATACCAGAGCATGATGCAAAGGTTTCTGTTTTTGACAGAGCCCTATTATTTAGTGATGCGTTATATGAAGTTACCTCCATTATTGATGGTAAGCTTATAGATTTTGATAATCATATGAAGCGTTTAGATCGTTCAATGACTGAACTTGATTATCCAAAACTATTAGATCATAAAGAAATACGTGATTTTCATAAGGCTTTAATTGAAAAAAATAATTTAAATGAAGGAATAATCTATCTTCAAGTATCAAGAGGTGTTGCGGAAAGAGATTTTAATTTTCCTGACAAAAAGACAGAACTTACCGTGACTGCATTTACTCAAAAAAAAGATTTAGTGAATAACAAAGCTGCAACACATGGAATTTCAGTTATGACCATGGATGATTTAAGATGGCACAGATGTGATATCAAAACTGTCCAGTTACTTTACCCATCTTTTGCAAAAGCGAAAGCAGTCAAAGAAGGTTTTGATGATACTTGGATGATAAGAAATGGGTATGTGACTGAAGGCACTTCAAATAATGCATGGATTATTAAAGGCTCAGTTATTTTTACGCGACCTGCAGATAATTTAATTTTAAAAGGAATAACGAGAGAAACAGTAGCAGAATGCGCTAAAGATCTTGGTTACAAAATTAATTTTAAAAGTTTCACCGTAACAGATGCTCAAAACGCAGATGAAGCTTTTATTACAAGTGCTACGACATTTGTAACGCCTGTGATAAAAATTAATGATAACAAAATTTCTAAAGGTGAACCTGGAAAATTTACAAAAGCGTTGCGAGAAAGATACATTCAAAAAGCAAGAGAAATCGCTATTTAATTGATTGATAAGAATCGTTTTACGCGAATACAGTGTCTGATGATTCACAAATAAAACGAATAGGTATAGTGATTAATGGTGTGCTTGAGTTTGCTCACTTCATGTCCCCTGTTAGTTAAATTTAAGCACACTCTAACATTCGATTTCATCAACTCATCTATTCCAGAATTAGATATCTAATTTTAGAACACCTGATCCAATTTATTAGCGCTTTAGTGAACTTATGAATTATCTAAATTACGCATAACAAAAAAAACTATTTAAGGAGAAAAATATGAAAAAAATAAGTCACTACTTATCTTTTGCATTTTTGGCTTTAATATTTCTAGGGGGACCCAGTTTCTCTGCTGAAAGTACAGTAGGGGCTGAAACACAATATGTTTTTAACACGTTGTTGTTTTTAATATGTGGTTTTCTAGTGATGTTTATGGCGCCAGGATTTGCAATGTTAGAATCAGGGATGGTTACATCAAAAAGTGTATCAACCATTGCCGCTAAAAACATAGGATTATTTTCTATCGCTGGAATTATGTTCTGGATGTTTGGTTATAATTTAGCATACGGTATTCCTGAGGGCGGATATATTGGAACCCTTACTCCATGGAGTGATGGCTCTAAATTAGAAACTGGTTATTCAGACGGATCAGATTGGTTTTTCCAAATGGTCTTTTGCGCAACCACAGCTTCTATTGTTTCAGGTACTTTAGCTGAGAGAATTAAAATTTGGCCATTCTTTATATTTACAGCAATTTTAACTGGTATCATTTATCCAATTGAAATGGGCTGGCAGTGGGGTGGTGGCTGGTTATCAGCTGCTGGCTTCTCAGACTTTGCTGGATCAACTTTAGTTCATGCTGCAGGTGGATCTGCTGCTTTAGCTGGAGCAATTGTTTTGGGTCCAAGACTTGGAAGATTTAGTAAAAATTCAAGTGATAAACCAATGCCACCATTCGCGAATTCATCAATTCCACAAGTAACAATTGGTGTATTTATTTTGTGGTTTGGTTGGTTTGGATTTAACGGTGGATCTCAACTTGCGTTAGGTACGGTTGATGATGCGACTGCAATTGCTAAAATTTTTATTAATACTAATTTAGCAGCTTGTGGTGGTGTTATTGCAAATGCAATTGTGACAAGATTTTACTCTGGAAAGACCGATGTCATTTTGATGTTAAACGGTGCTCTAGGTGGATTAGTTGCAATTACAGCTGAACCATTAGCTCCAACACCAATAGCAGCTATTCTAATTGGTGCCATTGGTGGAATTATCGTAATCGTTGGTACAAAACTTCTATTTAAATTAAAGATAGATGATGTTGTAGGTGCAATTCCAGTTCACTTCTTTGCAGGGATCTGGGGAACATTAGCAGTTCCAATTACAAATGCTGACACTAACTTTGGATCACAGTTATTAGGTGTAATAAGTGTTATTGCCTTTGTTTTTGTAGTTTCATTAATCATTTGGAAAGTATTGGCAGCTACTGTTGGTATCCGAGTGAGTAAAGAAGCAGAAGAAAAAGGAACAGACGTTGCCGAAATTGGTGTCGTTGCTTATTCAATAAGAGATTAAACTATAATTTAGTTTAGTTATAACTTAAGGCCCGGTTAACCCCGGGCCTTTTTTATTTATTTTAGTCATGTCTGTATTGCATAAATAATATTTTTGTTAAATTTTTTTTTCAATACACTTATTGTATGAATTGGAAAAAACTTGAAACATTTAAAAATATATCGAGCTTTAAAAGTTTTAATCACGCATCTAAAATTTTAAATAAATCTCAGTCAAGTTTTAGCCGAGATATAATGAGTTTAGAAAAAGACTTGGGTTTTAAGTTATTTGATCGCCATATGAAAAATGGAATAAAGCTTACTCCAAAAGGAAATGAGCTTTTGAAACTAATTAAAAATTTTGATGATAATTTAAATATTTTTTTAAAGTAATTATGATATGTTAATTTTGCATATCTTTAAAAATCATAGCTGAATTGTTTTTTTTAGGGGTTTACTTGAATTTGTAAAATGTTAATTAATTTAACTAAATTATAGTTTTGAAAGGAAAAAATGAAAAAAAAATTATTAATGACAAC
>VTPE01000017.1 GCA_008638005.1 Pelagibacteraceae bacterium | reverse complement strand
AAAATTAAAAAAAAGAATAAAAAAAAAGCAAAAATAAAAAAAATTATAGTAAAAGAAGCAGGTCCATCTTTTTTCCAAAAACTGAAAGATAAACTTTTTAATTATTTATATAAATTAAAAATCAAATTTTTAATTTTTATTGAAAAGTTTAAAATCAAAAAAAACAAGCAGGATCTTAAAAAACTTTCACAATTATTAAAAGAAGAGAAAAAGCTCATCGATAAATTCTATCGTGAAAAAGACCAGTTAAGAATTAAACTAATTAAAGATATTAAACGTGAAGAGAGACAAAAAATATATAATTTAAAAGACCATTTATGGAAAGTAAGCGATCGTTTTTCTGTAATTAAGGAACGCTATAAAAATTACAGACAAAAAATTAGAGAACAACAACTTGAAGAATTAGAGATTCGAAGAAAATCAAGAGAAGAAGCTAGAATTATATTAGAAGCTGAAAAAGCTGAAAATGCATTAAAACAGCAACTTGTTGAAAGATTAGAGAGGTTTTCAAGAAATATGAAGTCGATCGTTTTTCAAATCAATAAAAGATATATTACAAAAAAAAGATCACCGCTTAGATTCATTGATAACATTACTGAAAGTGGAGAATGTTTAATTAAAAATGATGATGCTCCAACTGATAAAGACTATTTAATATTATTATATATTGAGGGAGAAAATGTTAAAGAGCGTTTAAAAAATCCTATTTGTTTGGATGATAAAACAGATATTGGAAGTCCAAAAAATTTTAAACCCAAAAACATTTTTGAAGCATCAGATTATATTATCGATCGATTAGCAATTATGTTTGATAAAGAAAGAAAGCTAAAGAAGTAATTTATTTAACAGTTGTTTTTACTGATCCCAATGAGTTTATGTGACCTTCAAATAAACCTCTTTTTAAAATTGGAACAACACCCACTGTTGAGCCTGTGAAGACATAAAAGTTTTTATTTAAAATCACCTTATCTTTTTTGGCCTTATTTAATAACCAAACTAAAGATTTGATGGGGCTATCGTAAACAGCTTTTGTATTACCGCTAACCGTTTGACCACTTTTTTTATTAAATAATACCGTAGGTAAATTATTAATTTTTAATTTTTTAAATTTTTGTTTTTTTCCAATAATAAATTTTACATTACATCCAAAATCAGACATTAGATCACCAAGACAAGAAACACCCTTTTTTTTCTGGCGATAACCTACAAGTTCAATACATGGACCTATACCATCAATGAATTTTGTTACATTTTTTTCAGTTAACTTAGTCTTGCTTTGTAAAACATTTTTTTTAATAAAATAAAAAACTTCAAGCTCAATACCAAAAGTATTTTTTGATAGTTTGACGTTTGCTCCAGATTTTAAAAGATTTTTTTTAAATATTGATGCATAAAATGGTTCTTTTTCTTTCCATTTTTTCAACATCGCTTTACCGGTTCCACCGGCTTTAAATCCTATAACTGGGTTTTTGATTAACTTTTCTGAAGCTATTCTTAATGCATTCGCATTTTTTGTATTTTTACAAAACTTTGCTGGAAGAGCTTTTATGAGTTGGTTATTGTTAAATGCTTTTGCTAATTTTTTGGAATATAAAGAAATTTCTTTTTGAATCATAAAAGCTTAGTATGTTTTATTATTTATTTAATCAATGACTTTTTAATTTCACTTTATTTTTTTTACTTAATTTAGCCTTTTTATTAAATTTTTTATCTTTTCTTGATTTTCCAGAATATCGTTTGCTCATTAATCTCTAAAATTTGTAAATTCTACAGGCTGACCAATATCAGTATCTTTTATCATTTGCATAACTTCTTGTAAGTCATCTCTTTTCTTACCGTCAGCTCTTAATTCATCACCTTGGATTTTAACTTGAACTTTAATTTTAGATTTTTTAATTTCAGCTATAATTTTTTTTGCTGACTCTTGTGAAATTCCTTCTTTGATTTTTATGATTTGTCTTTTAGAAGATCCAGAAGCTTCTACTGATTGTTGAATATCAAATATTCTTGGATCAATTTTTCTTTTCACGAGGTGACCTTTCAATAAATCATTTACTTGTTTTAATTTAAGTTCATCGGGAGCTACCACTGTAATATTATTTTCCTTAGGGTTTGCTTCGATTACAATATTCAATCCTTTAAAATCAAAACGTGTTGAAATTTCTCGGTTACAGTTTGCAATTGCATTTGCAAGTTCTTGTTGATTCACTTTGCTAATTACATCAAATGAAGGCATATAGAGTTTATATTATAAAAAAAATATCATGCAAAAACAATACGATTTCATTGTAATCGGAGCTGGTTCAGGAGGTGTTAGGTTTGCAAGATTAATGGCAAGCTCTGGTAAAAAAGTTTGTATTATTGAAAACAGTCGAGTCGGTGGAACCTGTGTTATCCGAGGTTGCGTCCCTAAAAAACTTTATGTTTATGCTTCAAATTTTTTAGATCAAGTTATAGACGGAAAATCCTTTGGATGGACTATGGGTACCGCTAAGCACAGTTGGTCAAATTTGGTAAATAAAAAAAATAAGGAAATTTCTAGATTAAATAAAATTTATATAAAAAATCTAGAAAAAGCAGGTGTAAAAATTATTCACGATCATGGATCATTTTTATCATCAAATAAAATTTATTTAAAAAAAAGTAAAAAAACAATTTCAGCAAAAAAAATTATAATTGCAACAGGGTCAACTCCTAATTATCCAAGTATTCCAGGATCAAACTATGGAATAAGCTCGGATGAATTTTTTGAATTAAAAAAATTACCTAAAAATATTTCAATTGTTGGTAGCGGTTATATTGCACTGGAGTTTGCGTTTTTACTTAAGAATTTAGGCTATGAAGTAAATTTAATTATTAGAAAAAAAACAGTTTTAAATGAATTTGATCCCGATATTGGAGCTCGGATACTGAGTTATGCGATTAAAAAAGGTATAAAAGTTTTTCAAGAAACTTCATTAAAAGAAATTAGGAAAAATAAAAATACCATCAAAATTATTACCAATAAAAAAACGATCCAAACTAACCTTCTTATCTATGCAATAGGACGTACGCCAAATGTAAATAAACTAATTTTAGAAAACACAAAAGTCAGATTAGATAAAAATAGTGCTATTTTAGTAAATAAAAACTCCAGATCTGCGGATCAAAATATTTATGCCATCGGAGATGTTACGAATAGAAAAAATCTTACACCTGTAGCAATAAGAGAAGCGGTTATTTTATTTGATCATTTGTGTAATAAAAAAGCAAAACTTAAGTTAGATTATAATAAAGTTGCATCTGCGATCTTTACTCAGCCAGAGGTTGGTTCTGTTGGATACGGAGAAAATGATCTCATTAAAAAAAAGATAAAGTATAAAGTTTTAAGCACAGAGTTTAATCCTCTGAAATATTCTTTTATGAAAAATAAAAAAAGCAAAGTTTTTATAAAAGTTATGTATCAACCTAAAACTGAAAAAGTTTTAGGTATTATTTATATCGGGGACAGTGCTGCAGAAATTATTCAATCTTTAGCTATTGCTTTTAATAAAGGAATAACTTTAAATGATTTAAAACAAACTGTTCCTGTTCACCCAACTTCTTCTGAAGAATTGGTCACTATCTTTTAACTATCAATCACTTTTTTACATGTTTCATGTAGGATAGAGTGAAGCTTTACAAGTTGATTAAAATCATGATTGTAGCCACCACCTAAGACACCACAGAGTGGAATATTTTTATTAAAAAAATTTCTTATCACCAATTCCTCTCTTTTTTTAATACCGTCCTCACTGACTTTTAGTTTTCCTAAACGATCATCTTTATGAATATCAACACCAGCAACATAAAAAACAAAATCAAATTTTTTTTGATTTAATTTTTCTAGTAAATTTTGAATAATTGTAAGGTAGTCTTCATCTTCCATATTATCCTCGAGCTCAATATCAATATTACTAACTTGTTTTTTGGATGGATAATTTTTTTTTGAATGAACACTTACAGTAAAAATATTTTCATCATTTTCAAAAATCTTTGCTGTCCCATCTCCTTGATGAACATCAAGATCAAGAATAAGGATCTTTGGTAATTGATGTTTTTTTTGAAGATATTTTGCAGCAACCGCCACATCATTAAAAACACAGTAACCATTACCTTCTTTTGCGAAAGCATGGTGTGACCCTCCAGCTGTATTGCACGCTAATTTATGTTTCAATGCCAGTTTGGCAGCCAAAACGGTCCCCCCCGTTGCAACGAAAGATCTTCGTCTGACACTTTTAACAAGCGGAAAGCCAAGTTTTCTAACTTCTTCTTTGTTCAAAGATAAATTGTTAATTTTATCTATATAATCTTTGTCATGAACACCGACCAATGTTTCAAATGAAACTTCCTCAGGTTGATAAGTATTATCTGAATTTGCAATTTTTTTTTCTTTCAATAGATCGATTAAAGAGCCGAATTTTTTAATTGGAAAACGGTGATCGTCACCAATTTGAGCAACATAATCAGGATGATTAACTATTGGAATACTCATAAATTAGCTTCTTTAATCAAATGATCTGCGAATGCAAAAGATGCGGACCATGCTGGGCTGATTGCATTTAAAACGTGGGTCGTTTGTTTCTGATTAATAATAACAAAATCATTTACTAAATTTTTACTTTGAGGGTCAAAAATTTGAGATCGAATACCAACTTTGGTATTCGACAATTCCAAATCATTAGCTTTAAGGTTTTTAAACATTTTTTTGATTTGATTATAAAAACCTTGTTTAGTGAGCAAAGATATTTCTTGAAGCGCCAAAGTCCTAAGTTTGTTTTCATTTAAGATTATTTTTTTTGAAAAATTAAACATAAGATTTATTGTTTCTTTAATGTTGTCTCCAATAAAACTTTCATATTGTTCTCGTCCAAAAACAGGTGTTGAGCTTGGACCAATATAAAAATCTCCATTTCGATTATGTGATGAGTGCAAACCTAGAAAAGGGTATCTTAAATCCGGTATTGGATAAATTAAATGATTAAGTCTAAATTCTTTGTTTTTGATTTTCCAATATTTTCCTTTAAAAGGTAAAAAACTATATCTAAACTCTAAGTTAGAATTTTTTGCAATTTCATCAGCAAATAAACCTGCGCAATTAAAAATATGACCGGCCTCAAAATTATTTTCTTTCGTTAAAATTTGATTATTCTCAATTTTTAAAACTTTTGAATTATATTTAATTTCCACATCAAGTTTAACAAGATCATCAATTAAAGATTTTGAAACTTCTTTAGGGTCAGCAACAGATGTAAACGGAATATGTAGCGCACAATCAAATTGACAGTTTACATAAGGTTCAATTTTTTCAACTTCATCTTTCTTTATTTTATTTATACTGACACCATTTTTTTGACCACGTTCATATAAATTATTTAAATTTGAATTCGAATCATCAGATGTTGGTATTAATATTTTTCCACATTCATTGATCCACAGTTTTTTAGATTTGATATATTCTTTTAACTCTTTAGCTCCAGCAACACACAAATTAGCTCTTAAAGATCTTGGCTCATAGTAGATTCCGCTATGAATGACTCCACTATTTCTACCCGATCCATGTGAAACTGAGTTAGGCTCTTTTTCAAGAATTAAAATTTTAGAATTATTAAATTTTTGTTTAAGTTTATAAGCTAGAGTTAATCCTATAATTCCACTTCCAATGATTGCAAAATCGTATTTCATTAATTTGTATTTATCTGTAAAATAAATTTATGAATGTTTTAAAAAAATTAACAACCGTCGTATTAATTTTTTTTATAAGCCATTGTACATATATTGATAAAGAAATTTCTAAATCTCAAGAAGAGGAAAAAAGAATTCTTGAGCAATATCTTGGAAAAAAAAGTTCATTAGTCAAAGATAAATTAGGTGAACCCTCACAAATCATCTTTGAGTCCCCGTATAAAATCTATGTTTATAAAAAAAGTCAGATGATTATTACCTGTGAGAGACGTTTTTACATTGAGCCAAAAAAAGATTTAATTGAAAAGTTTGATAGCAAAAACTGTATAAATAAGTGATTAATCAAAGCTATTTAAATACAGTAAAAGATGTTTGCGAACAGATTATTGATTTCAAAAAAAACAAAAAAAATATATTTTTTTTAATTTCAGGACCCCAAGGATCTGGAAAGTCGACCTTTTCTTTTCATGTCAAAAAAAGTTTGGAAAAGAAAAAATTAAAAGTATTAGTTTTATCAATTGATAATTTTTATTTAAGCAAAAATGATAGATTAAATTTATCAAAAAAAATTTCAAACTTATTTGAAACACGTGGCGTTCCTGGAACACATAATTTTAAATTTTTAAAAGAAGTATTAAAAAAGTTTAGATTAAATAAAAAAGCTAGGTTTAAATTACCATTATTCTCTAAAGGGCACGATGATATTTTAAAATCTAAGTTTATTAATTTAAAGTTTCCCTATGATGTTTTTATTTTAGAGGGATGGTGCGTAGGTTATCAAGGAAGTCCTAACAATAAATTACAAAAGCCAATTAACAAAATGGAAAAAGATTTAGATCCAAAATTAAATTGGAGAAAATATGTTAACGAAATGAGTAAAAAGTATAATGTTTCTATTTATAAGAAATGTGATTTTTCTATTTTTTTAAAAATACCCTCTTTTAATCAAGTTTTTTATTGGAGAAAAAAACAAGAGCAACAAATTCCAAAAAAATTAAGAATGACAAGTAAACAATTAAAAAAATTTATTAGTTTTTATCAAAGAATAACTATGAATTTATTAAAAGATTATAAAAAAAATTTTAATGGTTATATTTCCATTGATGAAAAGCATAATTTTGGAAAATTAAAAAAATTAAAATGAAAATACTGATTATTATATTTTTGCTTATTACTTCAATCAGCAAAGCATCTGAATGTAACTTATCTCCTGAAAAAGGTTCAAAAAATTATATTGTTGGATACGGAAGTTTGATGGAAAAAGATTCTAGAACAAGAACTAATAAAGATGCCAAAAATGTTAAACCTTTGATGGTAAAAAATTTTGAGAGAACTTGGGGACAAAGAAGTACTCGGTATAAAATAACGTTTCTAACTATTAAGAAGAAAGAGGGAGCTAAATTAAATGCCGTTTACTATCCATTAAGTATTAAAGGAATAAATAAATTAGATCGTAGAGAAAGAAGTTATTGTAGAATTAAGCTTAAAGAGAATGAAGTTAGTTTTTTTAATGATCAAATAAATTTAAAGAATAAAAATTTTTGGGTTTATACAGCTAAAGAAGATAAAATTAATGCACCCGATGAAAAACACCCAATTGTTCAATCCTATGTCGATATATTTTTAAATGGTTGTTTTCAAATTCAGGATAAGTTTAAAATTAATGAATTTTCAGATTTGTGCGTCCAAACCACAACAGGATGGTCCAAGAGCTGGGTGAATGATCGAGTGCATGCTAGAAGACCTTTTTTAATCTCGAATTTTAATCGTATAGATAGTTTATTAGGAAGAAACTTTAGCTATTATTTTGATAATAAAATTGAATGACAAAAAAAGTTAAAATTAAAGATGATAAAGGGCAGTTGGTTGAAGTTAATTTAAAATCTTTTAATCAACATTTAGAAGAATATCACGCTCAAGGTGTTTCAATTCATGAGGAAAAAGGCCATTATTTCACTGTTAACCAAAATTTTAGAGATAAAATTAAACAACTGCTTGATTCCAAATTATAAAAATTATAAAAATTGTTCGTCGATTTGAAGCAGCTTGCGGACTAAGATACAGCTAAAGCGTACTTCCCAAAAGCTTAGATAATCATTTTGACTAAAATGAATAACTAAGGAGAAACAATGACAACAGAAAGTAAACATCCTGAGACTATCAGTCTTCATGGTGGAACTTATAGAAGAGATGAAAGTCAAACTTCTGTAGCCGTTCCCATACACCAAACGACATCTTTTCAATTTAATTCAGCTGAGCATGCTGCAAATTTATTTGGATTAAAAGAGTTTGGTAACATTTATACAAGAATTATGAATCCAACAACTAACGTGTTGGAAGAGAGAGTTGCAGCACTTGAAGGTGGAGTTGCCGCGCTTTGCGTAAGTTCTGGGCAAGCAGCATCAGCATTTGTAGTTCAAAATTTGTGTAGCGCAGGTGATAATGTTGTAGCCTCAACAGACTTATACGGTGGTACCGTAAACTTATTTACTAATACTCTCAAATCAATGGGTATCGAAGTCAGATATGCAGATCCTGCAGATCCAAAAAATTTCGAAAAACTTGTAGATGACAAAACTCGTTTGTTTTATGCAGAAGTTTTACCTAATCCTTCTTTAAGAGTTTTTCCAATCAAAGAAGTTGCAGACATTGGCCGACCGCACGGAATTCCACTGGTCGTCGATAACACTGCATGTCCAGTAATTTGTAAGCCAATTGAACACGGGGCAGCTATTGTGATGCACTCGTTAACAAAGTTTATTGGTGGTCATGGAACTAGTATCGGAGGAATTATTGTAGACTCAGGTCAGTTTGATTGGTCAGTCAATAAAGACAGACAACCTAATATTTGGAAACCTGATGCATCCTATCATGGTGCAGTATGGGGTGATGCAGTTCCTCAATTAACAGGAGCAAACATTCCTTTTATTATCCGAGCTCGAGTTGTTCTATTAAGAGATTTAGGATCAGCAATTAGTCCTTTTAATGCATTTCAAATCATTCAAGGTTTAGAAACTGTTGCTTTAAGAATGAAACAACATTGTGCTAATGCAGAAACGGTAAAAGAGTTTTTGTTAAAGCATCCAAAAGTTGAAAAAGTGATTTATTCAACGCTCCATGATGGAGAAATTGGAGACCGCGCAAAAAGATATCTTAAAGGTGGAAATGGCGCATTGATGGGTATCGAGCTTAAAGGTGGACTAGAAGCAGGTAAAAAGTTCATTGATAATTTAAAAATGCTTTATCACGTTGCAAATATTGGAGATGCAAGATCACTTGCGATTCATCCAGCCAGTACAACGCACTCTCAACTTTCTGAAGAGGAAATGGCAGCTGCAGGTGTAACACCGGGTTATGTGAGATTATCAATCGGGATTGAACACTCGGATGATATTATTGCTGATTTAGATCAGGCATTAAACGCATAAGTTTGAAAAAAATATAAAAGGCCGTAATATTGATTACGGCCTTTTTTTATGAATAAAAATAATCTAGCAATTGTTATTGGAGGAACTGGTGCAATAGGCAATGCTATTGCCAGTGAAATTGAAAATCTTGGTTTTCAAGATGTCATTAAAATTGGAACAAAAACAATACCTTCAATTGATTTTAATGATGAGGATACCATTTTAAATACTGTTAACTTTGTAAAAGAAAAACAAAAACCCATCTCAATACTTTTTGATGCTACAGGAATACTTCATGATCAGCAGAACAGTTTCATGCCTGAAAAAACGTTAAAAAACATTAATTTAGAATTTGCTAAAAAAAACTTTTTAATCAATGCGATTGGCCCATCGCTTCTGATTAAACACTTTGCTCCCTTACTAGATAGTGAAAATAAGTCTGTTTTTGCAACGTTATCTGCAAAAGTGGGATCTATATCTGACAATGGTTATGGGGGTTGGTACTCTTACCGCGCATCAAAGGCTGCTTTAAATCAACTTATAAAAACTGCATCTATTGAAATGAAAGTTAAAAATAAAAATGCAGTTTTTGTTGCTCTTCATCCAGGTACTGTCAAATCTAACTTGTCTCAACCTTTTCAAAAGACAAACTTAAAAATTCAAGATCCTGAAGAGTCAGCTAAACATTTGATTAAGATTATTGATCAAATTAATCCATCTCAAACTGGGAAATTTTTTAATTGGGATGGTAGCGAACTTCCTTGGTAAAAATCAAGTTCCACAAAAAGTTTTATAAACCCTGTCACCTGTAGGTGCAGGATTGGTATACATAAATTGATCAGTATGATCGTGATATGGGGCTTTAATAACTTTTAATAGTTTTTCAAATTTTTCCATATTACCATCATTGGCATCACTTAACGCCTCTTCTACTAAGTGATTTCTTGGAATAAATATTGGATTATTTTGCATCATTAATTTTATAGCTTCTTCTTTACTTTGGTTTCTTTCTATTCTTTTTTGCCATTCATTTTCCCAAATAATAAAATCTGGATCATTTAAAAGCTTATCTTGAGGAGTTTTTTTATTGATTAAATATCTAAACGTATTGGTGTAATCAGATTGATTTTTATGCATGAGTTTTAACAGTGAATTTATTTTCATTTTATCATTATCTTCATCTGTAATAAAACCAAGTTTCTTTTTCATCATTTCATGAAATGCATCTTGATATAAATCATCAAATTCTCCAATGAGATTTTCAGCGATCTTTAATGCTTGTTCTTGATCTGGGTTGATAAGAGGTAAAAGTGTTTCGACAAATCGAGCAAGGTTCCAATTTGCGATAACAGGCTGGTTAGTAAATGCATAACGACCATAGTGATCAATTGAACTAAAAACAGTTTTAGGATCATATTGATCCATAAATGCACAAGGACCGTAGTCAATGGTTTCACCAGAAATAGTCATGTTATCTGTATTCATCACACCATGAATAAAAGAAACTCTCATCCAATTTACAATCAGCTTGATTTGTTTTTTCATCACAGCTTTAAACAAACTAATGGCTGGGTTAGTTTCATCTTTAAGTTCTGGATAATGTCGATCAACCGAATAATGAACTAGTTTTTTTAAAGTTTCTAAATCTTGTTTAGCAGCCACATATTGAAAAGTTCCAACTCTTAAATGTGATGAAGCTATCCTAGTTAGAATGGCACCTTTTAAATTTGTTTCTCGTTGTACATCTTCACCCGTTGAAACAACGGCTAAACTTCTTGTAGTAGGAATATTTAATGCGTGAATAGCTTCACTAATCAGATACTCTCTTAACATTGGACCCAAGGCAGCACGCCCATCACCATTTCTAGAATAGGGCGTTTGGCCTGAACCTTTCAGTTGAATATCAAAACGCTTTCCTTGTTTATTGAGATGCTCTCCAAGTAAAATTGCACGACCGTCTCCTAGCATAACAAAATGACCAAATTGGTGACCGCAATAAGCTTGTGCTAAGGGTAAAGATCCCTCCGGCAATTTGTTTCCAGAAAATATCTCTGCCAACTCTTGGTCATTGATATTTGAAAAATCCAAACTTAATTCATCCGCAAGCTCTTTATTGAAAATAATCAATTCAGGTTTTTTTACTGCAATTGGGGCAAGTTTAGTTGCCATTAAATCAGGTAGATTGGCGTAAGTGTTATCAAAATTAAAATTTAAATTTTTCATCATATGCTTTGACTGATTGATTTTGATTTTTAATATAACACTTAATGAATCAGTTAAAAAAATATTTTTCTATTTTTCTCTTCTTTATCTTAATTGGTTGTAGCTCAGTTCCAAGAAATACCGTTAATGCTTGTGCCATTTTTGACGAAAAATATCTTTGGTACAAATTTGCAAAATCTGCTGAAAAAAAATGGGGAGCCCCTGTGGAGTTGCAAATGGCTATTATTAACCACGAAAGCGGTTACGATTGGTTAGCAAGACCTGAGAGAACTAAATTATTCAAAGTTATCCCGTGGAAAAGAAAATCAAGTTCTTTAGGCTATTCACAAGCTGTTGAAGATACTTGGGAGACCTACAAAAGAAGTACGGGAAAAAAATATGTGACGAGAGTTTTGTTTAAGGATTCATCTGATTTTATTGGCTGGTATGTTGACCAAACTTACAAAAAAATGAAAGTTCCAAAAAACAATTATTACAGACAATATCTCTATTACTATAATGGCTGGACTAAAAAAAAGCGTCCCGAGTCTTACAGTTTAGCAAAAACAGTTTCAAAAACGGCAAAAAAATACAGATCTCAAATCAAAAGATGTCAGTCTAAGTTGAACCGAAATAAATATATTATTTTTTAGTGCGAATTTTATTTATACTTTTTCTTTTTCTATCTAGCCCTAGTTTTGCTCAATCGGTTAAAATTGTAGATGGTGACACCATTCATATTAATAAAATAAAATATCGTTTTCATGGAATTGATGCGCCGGAAATGAAACAGATTTGTATAGATGAAAATAACAAAAATATAAAATGTGGAGTTTTATCTAAACAAAAACTTATTGAAAAAATTAATCATCAAAAAGTAAATTGTAAACATATTACGGTTGACCGATATAAACGAGTTGTTGCAGAATGTTTTGTGAACAATGAAAGCTTGTCTCGTTACCTTGTTAAAAATGGATATGCTTTTGCGTATCGACGTTATTCGGATCAATTTGTTCAAGATGAAGAATATGCAAAGTTAAATCAATTGGGACTTTGGAAAATGAAATTTGATTTTCCTTGGGATTACAGAAAAAAAAATTAAGCTGGATCTAATAATCCAGGATGATTATTGGATGGATTGTTAACATCACGACCAACTTCATAAAAAACAAGCTCTGGGTTTTGGTGACTATTTAAAAAAACCATGGGATCTTGTGCATTCAGATAATTGTTAATTTCTTCTTCTTTTAAAATAACAGGCATTCGGTGATGAATATCAGCGAGCTCACCTTTAGCTTCAGTGGTGATAATTGAAAATTCAATATTATTATTTTTTTGATAAAGACCCGTAAAAAATAATGTTTCGTTATGTTCTCTTTTAATAAATTGAGGAAACTTTTTGCCTTCATCATTTTTTCTCCATTCATAATATCCATCTGCAGGTATCACGCATCTTTGTTTTCCAATGAGTCCACTAAATGTTTTTTTCTCCATTAAAGTTTCTAATCTTGCATTATTTAAAGGTTTAAAATCTTGCATTTTTTCCGACCATTTAGGGATGAGTCCCCAATGATAATTTGAAAGCGTAAGGCTATCTTGGTCTTTTTTTATAATAGGAAGTAATTGGGTAGGGTAAGCATTAAAATTATCTGTATCTTCAACACCTTCAACGTTTTGAACGATAGATTTGGTTTTTTTTACAGCTTTAGTTATTGCATATCTACCGCACATGTTTTCTTTAATATTTTATCTATGAGAGGTATCAATCTATTTTTACGAGAATGAATAAAAAAATTTTTTACCAAGGAATTAAAGATGTTCTACCCATGCTTATTCCAGTTGTTCCATTTGGATTAATTTATGGAGTATTGGGTCTTGAACTGGGTTTTGATCCTTTCGTCATTATAGCAAGTTCATTTATTATTTTTGGTGGAGCATCACAACTTGCTTTCATTCAACTTTACTCTATTGGTGCATCACCTTTTATTGCTTTAAGTTCTGTTGCTGCAATTAATTCTAGGCACTTTTTTTATGGTGCTGTTTTTTCACAATACTTTAATTTTTTACCTTTAAGATGGAAATTATTATTAAGTTATTTTTTAACGGATCAAGTCTTTGCCGTATCACTTCCGGTTGTTCAAAAAAATAAAGATTTTAAATATCATGTTTTAGGATCAGGATTTGCTCTATGGTTCATATGGCAAGTATCGACTATTAGCGGTGTTTTTCTTGGAAATTTTATTCCACAAGAACTTGGACTAGCTTTTGCCATACCCATCACTTTTTTATCTTTGTTAGTGAAAGAATTAAAAAAAATAGATCATTTAATTGTCATGATAGTATCTGGCGTATCTTCAATACTGCTTTATCATTTTCCATTTAAAATTTATATTGTCGCTTCTGCTTTAATCGCATTAGTCGTTGCTTATTTTTTAATTAAAAATTTTAAAAGGCTTACTGTATGATTTGGATTTTAATTATTATTGCGGGGATCATTACCTTTATGATGAGGTATTCTTTAATTGCATTGATCAAACCTGAAAACTTAAATGATACGACAAAAAAAGTTTTAGGCTATGTTCCTTCCGCCGTTTTCCCAGCAATGATTTTTCCAGCTGTTTTTTTTAATAAAACT
>VTPE01000073.1 GCA_008638005.1 Pelagibacteraceae bacterium | reverse complement strand
CTAACATCAGAACTTAATTTTTCTGGTGTTTCTCTTTGAACATCCACAAATTTTAACATTTTTGACATGGGCAAAAATAAATATACTAAATTAATGTGTTGTATACCATTTCTAGTAAACATTTTTTTACTAAAAAACATAATAAAAATAAGCCTTATGTAAAATTTTAGGTATTTTTTGTTAATTTATTAGAAAAAAATTTATATCAGCTAAAAGTGTTAAGATTCTATAATTTTCAAATTATAGCTAAATTTTTAGAATAATTATAACTCATCAAATAAATGTCTTTATCCATATATCTAAACACATTCTTTTTAGCGGTTATTCAAGGCGTAACTGAATGGCTTCCAATTTCATCTAGTGGATTACTTGTCATATTTGAGGAGCTAGTAAAGCTTGAAGATAAAAATCTTAATTTATTATTTAATATCGCGGTTCATGGAGGATCGTTAATTGCTGTTGTGATATATTTCTTAAAAGATTTATTTCAGATTTTTAATAATTATAATTTAATTAAAAATATTATCATAGCTACAATACCTGTTGTTATAGCAGGTTTTCTTATCAAAATAACTGGGCTGAATATTTTTCTTCAAGACATAAAAGTTGTAGCTTTTGCAACATTATTTTTTTCAATCGTATTATATTTTTCTGATAAAACAAAAGTAACTATCCAGTTCAATAAAAATATATCTAATAAAAATGCATTGTTAATAGGATTGGCCCAAGTTCTTGCTTTAATACCTGGAACTAGTCGTTCAGGTATTACTATTTCATGTGCAAGATTTTTGGGATTTTCAAGAGTAGACTCTGCAAAGTTTAGTTTTTTAATTTCAATTCCTGTATTGTTTGCCGCTTGTGTGCTTGGGTTTAGTGATGTTGTTTTTGAACCGAATAATCAAATTATTATCTTAATAACTTTTGGTTTCTTTGTATCTCTTATAACTTCGCTACTATGTATAAAGGTTTTTTTAAAATTTGTTGAAAATAATTCACTCACCCTTTTTGTGGTTCTAAGAATTATTTTAGGAACTGTTCTTTTAATTTATTTAGCGAACTGACCTTCTTTTCGAAATCTCCAAAGATAATCTGGTATAATTTTTCTAAGCCCTACAGGCTCAATCCCTAAATCTTTAATTGTTTTAAAATTTCCTGTTGCAATATTATCACCTGACTCCAAGGTTTTAATTTGATCTAAAGTTAACATGGGTTTTGGCGCTAAACCCAAAACTCTTCCTTGAATTCTTGCTAACCATGATGGAATTGGAATGATTATGTTGCTAGTTCTTATTTCATTTGAAATGATTTTTACCAACTCTTCAAGAGTAAAAATTTCATTACCTACAAATTCAATAGTTTCTTTTTTTATTTCCTCATCAATTATTTTCTCAATTCCTTTAGCAATATCGCCGACATAAATAGGCGAAAATTTAACTGAAGCACCCGCTAAAGGGATGATTGGAAATAAATTTGCTAATTTTGCAAACATATTTGTAAAATCATTCTGCCCACCACCAAAAACCACTGAAGGTTTAATAATAGTATAATTTTCTAATTCTTTTTTGATAATCTCTTCAGCTTGAAATTTACTCTCTAAATATTTTGACTCTGTGCCACTTTTGACTCCAAGGCTTGAAAAGTGAATAAAATGTTTAATAGAGTTTTCCTGTTTAATTAACAGGGTAAGATCATTAACAAAATCAGTATGAATTTTTTGAAAGGTATTGCTCCCTTTCTCATATAAAATTCCAATCAAATTGATGCAAATGTCTGACCCTTTGATAAAATTTTTAATTTGATCTTTAGAGCTGATATTTATTTTTTCTATTTTAATTTGACCGGGATCGCTTACTGTTGATTTTAGTTCTAATACATCCTCATCAAATGGAGATCTTGTTGCTATTTTTAGCTCGTGACCCTTTTTGGCGAGTAGCTTAATGATCGAGCTTCCAACAAATCCAGTGCCCCCAAAAAGACAGATTTTTTTTACATAAGTTCGAGACATGTTATACAATCAATAATTGAAATATGAATTTTAAATACGAACTACACTTAAACGATCTTCCTAGTGAAACAAGTTTAAAAAATGCCACAACAATAGCGATTGATGGCGAATTCTCAGGACTTAACCCTCTCACCGATAAGCTTCATCTAT
The DNA here is from genome assembly GCA_008638005.1 of Pelagibacteraceae bacterium. Lineage (GTDB taxonomy): Bacteria > Pseudomonadota > Alphaproteobacteria > Pelagibacterales > Pelagibacteraceae > HIMB114. The sequence goes on along the minus strand of VTPE01000073.1, from coordinate 1,545 downwards.
TACAGTTATGTGATGGTAGTGACATGGTGCATTTTGTTAAATTTAACGGAAAGTATAATGCCCCGCATTTGAAGTCTCTTTTAGAGAACGAGAAAATAAAAAAAATCTTTCATTTTGGTAGAGCCGATCTTGGTTTTTTAAAACAACACTTAAGTATCAATGTACGAAATATTTTTGATACAAAAATAGCTTCAAAAATTTGTAGAAAATTTACAAGTAATCATGGCCTTAAGGATTTAAGTAAAGATTTAATTGGAGTTAAATTAGATAAAGAAATGCAAACCTCTGACTGGGGCAAAGAAGAATATACAAAAGAACAAATTCAATATGCTGCAAATGACGTACTTTATTTACACAAAATTAAAGAGGAACTAGAAAAAATTCTTAAAAGAGAAAATAAAAATGAAATTGCAGAAGAATGTTTTAAATTTTTAGAAACAAGAACTACATTAGACCTCAATGGCCTAGGTGATATTTTTGAACATTAAATGAAATCAGAAAAACAAATTCTAAATTTTGGAAAAAAAATAATTAAAGAGGAAATTATTGCTCTTAATAAAATACAAAAACATCTAGGATTAAATTTCGCAAAAGCCGTAAATATAATTAATAACACTAAAGGAAATATCGTTTTTACAGGTGTTGGAAAATCTAAACTTATTTTAGAGAAAACTTGTGGTACATTTTCATCACTCGGTATTCCAAGTTATGTCTTGGATGCTAATCAAGCCAGTCACGGAAGTTTGGGAAATTTGCAAAAAAATGATACTTTAGTCATTGCATCAAATAGTGGAAATACAAGTGAATTAATATCCATTTTTAAATTTGCTAAAAAATATAAAATTAAAATAATTGGAATCTCATCAAATTCTAAATCTCAACTATATAAGTATTCTGATATCAATATTGTCTATCCAAAAATAAAAGAGGCTGGAGATAAAAATTTTTCTCTTGTTCCAACAAGTTCAACGACAATATTAACCTGTATTGGTGATGCACTTGCTCTTACAGTTGCTAAAAAAAGAAATTTTAAAATTTCAAAATTTGGTGAACATCATCCGCATGGAAGCATTGGAAAATCACTTACTCCAATTAAAGATCTTTTAATTACAGGAAAACAAATCCCTTATGTAGATGCTAATGCCCAATTCTCAAAAGTTTTATCTACAATTTCATCTAAAAGATTGGGTTGTGCTTTAGTCAAAGAAAAAAATAAAAACAAATTATCAATTATAACCGATGGAGATACCTCTAGAGCTGCCAGCAAGTTTAAGAGCCTAGAAAATATTAAGGCTAAAAATATTATGACTAAAAACCCAACCTTTATTGATGAGAATATGCTGGCCCCAGAAGCTCTTGCAGTTATGAATAAAAAAAGAATTACAATTCTTTTGGTTAAATCAAAAGGTAAATTTAAAGGCTTGGTTAGTATTCACTCTATCTTAGAATTTTTAGTTAAATGATTGCAGCAAAAAAAAAATCTAATATATTTTTAATTTTAGTTCTCCTTTCTGCAATAGCTATTTATGGTTATTTTATCTCACA
>VTPE01000072.1 GCA_008638005.1 Pelagibacteraceae bacterium | reverse complement strand
GTATCCCTAAACCCCTCGTGTTCTTTAATTCGCTGTTTAATTTCTTCCATATATTGTTCTTCCAATGTCTAAGAATGTTTATTAGTTTTCTCATTCATATTATCTTGCAGTAGTTGGTATTCCTGTAGATGTAGTAAAAGGATTAGAGGCAAAACACATGTAAATGTATGTTCCACCTGAAGCATTAACTGTTGTATTAGTATTTCTTATTTTAAAACCATTTGATGTAAAATCTAAAGCATCTACACTAGTATTTTGAGCATCAGTATTATTAGGAAAAAGTCTATTATTAACAACATTAAATGTATTTCTTTTATTATCTACCATAATCCAATCTCTTGCGGCACTAGATTGTTTAATTATAACCCAAGCTGGTTTAAATCCTGTATAAACAAATGTTCCATTTGTACTGCCATTACCTATGTAACTGCCGATTTTTGAGTAACCCTTAACCTCACTAAAGCAATACGCAATTAAATCTTGTCCAGAACCATTTACTGCTGTACCACCACTTACATAAAAAACTGAAGATGTTGCATCAGTAGATTGCCAACTTGTATTTGAACTTGAGGCATCTGTTGTGTTTAAAAATAAAGCATTACCACTTCCTATTGACTTATTATAAACTTGCCAGTTATTTGTGCCTGTTCTTATTTTTAAAAAAATCATTTTTGGTTCTGCTCCTAACCCATGACCAATGGTTGCATTAGCACCACTTCCTGTCCAAGACACAATACTAAATCCACTTGTAGTGTTTGCTGAAACTGTTGATGTGATACTTCCATCTGTGTTTGATGATGCTGTGCCACCAGCTTTCCAATTCCAAGAAACTATTGAACCTGTGTTAAAGTTAAAACTATTTAATTGTTCTGGTGTTGATACTGTAAATCCATCACTATCAAAAGTTCCAAAATCTTTTCCAGTATTTAAAGTATATTCATAATCTGTTGCATTTGATTGTAATCCTTTTCTTCCTCTAACAGAATCTACGATTGCATGAGATTGTGCTGATGTACGATTCTTAAACCATATCCAATCTGGCTGGAATCCAACTCCTGTAATAGATTGTGTTGCACCTGTACCTGTGTATAATTTTGTGTTGAAGTACAAAGTCGGATCATCAATAGAAGTATATGCCATTATAAATTTCCTTTTATTTCATTAGAATTTTGCATTGTATCTAAATATGTAAATAGATTCAAATATTTTTGTATTCTTATTTTAGTTTTATATTTTCTTTGAGATATGCTCATTTTAAGTCTTGAAACATCACTATATTTTTTCCCTAATTTTTTTTGTTTCATTTTCTCTATTGTTTCTGGTTTATGTTTCTTACCAAATAAAATATGTTTTTTACCTTTTTTAGCTTCACTTAATTTTCTTCTATGTTCTTTACTAAATTTTTTTCCATAATTAGGATTATTTTTTCCTCGAAATCTTAATGATTTTTTTAATCTAGTTTCAGGAGAATCTTTACGACCTTTTAAAGATTGATAAAATTCTTTTCTTAATACACCAGCAGTTCTGCTATGTAATTTATATTTTCTTTTACCATATCGCATAGTACTCATAGCATTAAAACTATAAAGCATCTTATGTTTTGCTTGACCTTTAGTAAATTTACATAATAACATATGAACTATAAAATGTTCTCTTGCAGTAAGTTCTACTAAATTTTTTTTAATATCTTTGCCACCTAAACATCTTGGCAAAATATGATGTTTTTCTTTATAGCCAGATAAATTTCTAACTTTTGCTTTTTGGATTATAGAATCATACCAAGATTTATATTTGTTATTAATAAACATAACATCATCCATATTCGGCTAAATTTTTTGTGTTAAGTGCATAATATCCTGATGGTACAGCATATTCAAAGTTTCCATAGCCATTACCATCACTATTTCCTGATGAGATTGAGTAAGGTGGGTTGCCGAAGTTAATTGAATATTGTTCTTGTGTATAATATGAAGATGTACCAAATACATAATATTTATCAGTTGTTAAATCAAAAGCAGAGCCTGTTCCTGTTGCACCACTAGTTGGGTCTCCACTATTTTGAAAAGTTCCATTTTTAGAAAAATATAATTTATGATTATCTAAATCCAGAGCAATACCAACAATGTCTCCTGTAGTATAACTATTTCCATAAGTAGTTTGAGTTCCATTATTTTCTTTTTTTCCTGTAACACCTCTATAGCCATAGCCATTTGTAGTATCGGCAACTTGATTATTGGAACTATGATTAATTTGGTCTATATCTTTAACTCCAAATATAAAATTATTTGGGTCTCCACTATTAATTCCATCAATTTTAATTTCACAATACCATTTTCCTGTATTAACAGGAATAGTTGAATATAAAGTTCCCCAAGCACTAGAAGATGATGCTGTTATAGAAGTATTACCATTTGCTAAAGTTTTTATATCATTTCCTGTTTTAATTAATCGATTGAATGTAGCAAAATTATTAGTCGGTGTATCAGTAGTTTGATCTATGCTAGTTAAATTATTAACTGTCCAGTTATTTCCATTACCACTATCGTCTTGACCTAATGCACCAGAGTTTTCAAATGGTAAATAAAATCCATTTGTGCCAAAAGTTAAACCAGATACATCTATTGGTTTCCATATTCCACTATCAGCATCAAATTCTCCAAATGATGTTGCGTCTAGTGCTGTACCATCAATGAAACAAAATTCTGACATGTAGCCATAAAAATGGCTACTACCATCATAAGCATAATGACCTATACCATTAACATGACTTGATTTATTCCAAACAAAGGTTCGATTTAAAGAAGGGTTTGAACTTGCATTAAATGAAGTTTCTATTTCACCATTAATAAAAATTTTACATCTATCTTCAGCAGTTGCATCAGTACTGTCTAAAGTAACAACTAAATGATACCAAGCAGAAGTATCTCGAAATACTCTATTTGTTATTTTATTTACATGTAGAGTAGCACCACCACCAGAATAACCTATTAATTGTAATTGGTCACTTGTATTAAATCTCATGTAAAATAAAGAGCTACTCGCATAGTTTGTAGAAATAAACTTTTGATCAGTTCCTAATTTACTTCTTTTAATCCAAAGACTAAAAGTCATTGTTGTTAAGTTTCCATCACTTGCTGGTGTTTTACTTAAATAATCATTACTAGCACCATCAAATCTTAATGAGTTATCTACTTCATATCCTAAATCAGATATTGAATTACTTGGAAGTATTAAAGGCATTATATTACCTCTTTTGGAAATTCAGGTAGTGGTCTTGTAAATGTGCCGTCTTCTTGTTCTGTGTATTCGTATAATGCTTTTAGTTCATCAACTGTTGTGCAGTTATTAATCATAGTTTCCATTTCATTAGATTTAGTTCTAACATCTGCTCTAAAAGATAATATGTTTGCTGGTACATCATAGTCAGCTACTTCAGTTGCTTTAACTACATACCAATCAGTAGGTGCTAATAAACCAGATGCTTGTTGTTTAACTATTTTTTTCTTTTCAGTTTTTAAACCATAGTTAATTACTTGAACACCATCTTGTAATACAGGGTTTCCATCTTCATCTACTGCGTTTTCATCTTCTAATCTTTTAGGAGTTGCAGTTCCCCAAGATTTAGTAACTTGATTATTTGCAAAACTATATTGCTCATTAGTGTTATTGTAATATGCTGGGTCTTTGTAATTAGTTGAATCAGTTATAACTT
>VTPE01000071.1 GCA_008638005.1 Pelagibacteraceae bacterium | reverse complement strand
TCAATATGCTCTTCTGTGACCAAAGGATCATTTAGATCATCATTCTTATAGTAATATTCTATAATAGGCCTTCTTAAGATTGTTCCTTCTGTCATTCCTAGTCTATTCGCTAAAGTTCCAGCTGCAATGTTTCTAACTACAAATTCAACAGGGACAATTTCGCAACTTTTTATAAGCTGTTCTCTCATATTTAATCTTTTGATTAAATGAGTTTCAATTCCAATTTCGTTTAATTGATTTAAAATAAATTCAGAAATTCTATTGTTAAGAACTCCCTTGCCCTCAATAACTGCTTTTTTCTTATTATTAAATGCCGTTGCATCATCTTTAAAATATTGAACGAGCGTATTTCTTTCAGGACCTTCGTAAAGTATTTTTGCTTTGCCTTCGTAAATTTTTTTTCGTCTCATTATTTTAAAACTCTATTTAGAATATGGTTTATATACCTTTTATGTTGATTGACATCAAACAACTGTTTTAGCTCTTTTTCAGTAAGATTTTTTTTAACCATTTTATCATTTTTTAAATTTAGGTAAAAGTCCTCATTCTTATCCCAAGTTCTCATAGCGTTTTTTTGCACAACTCTATAAGCGTCTTCTCTTTTAACGCCTTTTTGAGTTAATTTTAACATTACCCCTTGTGAAAAAATTAAGCCTTTAAATTTATTTAAATTATTTTCCATATTTTTTGGATGAATAATTAAATTAGCCACAACATTATCCAGTCTCACAAGTAAAAAGTCTAAAGTAACTGTCGAGTCAGGACCAATATTTCTTTCAACACTTGAGTGGCTAATGTCTCTTTCATGCCACAAGACTATATTTTCCATTCCAGGAAATGCATAACTTCTTACAAGTCTAGCTAGTCCAGTAATATTTTCAGATAAAACGGGATTTCTTTTATGAGGCATTGCAGAAGATCCTTTTTGCCCTGATGAAAAATATTCTTCAGCCTCTAGAACCTCAGTTCTTTGTAAATGCCTAACTTCTGTTGCCAATCTTTCTGCTGAACTTGCAATTAAAGCTAAAGTATTAAAAAAATTAGCATGTCTATCTCTTGGAATAATTTGTGTAGAAATTGGCTCAGGTTTTAAACCTAATTTTTGTGCAACATATTTTTCAATATTAGGACCTATATGGGCAAATGTGCCTACTGCGCCTGAAATGGCACACGTAGATATTTCTTCAATTGCCCGTTCTAATCTTAGTTTGTTTCTTTTAAACTCAGCATAGTAGGTTGCAAGCTTAAACCCAAATGTAACGGGTTCAGCATGAATTCCATGACTACGACCGATTGTAATAGTATCTTTATACTTTTTTGATTTTGCCTTTAAAGTTTTAAGTAATTTCTCTAAGTCTTTTAATAAAATTTTTCCAGCTTGTTTTAATTGTAAATTAAAACACGTATCCAACACATCAGATGAAGTCATTCCTTGATGCAAATACTTAGCCTCTGGACCAACGTATTCTGCGATAGATGTTAAGAAAGCAATAACATCATGTTTTGTTTTTTTTTCTATATCATCAATTCTTTTAATATTAATTTTTGACTTTTTTCTAACCTTCGAGGCAACACCCTTTGGTATTATCTTAAATTTTTCCATGGCTTGAGCTGCATAAATTTCGATATCAAGCCAAATATTAAATTTATTCATGGGCTCCCAAATTTGAGCCATTTCTTTTCTGCTGTACCTTGGAATCATGAATTATAGTTTATTATGAAAGGGTAAAAATTTCATACCCATTATTTGTTATACCCACAGTATGTTCAAATTGTGCTGACAGTGATTTATCCTTTGTTACTGCTGTCCAGCCATCATTTAATAATTTGGTTTCATATTTTCCTGAATTTATCATTGGCTCAATTGTAAAAACCATACCTTCATGAATTTTTGGACCTGAACCTTTTTTTCCATAGTGCAAAATATTAGGTTCTTCATGAAACTCCCGGCCAATCCCATGTCCACAAAAATCCCTTACAACAGAATAACCATTACTTTCTACAAAACTTTGTATCTCATGCCCAATGTCCCCTAGGTTAAGACCAGGTTTTAAAATTTTGATTGCTCTTTGAAGAGCTTCTTTTGTAATATCAATCAAGTTTTTTGCTTTTACAGAAACTTTTCCAACGCAAAATGTTCTAGATGTATCCCCATGAAATCCATCAATATAAGAGGTAACATCTACATTAACAATGTCGCCTTCATTAAGGGTTTTGTTCGAAGGAATTCCATGGCAAACAACATGATTAACTGACGTGCAAATTGATTTAGGAAAACCTCTATAAAGCAACGGTGCAGAAACAGCTTTATTTTTTTTTAGGAAATCATTGCAAATTTTATCAATTTCCTCTGTTGTAATTCCAGGTTTTATTTTTTCTTCAACAAGATCTAAACATTGTGATGAAATTTTTCCAGCATGTTTTAGTTTTTTAAATTCATCTGGATAATATTTTTTAAATGATTGCACTATAGTTTTACTTTTATTTTTTTATTAACTGATATTTCTTTATTATTGACTTTACAAGAGTAGGCAAAAATTTTCACACCATTTTTTTTTGCCTTTTTGATTTCATCATAATATTCAGGGTCAATATCCTTTGCTATTTGAAACTCTTTTGCATCTTCTCTTTGAACCAAAAATAACAAATAGCTATCAAACCCTTTTTTAATTGCATCTTGTAAGCGAACTAGATGCTTTTTTCCTCTTGATGTAATCGCATCTGGAAATTCAGATATATTTCTATTCCTTGATAACGTTACATTTTTAACTTCTAAAAAAGCTTTTGTTTTTTTGTTTTTCAAGAGAAAATCAAAGCGAGTTTCTGCATTAAATTTGACTTCACGTTTGACTTCATCAAATTTTTTAAATTCTGAGATTAATTTATTATTTAGCGCTTCTTCCACTATTTTGTTTGCACGGTGAGTATTAACTCCAACATTACTTTTGTTGTCGTTTATTATTTCTAAGGTGTATTGAAGTTTTCTATTTGGATTATCGCTTTTTGAAATCCATGAATCGTTACCAATGTTAAGAAGTCCAAGCATAGAACCAGAGTTAGGACAGTGTGCGGTTATTATTTTTTTGTTATGCTCTACGTCTACAAAAAATCTTTTATATCTTTTTAAAAATTTAACATGTAGTAAATTAGCTTCAATTTTCATATGGAATTTAAAAAAGAATTTACAGCAGCTATTGTTATCATTGGCAATGAAATATTATCTGGAAGAACTGTTGATAAAAATACCTCATTCATAGCATCCTGGTTAAACAATAAAGGAGTAAATGTAGAAGAGGTTAGGGCAATTCCTGATAAAGAAAATGTTATTATCAGCACAGTAAACGAGCTTAGAAGAAAATTTGGATATGTTTTTACAACGGGTGGAATAGGCCCAACTCACGATGACATTACTTCTGAGTCAATTTCAAAAGTATTTAACCAAAAGTATCAGTATCATCCAGAAGCTTACAAGGCTTTGGAGGAGTATTATAAAAATAGTGATTTTAATGAAGGTAGAAAAAAAATGGCAAAAATGCCAGAATATGCAAAACTTATTCCAAATCCAAAAACATTTGCTGCAGGGTTTTATGTAGAGAATGTTTTTGTATTACCAGGTGTTCCAAGTATTCTACAAGTAATGATCCCATATTTAGATACGATTGTTAAAAGTGGAAAAAAAATAATTTCGATATCAATAGACTCTGGTTTAAGGGAAAGCGCAATCGCAGATGAATTGTCAGCAATTCAAAATAATTTTCCTGATGTTGATATAGGTAGTTACCCTTATTTTAATGA
>VTPE01000070.1 GCA_008638005.1 Pelagibacteraceae bacterium | reverse complement strand
ATATATAATCGAGGAAATTAAGAAAAGAACTCCAATATGGAAAAAGGAACATTATGTTGGAGAAGAAGAAACATGGCTTGAGGGTAAGCCTATTGAAACTAAAAAATAGCTTTTATTTTTCTTTTTTTCTTTTGAAGACCTGGTTTTACCTCAACATTCAGCTTATGGAGATCACCAGATTTAAGTTTTGTTAACTTTTGAACATCCTTTAAAAAACGCTCACTTTCTTTCTTGGAAATAATACCATCAGTTAGTGTTTTAAACTTTTCAATATATTGTTTTCTTTGAAAAGGTCTTTTTCCATTTGGATGTGCATCTGCAATTCCAAGTTCTCTTTCAATTATTTTTCCATCTTTCATTTTGATAACTAACTTTCCACCAAAGGATTTTCTTTCTGGATCCGGATCATGATATTTTTGTGTCCAAACTGGATCTTCATGAGTTTTAATTTTATTCCAAAGCTCTATGGTAGAGGGCTTATTAGCTCTTTTTTTTGAGTATGAATTAACGTGATGCCATTTTCCATCTTCAAGTGCTACAGCAAGTATGTACATTATAGAATGGTCTAATGTTTCTCTACTTGCGTTAGGATCCATTTTTTGAGGATCATTAGCTCCTGTTCCAATGACATTGTGAGTGTGGTGACTGGTATATAAATCAATTGTATCAACGTTTGAAAAATCTTTTATTTCTTTATTTAAGTCTCTTGCTAAATCAATTAATGCTTGAGCTTGATATTCAGCAGAGTGTTCTTTTGTATAAGTTTCTAAGATAGCTCTTTTAGGTTCATTGGGTATTGGCAATGGAACGGTGTATTCAGCATCAGGACCTGATAGAACATATGCAATTACACTGTCTTCACCTTCATAAATTGGAGATGGCGCACCCTCTCCTCTCATTATTCTATCTACAGCTTCAATTGCTAATTTACCAGCATGTGCAGGTGCAAATGCTTTCCAAGTAGATATTTCACCTTTTCTAGATTGTCTTGTTGAGACTGTTACATGTAAAGCTTGTTGAACGGCTTGATAAATTTGATCAGTTGATAAATTCAAAAGCGTACCAATTCCAGCTGCAGCACTTGGACCTAAATGTGCTATATGATCAATTTTATGCTCATGCAGGCAAATACCTTTAACTAAATTTACTTGCACCTCATAACCAGTTAAAATTCCTTTTAACAAAGATTTTCCATCTTTTTTCTTTTGTTGAGCTACAGCCAGTATAGACGGAATATTATCTCCAGGATGAGAATAATCTGCAGCTAAATAAGTATCATGAAAATCTAATTCTCTCACCGCTGTTCCATTTGCCCAGGCTGCCCACTCACAATCAAATCTTTGTTTAGGGTTTATTCCAAAAACTGTTGCACCTTTTTTTCTAGGATGTGCTAACGCCATTTCTCTTGCTGTTGTCACTGGCCCTCTTTTAAAAGAAGCAATTGCAACCGATGCATTATCAATAATTCTATTAATGACCATCTCTGTTGCATCTTTATCTATTGGTGCCTTGTCAGATGCAATCTCAGCAATCTTCCAAGCTAGCTGGTCTTGTTTTTTTAAATTTGATTTAGATGGATGAACTTTGACTCGATGAAACTGCATTAAATCATCTTTCTTAAAACATATTGAAGAATTCCACCATTTTCATAATAGAGAATTTCATTATCGGTATCAATTCGACATAATGCTTCAATAGTCTTGGACGAGCCATCGGCATATTTAATTTCTACTTTGGCATTTTCTCTAGGCTTAATTCCTTTTTCAATATCAAGAATGGTAATTAATTCTGAACCTTGAAGATTAAGTTTTTTTCTATCCATTCCATTAATAAATTGAAGAGGAAGAATTCCCATTCCAACTAAATTTGATCTATGAATTCTCTCAAAACTTTCTGCAATCACAGCTTTAATTCCTAAAAGCTTTGTACCTTTTGCTGCCCAGTCTCTTGAAGATCCAGTTCCATATTCTTTTCCTGCCACAACGACTAATGGAGTGCCTCTCTTTTGATATTCAAATGAAGCATCAAAAACACTCATCACTTTGTTTTCTGGATATAGAGTTGTAAGACCACCCTCGGTACCAGGTGCCATTTCATTTCTAATTCTAATATTAGCAAAAGTTCCTCTCATCATAACTTCATGATTGCCTCGTCTAGTACCATAAGAATTAAAATCTTTTGGAAGAACTTGTCTTTCCATAAAGTAGTTTCCTGTTGGCCCTTCTTTTTGAATAGTTCCTGCTGGTGAGATGTGATCTGTGGTGACAGAATCTGCTAATATTAAAAGAGGTCTTGCATCTTTAATTGCTTTAAACCCTTCCGGCTTTTCAGATAAGTTTTCAAAGAAAGGTGGTTTTTTTACATATGTAGATCCATCATTCCAATTATAAATACTGCTTTCATCTACATTAATTTTTTGCCATTCTTCAGGTCCTTCAGCAACATTTCCGTATCTTGTTTTAAACATATCTGCAGTGATTGAATTTTTAATTAATTCTTCAATTTCTTTATTTGAAGGCCAAATATCTTTCATAAAGACATCTTTTCCATCTTTATCTGTTCCAATGGGATCTTTGTATAAATCAACATTCATTGATCCCGCTATTGCATACGCAACAACTAAAGGAGGAGATGCTAAATAATTGGCTTTAACATCTGGACTAATTCTTCCTTCAAAATTTCTATTTCCTGAAAGAACAGATGCAACATACAGATTTTTATCTCTTATTGATTTTGAAATATTCTCGTTTAATGGACCTGAATTTCCAATACATGTTGTGCATCCATAACCGACTAGGTTAAATCCTAATTCATCTAAATATGGTGATAGACCAGCTTTATCCAAATAATCTGTGACAACTTGAGAGCCAGGAGCTAGTGATGTTTTAACCCATGGTTTAACTTTTAAACCTTTTTCAATCGCCTTTTTAGCAACCAATCCGGCTCCAATTAAAACACTCGGGTTTGATGTATTGGTACAAGATGTAATTGCTGCAATTACAATATTTCCATCTTTTAATTTATAATCTTCGCCATCAACTGCATTTTCTTCAAAACTTTCTCTTTTAGTATTTTCTTTATGGCTTTTTAGAAATGATGATGAAGCAATATCAAGTTCAACTTTATCTTGAGGTCTTTTTGGACCGGAAATACTTGGAACAACTTTAGACATGTCTAATGATAAGGTATCGGTGAAAACCATACCTTCGCTTGACCACATACCTTGTGCTTTTGCATATTTTTCAACGAGTTCGATCGTATTTTTGTCTCTTCCTGAAAATTCTAAATATTTTAGTGTCTCTTCATCAATGGGAAAAAACCCACATGTTGCTCCGTACTCGGGAGCCATATTTGCAATCGTTGCTCTGTCAGCTAAAGTTAAATTTTTTAAACCCTTACCATAAAACTCAACAAATTTTCCAACAACACCTTTTTCCCTTAACATTTTAACAATGGTTAAAACTAAATCTGTGGCAGTCATGCCTTCATTTAATTTTCCAGTTAATTCAAATCCAATAACTTCAGGTATCAACATTGAAATAGGTTGACCTAGCATTGCAGCTTCTGCTTCAATACCGCCTACACCCCAACCTAAAACTGCAAGGCCATTAACCATTGTTGTATGACTATCAGTTCCAACTAAAGTATCTGGAAAGGCATAAGTTTCACCGTCTAAATCTTTTGTCCAAACGACTTTGGATAAATATTCCAGATTAACTTGGTGGCAAATTCCAGTTCCTGGGGGTACAACTGAAAAGTTATTAAAAGCTTTTTGCCCCCATTTTAAGAACTCATAT
>VTPE01000069.1 GCA_008638005.1 Pelagibacteraceae bacterium | reverse complement strand
AACAACGAGAAGAAAAGGTAAAATTCTAGGCATGACTTCAAATCTCTCTTTCCAAGAGAAGCTTCTTCCAAAAATTGCCGATCCTTCAATATTTTTATCATCTTTTGTAGAAATCCAAGTTTTAAATATTGCCCATACCATGAATAAACCTGTGAGCATCAGGCCAGGAAATATACCGGCCGTAAATAACTGACCAATCGATGTTTCTGTAGAAATACCATATACGATCATTGTAATGCTAGGAGGAATTAAAATTCCAAGTGTTCCACCAGCAGCTATTGTTCCGGCAGAAATTTCTTTTGGGTAACCTCTTTCTCTCATTTCAGGAATTCCCATTTTTCCAATCGCAGCACATGTAGCTGGAGATGAACCGCTTAATGCCGCAAATAAAGCGCAAGCTCCAAGATTGGACACTACTAACCCACCTGGAACTCTATTAACCATCTATCTAAAGCTGAATATAAGTCCTTTCCTGCAGGCGATGATGCAACAGCTATACCCATCACAATAAACATGGGAATTGAAACAATTGCAAACTCTTCGAGACCAGAAAAAAAAGTTTCCGCAACAACTCTGGCCATTCCAAAACCTTCAAAAGTAAATAAAAACATTAGAGCGACAAAGCCCAAGCCAAATGCAACAGGTATTCCAGTTGAAAAAACTAATAGAGTAACAACAACAACTATTAATCCAATTTCTAATGGTGTCATGAATTACCTTCTTCTGTAACTTCAAGTCCTGGAAACGGCATTTCTCTTTTAGTTATCAAAGATATAATATCTGCAATGTATTGGAGTATGGTGATGAACATTCCAATTGGAAAAGATAAATATAATTTCCACATCTTTGCATTCCAAATCGTTCCTGTTGTCCAATTTTCTGTATAAGATTTCCACCACATTTCCGTACCAAGAACGAATAAAACAATAAAAAATAATAATGACATAAAAGAAGCTAATAATGCTAAAAATAACTTTCCTTTATAATCAAAATAATGAGGTAAAAGCTCAACATTGACATGCCCCTTAACTAATAAGACATAGGGACATCCAATAAAAGTCGCTGCTGCGAGCGAGTAAATTACAAATTCAGTTTGCCAAGATGTTGAAAGATTAAAGACGTACCTTTCAACAACCATATCAATTATAACCAAGATAGCGCTAGCAATAAGCGTAGTGGCGATAACGCCACAAAATTTCGAAATAAATTTTACAAAATTTATATATTTATCCATAAATAAAAAACCCTAGGCAATTAAGCCTAGGGTTAATTTGTATTATTTTTATTTTACTGACAAAGCTTGGTCTAATAATTTTTGACCACCCGGAACCTTTGTTGCAAAATCTTTGAATGATGTTTTCTTAGCTATCTCTAACCAAGCTTTATAATCACTCTCATTCATATAAGCTAATTTAACACCAGCTTTTTTGAATGTGTTTTCCATTTTTGAGTCTAAACCAGCAACTTGCTCTAACATCCAATCTTCAGCTTTTTTTCCTGCTGCTTTTAAAGCTGCCTTTTGTTTGTTATTTAGCTTGTTGTAAGATTTTTTAGACATTAGGATTGGCTCATACATAAACCATAAGCCAAATTTACCTGGAGGAGTTAAACACTTTACTTGTTCATAGATTTTGTAAGAAACAAAACTACCTGAACTAGTATTCGCACCAGTTAAAACACCTGTTTGAAGTGCAGAATATATTTCTGAACTTGGCATAGATGCAATAGATGACCCAGCTCCTTCTAACATCTTGTTAAACATAGGACCCGCAGCTCTCATTGCTTGACCTTTTGCTGATGCAGGACTTGTAATGCATTGAGTTTTTGAAGCAAAAGCTCCCCCTAGCCATGCATCTGACACAACCAATACACCCGCATCATCCATAATTTTTCTAATGGAATCCATGAATGCAGATTTATTAATTCTTTTTGAATGATCGTGATTTTTCACAATACCAGGCATCAGAGTAATACTAAACTCTGGGTGAAATTTGTTAGCATAGTCCAGAGGAAATGCTGTCATGTCCAAATCACCGGTTGTTAAAGGCTGCCACTGCTCTTTTGGTTTGTACAGTGACTTACCAGGATAGATTTGTATTTTAAAATCTACATTGGCTTTTTCTACTTCTCTTTTAATTATTTGTACCATCTCATCTCTAGGATCTCCTTTTCCACCAGGCCACTGGTGAGATGCTTTCCATGTAACTGGAGCAGCAAAAGATGCGCTTGAGATAAATGATAGAGTAATTAATGAAAAAATTAATTTACTAAAAATTTTCATTTTTTTTCTCCCCTATTGTTAAATTAATTGGCCATTGAACTATATTTTGTTATTAAGTTCAAACAATTTTTATGCCAAATAAAGGTCCTTTATCAGGGTTATTAGTACTAGATTTAACAAGAGTGTTGGTTGGACCTTATTGCACTATGGTTTTATCTGACCTTGGAGCCCGAGTTATAAAAGTTGAAGCGCCTGAAGTTGGAGACGATTCCAGAGGCTTTGGTCCATTCGTTGAAGATCAATCTGCATACTTTATGTCTCTTAATCGAAACAAAGAAAGTATCGCTCTTAATTTAAAAGTTGATGAAGATAAAAAAATTTTTGAAAAAATTTTAAGTAAAGCTGATATTTTAGTTGAAAACTTTAAACCTGGAACTTTAAATAAGTGGGGTTATGGTTGGGATGATCTAAAAGACAAATATCCAAAACTTATTTATGCATCCGCTTCAGGTTTTGGTCAGACAGGTCCACTAAAAGGATTACCAGCTTATGACATGGTTGTTCAAGGTATGGGCGGTTTAATGAGTGTGACGGGTCAACCTGATAGTGAACCTACGAGAGTTGGAACTTCAATTGGCGATATTACTGCAGGATTATTTACTGCGATTGGAATCAATGCTGCATTGTATGACCGTGAAAAAACTGGACGAGGCATGTATATTGATGTGGCAATGCTTGATTGCCAAATTGCAATTTTAGAAAATGCTATTGCAAGATATTTATCTAAAGGTGAGATTCCAAAACCTATGGGATCAAGACATCCATCTATCGCTCCATTTGAAGCTTTTAAAACAAAAGACAGTCACATTATTATAGCTGCAGGCAATGATAAACTTTTTGAAGGTATGTGTAAAATTTTTGACCTTAACTTATATCAAGATGAAAAATTTAATACGAATTCAAAAAGAAATGAAAATATTGAAGAGTTAAAAAAAATATTAGAAGAAAAACTTAAAAATAAAACAACAGCTGAATGGTGTAAAATACTAGAAGATAAAAAAATTCCTTGTGGCCCTATTAACAATATAAAAGAAGCGGTTGAAAGCCCCCAGACTCAAGCTAGAAATATGATTGTAAGTGCAATGCATAATAAAATTGGAGAATTTAAAATGGCTGGAAATCCAATTAAAATGTCATCCTATGAAGATGGTAAAACTCGCGGCGACATCCCAGACTTAGACCAACATCGAGAAAAAATTTTAAAAGAATTTAATAATTAAGAACTTTGTTCTTCAGTGCTACTGTCTGAAGATACTTCATCTGAAAAATCTTCTTCATCATCAACATCATCATTTGACTTCATGTTTTGAGATGGGACTTTTCGAGATCGCTTAGATGGCAATATTGCTTGACCCGATTTAGAAACTTCACCTTTATAAATTTCTTCAAACGCATCGCCTTCAGGTGCATCGTACTCTTCTTGCTCGGTAGCATCTTCTGGATGCTCTCTAGCTCGATCAATGGTTTGTGCTTCTAAAGATTTTTGATCTAAAAGTTTATCGCCAATTTCCCTTAAAGATAAAACAGTCTTCTTGTCATT
>VTPE01000068.1 GCA_008638005.1 Pelagibacteraceae bacterium | reverse complement strand
AGGATTAATAATAGGTGCGATTGGTATAGCGCCTGCATCATCAGAGTATAGATTGGACTTAAGTACTTTTTTAGACGTACATAATCCTATTGTTGTTTATTTAAGCGGAGGAATACATTTGATGGTAATTGCAATTTCTATTTTTGCAGTTCCTGAAATTGTTGAATTACTAAGAACCAATAAACCTGTAAGCGAAAAAGCAAGTTTAGAAAAAACCGGATGGTCTCAAGGTTTTAAGGATTTTTTAGCTAACAAATTTTTAGTTTTAAGGTGTTCATTTATTGGAAGTTTTATTGGTATGATCCCAGGCATTGGAGGCTCATGTATTGATTGGATAAGTTATAGTCACGCCAAAACTACAGTTAGAAATGCAGAAAATTTTGGCAAAGGTGATATTAGAGGTGTAATTGGTCCAGAGTCGAGCTCAAACTCTAAAGAGGGTGGAGCGCTTATTCCCACTTTATTATTCGGCATTCCAGGGTCTGGAGGAACTGCAGTGTTAATGGGTGGTTTAATACTTCTTGGTGTTGACCCAGGAATACAACTAGTGGAGACTAAATTAGATCTTGTTTATACGATTATTTGGTCTCTTGCGATCGCAAATATTTTTGGTGCAATTATTTGCGCTACACTAGCTCGTCCAATTTCAAAACTTACAACAATTAATTTTACATTTTTGGCTCCATTTTTAATTTCATTAATTTTATTTGCTATATTTAATTCAACAAGATCTTGGGGAGATCTTGTATTTGCATTGGGGATTGGTGTGATTGCCGTTTTCATGAAACGATTTGATTATTCTAGAGTTGCTTTGATGATTGGTTTCGTTTTAAGTGATGGAATTGAAACAAACTTATATCAAACAATTCAATTTTATACTTTTAGCGAACTTTTTGTCCGACCAATATTTATTGTTTTAATAATTATTGCATTTTTATCTGTTTACTCTGGCATGAAGGTAATCAATAAATCAAAAGAAATTCAAGGTGATCAAAAAAAACCTTTCACGTTTGATATAAGGCCTCAGTGGATTTTTGTTATTTTGATGTTC
Organism: Pelagibacteraceae bacterium; assembly: GCA_008638005.1. GTDB lineage: Bacteria > Pseudomonadota > Alphaproteobacteria > Pelagibacterales > Pelagibacteraceae > HIMB114. Next base: position 2,809 of record VTPE01000068.1, on the reverse strand, counting down.
TTTATTTCTATTGGTACGTTTTTGGCAACTAAAAATTTAGAATTTCTTGGGAGCATTTATCCTGTTTCTGTCTCCATCATTATGTTTTTAATGTCAATTATTATAATAATTCAAATGCTAACTGCAGATCAATATTCGTCAATATTATTTGATACTGAGCAAACTTTATCAAAACAAAAAGATACTCGACCTTTCTGGCAACCTATTATTTGGTTTGTTTCTCCATTATTTTTATCTGTTATAGTTGGCTTTTATATTTCTATCGGTTTATTTGTAATCATATTCTTAACTAAAATTGCAAAAATTAGATTTCAAAAATCTTTAATAGGAGGATTAGGAGTATGGTTTGTTTTAGCTTTGATATCACACTTTATGGTAATGGATTTTCCACCAGGTATATTACAAAGTTATATAGAATTACCGTGGCCAATTAACTAGTTATGAGCGATCAAATTAAAATACCATGCCTGTTTATGAGAGGCGGTACATCAAGAGGGCCTTATTTTTTAAAAAACGATTTACCTGAAGATGAACATCAAAGAAATAAAACTTTACTAGCAGTCATGGGCTCGCCTGATGTCAGACAAATCGATGGTATGGGAGGCGCTGACCCTGTAAAAAGCAAAGTGGCAATGGTCTCTAAATCAGAGGAGAATGGCATTGATGTAAATTATCATTTTGCGCAAGTAAAAATTGATGAACCTATTGTAGATACAAAACCTTCATGTGGAAATATGTTGATTGGCGTTGGACCTTTTGCAATTGAGAGGGGACTGGTGAAAGCTCAAGAAGGTCAAACTAAAGTTATAATTAGAGATGTAAATACTGGAATGAAAATTGAGGAAATTATTCAAACACCCAATAAACAAGTTTCTTACGACGGTGATTTTCAAATAGACGGAGTCCCAAACAATGGAACGCCAGTTGAAATTAGGTTTTTAGACTCAATTGGATCAAAAACAAAAAAACTTTTTCCAACAGGTAACAAGATAGATAAAATTAATGGAAAAGAATGTAGCTTGGTAGATGCGGCAATGCCTGTTGTTTTTTTTAGAGCAACAGATTTTGGTTTAACGGGTAACGAAAGTTATATCGAACTTAATGAAAATAAAAAACTTATTAATGAAATGAGCGATATAAGAATTGAACTTGGTAAAAGGATAGGATTTGGAGATGTGAGCAAATCTGTAATTCCAAAAGTAGCGCTTGTTTCAAAAGCAGATAAAGGATCGATTAAATCAAGATACTTTATGCCTTGGACCTGTCATAATGGTTACGCTATCACAGGTTCAATTTGTTTGATGGCAGCATCTAAATCAAGAGAAACAATTTGTTCTGAATTTTATTCTGATTATTCTGAAAATGGTATATTTGAGATAGAGCACCCAACAGGAATTTCAAAAATAAATTTTGAAATCGAGTATAAAGATAATGAAATTAATAATTTAATTGCAGGAACAACTAGGCATGCAAGGCTTTTAATGTCAGGAGATGTTTACATCCAAAAAAGTAAACTTAAATAAATATATAAAACCTGATGTTGATATTTTAACGCGTATGTTACAACTTGAAGCACCTTTGTCACTTGATTTTACAGAATAACTTAAATAATTAAATTTTGATGAAAAGCTTAGATAGTTTTAAAGCTCACTCAGAACTAACAGTCGGTTCTAAAAAATATAAATATTATAATTTAAAAAAAGCTGCTCAAAACGGTTTAGAGGGCACAGAAAAACTGCCTAAATCACTTAAGGTTTTATTAGAAAATCTTTTAAGATTTGAGGATGATTTGACAGTAAGCAAAGATCAGATTTTAGCTTTAAAAGATTGGTTAAAAAATAAAAAATCACCAAAAGAAATTGCTTACAGGCCAGCGAGAGTTTTGTTACAGGATTTTACTGGTATTCCGGCTGTAGCCGATTTGGCTGCCATGCGAGAAGTGGTAAAAGAAAAAAATAAAGATCCAAACAAGATAAACCCATTATCTCCAGTTGATTTAGTTATTGATCACTCAGTTCAAGTAGACATCAATGGTTCAAAAGATGCATTGCAAAAGAATGTTGAAAAAGAGTTTGAAAGAAATGGAGAAAGATACTCTTTTCTAAAATGGGGCCAGCAAGCTTTTAACAATTTAAGGATCGTACCTCCAGGAACAGGAATCTGTCATCAAGTAAACTTAGAATATTTGTCGAAAGTTGTTTGGACAGCAGATGTAGATGGTGAGACATATGCTTATCCTGATACTTTAGTTGGAACGGATAGTCATACCACAATGGTTAATGGCTTATCAGTTCTTGGCTGGGGTGTAGGAGGAATCGAAGCTGAGGCAGGAATGTTAGGTCAGCCTACATCAATGTTAATTCCAGAGGTTATTGGATTTGAAATGAAAGGTAAACTACCTGAAGGCACAACCGCAACTGATTTAGTTTTGACTGTTGTTAAGATGTTAAGAGACAAGGGTGTAGTAGGAAAGTTTGTTGAGTTTTATGGAGAAGGGTTAAGCAACCTAACTTTAGCGGATAGAGCAACAATTGGAAACATGGCTCCTGAATATGGTGCTACTTGTGGTTTTTTTCCAATAGATGATGAAACAATTAAATATTTAGAACTATCTGGTAGAGACGTTGAAACTATAGAGTTGGTAAAATCTTATGCCAAAGAACAAGGCTTGTGGGCAGATGATAAAGCTGTTTACACAGATACTTTATCATTAGATATGTCTACAGTTGTGCCAACAATTTCTGGTCCGAAAAGACCTCAAGATAAAGTTTTATTAACTGAAGCTGCAAAGAATTTTAAGAATGTACTA